>NZ_JACRSU010000001.1:357848-715696 GCF_014384785.1 Congzhengia minquanensis
TTCGACCGGTCTAAAATAAACTGCATCTTTTGTCCAACCGCCTCGGAACTGGTAGCCTTGGCCCAGAAAGACACAGAATAGCTTCTTCCAAAGCGAATATCCACCTCCGGCTGCGTAATGGTTCCCCAGTTTGACTTGACGCGAATATTCACCGCCGAACCGGTGCCGTTTGCCCCAGGAGTTATTTTTGTAACTTCAGCCGAATTGCCAAAACTCCAGCCGTTTAAAAAATCCTCGTCCTCAAAACTGCCGTTTGTGATGAGCTCGCCTTCTTGGGGAACATATTTTTCCCGCGGCATAATCACAAAATCGTCCATGACATATTCAATTACGCCGGAGGCCATTGTCTCACTCGGTCTACCTGAACCGATGCGAATTTCTGTCGAGCCGATGGGAATGGTTTCAAAGTCCCCGCCGCCAACCTTTCTGCCCATACCGTCACATTCAAAAACTGCCGATACCTTCACCCACTTGTCTTTTTGAAGGCCCGCGTTTTTCACAGCTATGTCGCGGTACAAAGACGTTTTTCCGTCCTCTTTCGACAGGTTATAAATAATAAAGTGCACCTCGTCCTTTAAAGGGGTTTCCGCTACCTTAATCCACACGGAAATGTCGTATGTATAGTCCTTTTTAGAACCGAAGTCATAGCTCACCGAGCCAAAATCCGAGCTGGTTTTCACATGCATGGCACCTTTTGAATTTCCTGCCGTGTCGCCTGCCGTTACCTCTGGCTTGGTGGTTGCTCCTACCACCTTTGCCGTTTCCCCCAGTGTACCGTTTTCATAGTCCTCCAAAACGAACATTGCGCTATCCGTTGCCGCATCCTCGCCCAAAGCAGGTATTACCGGAAAAAGCGGCAAAATCAATGCCAAAATCAAACACCAAACAACTTTTTTCATTTATACGTCTCCCTTCTGAATACATATTTTATAATGTCATTATACCATTTTAAGGACAGCCCGTGCAACACATATCTTGCTGTGTTCCAGTCCATTTTATGATAAATCTTGCACGTTTTCATTTTAGAATAAATTGTAAACTCGTTATTAATATTATATAATCCGCTTGACATATTATGAACTATGCCGTATAATAAAATTAACCAAAAGAAAGGCGGTGCCATTGATGAAAAAAAGCGTATATAGTCTGGTTTTAAGCGACGACGTGGTAACCGCGGCAGACAAAGCGGCCGCAAAGCGCGGCTTAAGCCGCAGTGCGCTGATAAACGAAGTTTTGGCCGCTCATCTCTCCTGTACCACACCGGAAATGCGTATCCGCGATATATTTGAAAGTTTGGAGCAAATTGCCCTGCAGGATAATTTTAGAATGAAGCAAAAACCATCGGACGCAATGATGTCCCTGTTAAGCTCTCTTTCTTATAAATATAACCCCACTGTGCGCTATTCTGTGGAGCTAACCCACAAAACCAGGCACGCAATCGGCGTGCTAAAAGTCAGCTTCCGCACCCAGAGTGAAAGCTTTACCGACGCGCTGGACGGATTTTTTTACGTTTTTTGCCAGCTTGAGAAATCTTTTGCACCAGAAGGCGTAAACTATAAAACAGAGCCGGGCAGGTTTTCCCGACTTTTGGCCGTGCCGGAGGGGTTGGAATATTCCGCTGGGGAAACGGGCAAAGCAATTAAAGACTTTATCACGATGTTCGACACAGCTTTAAACGCATATTTCGGCTGCTTGCCCAACACAGAGGAGGCCGTAGACGCCGCAGCCGCAGTTTATCGAACCTATTTAAAACAAACCAAATTACGAATTTAATGAATTGAGAAAAGAAAGGGGATTTGACCTATGAATGCACAAAAATTAACACAAAAATCGCTGGAGGCAATCCAAAATGCGCAGAATAAGGTGATTGAATATTCCAATGCGCAAATTGAGGAGGAGCACCTGTTTTACGCCTTAATGGAAGACGCCGACGGCCTGATTTCACAGCTTTTAAAAAAGATGAACATTGATGACGGAGCCGTCCGCCAAAACAGTTTAACCGCCATTGAGCGTTTGCCCAAGGTTTCTGGCAGCGGCAGGGAGTCTGGCTCGGTGTATGTGTCTCAAGACGTGGATAAGGTTTTGGTAAACGCCGAGAAAAAGGCGGACCATATGAACGACGACTATGTTTCGGTTGAGCACATTATGCTGTCCATCTTAGACAGCCCAAACCCGGCGGTAAAAGAGATTTTAAAACGCTTTCAAATTAAATCGTCAGAATTTATGAAGGTTTTGGCCACAGTGCGGGGCAACACCCGCGTGACCTCCGACGCGCCGGAGGCCACCTACGACGTTTTGAAAAAATACGGCCAGGATTTGGTGGAACTTGCAAGAAACAACAAGTTAGACCCCGTAATCGGCCGGGATAACGAAATCCGCAACACCATCCGCATTTTGTCCCGCAAAACGAAAAATAACCCGGTTTTAATCGGCGAGCCCGGCGTGGGTAAAACTGCCATTGCCGAGGGGCTTGCCCGCAGAATTGTTGCCGGCGACGTGCCGGACAACTTAAAAGACCGGCAGATTTTCTCCCTTGACATGGGCGCGCTGGTTGCCGGCGCAAAATTCCGCGGCGAATTTGAAGAACGTTTAAAAGCGGTTTTGGAGGAAATTCGAAAGAGCGAAGGGAAAATCATTCTCTTCATTGATGAGCTTCACACCATCGTGGGTGCAGGCAAAACAGACGGCGCAATGGATGCCGGAAACCTTTTAAAGCCCATGCTGGCAAGGGGTGAACTGCATTGTATTGGCGCAACCACTTTAAATGAATATCGCCAATATATTGAAAAAGATGCTGCCTTAGAGCGCCGGTTTCAGCCTGTTTTAGTGGCAGAACCTACCGTGGAGGACACCATTTCCATTCTCCGCGGCTTAAAAGAGCGGTATGAGGTTTTCCACGGCGTGAAAATTCAGGACGGCGCGCTGATTTCCGCAGCAGTGCTTTCAAACCGATACATTTCCGACCGGTTCCTGCCAGACAAGGCCATTGACTTAATCGACGAGGCCTGCGCCATGGTGCGCACAGAAATGGACTCTATGCCTGCAGAGCTGGACGAAATTTCAAGACGGATTATGCAGTTAGAAATAGAGGAGGCCGCCTTAAAAAAAGAAAGCGACAACCTGTCGAAAGAACGGCTTTCTGAGCTTTCGGAGCACCTTTCCAAGCTGCGGGAAAGCTTTAAGGAAATGAAAGCCAAATGGGAAAACGAAAAGGTAGCAATTAATAAGGTGCAGGGTCTGCGGGAAGAAATTGAAAAATTAAACGGCGAAATTGAGCAGGCGGAACGCAGTTACGATTTAAACCGCGCGGCGGAATTAAAATACGGCAAGCTGCCCGAGCTGCAAAAAGAACTGGAAAAACAGGAAGAGTTAGCAGAACAGACCCAAAGTAATTCGTCCAGCCTGCTCCGCGACCGGGTAACCGACGAAGAAATTGCAAAAATTGTTGGCCGCTGGACGGGAATTCCCGTTTCCCGTCTGATGGAGGGTGAGCGCGAGAAGCTTCTGCGCCTGCCGGAAATTCTGCACAAACGGGTTATCGGCCAAGACGATGCGGTGGACAAGGTTTCAGACGCAATTCTCCGCTCACGCGCCGGAATTCAAAACCCCAACCGCCCCATTGGCTCATTCCTGTTTTTAGGGCCCACCGGCGTGGGTAAAACCGAGCTTGCCAAAGCGTTGGCTGAAGCGTTGTTTGATGACGAGAACAACATCGTTCGCATTGACATGAGCGAATATATGGAAAAATACTCTGTGTCCAGATTAATTGGCGCACCTCCGGGATATGTGGGCTATGAGGAGGGCGGTCAGCTCACCGAGGCCGTGCGCAGAAAGTCTTACTCGGTTGTTCTGTTTGACGAGATTGAAAAGGCCCACCCCGACGTATTCAACATTCTGCTACAGGTGTTAGACGACGGGCGCATTACCGACTCTCAGGGCCGTACGGTGGACTTTAAAAACACCATTATTATCATGACCTCCAACTTAGGCTCGTCCTATCTGCTCGAGGGCATTGATGCAAACGGCGAAATTACGCAAAAGGCTGTAGACGAGGTGGAAACCTTATTGAAACAAAATTTCCGTCCTGAGTTTTTAAACCGATTGGACGAAATTGTGTTCTACAAGCCGCTTTTAAAAGACCAAATTAAAAAAATTGTAGATTTGATGATAGAAAGTTTACGTGCCCGCCTCCGCGACAAGCAATTAGACGTAGTTTTAACCGACCGTGCGAAGGACTATGTCATTAACGCAGGCTACGACCCGGTTTACGGAGCAAGACCCCTCCGCCGCTTTTTGCAAAGCAAGGTGGAAACGCTCATTGCAAAAACCATTATCGCACAAGATCTACTACCCGACACCAAAATGGTTGTGGACTACGACGGTGAAAAGCTCACCATTCGAACCGAACAATAACTATAAAAACACCCCAAAGGGCTTAGATTTACAGTTATAGGGAAGTATTTTTCTGTTAGGCGGTATAGCCTGTTTATTCGGGCCATACCGTCTTTTTCAGGTTTTCGGCCTCTTTTGTTACTGTCTGCGGCTCGTTTGAAAGTGCTAAGAATGAGGAATAAAATTACAATTTCAAAAAAAAATTGCAGCTTTTAAAATTATTCACAGCATGTTAAAATAACGTGCTAAAATAGAAAATGCAGTTGATAGACATGATCATTGACACAAAGTATAATAAAACTATCAACTTTAAGGAGGATAAATTCATGAATTTAGGAAACAGTTTATTCCACGCAAGAAAAAGGTGCGGTCTTTCACAAGAAGATGTTGCAGAAAAATTAGGCATAAGCAGACAAACCGTTTCAAAATGGGAAACCGACGAAACCATTCCAGACATTCGTCAGTCAAAGAAAATGGCAGCACTCTACAAAATTTCACTTGATGAACTCATTGAGTTTGATGTGGATGTAAAAGAAATACAGGAGATGATTGACCAGACAAATGAAGAAACAGAGAAAAAAATTGACTGGACTAATGCTTGGGGAAAAAAGTATCCTGTTTTACTGCAATATCAAAACAAAGTGAACATTCCCAACTACGCCCAGAGGATGAATGCTATGTTGGACGAGTTAAAGCAGGAATATCAGTTCAACGAGCAGGATGCAATGCTGGTTTTAAAAGATATTTTATATAATGTTTGGAAAATTCGAAAAATTAAATGCTCAAAAACAGTATAATGAATAAAAAGCAGGAAGCACGCCACTTCTGAAAAATGATTTACTTCCTGCTTTTACTTGTAACCTGTCTGTCAGCGTTTGTAATAAGTTTGCAGTTACTACGTAAACACTGTTTACCATTTGCTGTTTTCTTTCGTGGTGCTTCTTTTTAAATGCCCAACAGATGCGTCAGCGTGCCGCCAAAAATCATTTGCTTTTGTTCGTCCGTCAGCCCAAGGCCGTTTAAAACGGCAATGCCGTGTTTTGTTTTTTCTGCATCGTTATAGGGAAAATCTAAACCAAATATGCAGCGCTCCGCGCCAATTAAGTGAATTAAATCTTTCAGTCTGTTTTCGTTTAAATACCAAAATTTGTTCATTTCCCAGTCGAACACGCTGGTCAGACCTGCAAAGGTGGTTTTTGGGTTATTGCACAAAACCCCCACCGCCTGGTCAAAATAGGCATAACCACCCACGTGCTCCATGGTAAACTTTAAGTTTTTAAAATGATAGGCAATTTCATCATGCAGAATTACGTTATAATCCTGAATTCTGTGCCAGTGAATGCCTGTGTGGAACGATAGCAGGAGCCCCAGTTTTTCTGCCTGCCCGTAAACCTCAAAGGCCTTTTCACTCACCAGGCTGAATTTTTGATAGGCAGGGTGCAGCTTTATGCCGCGAAACCCCAGTGCAAAAATCTCGTTTACCTGGTCTTTTATGTTTTCCTTCGAAAAATCCACTGTCCCAAATCCCAAAAGGCGGTCTTCGCCGTTTAACTCCGCAGCAAGCCAGCGGTTGGGGTTTTCCACCATGTCCGAAAAAGGCGCAAAGGCCACGGCCTTTAAAATGCCGCATTCGTCCATCAACGCTTTTAAACTGTCAACCGTCCCATCCTCCCGAAAACTTTTCGGAAACACATGGGCATGGTTTGCAACGATGTTTACATTGCTCATATAATCAACTTCCCTTCCCTGTTTTCACCATTTTAGCACAACGAAGGTTATCGGTCAAGGCAAACTTTGCCGGAAACTATTTTAACAAATCCTGCACATGCACAGGAAGTCCCGTTTCCATAGATTTGTTGCAGGCCAAACCAAAGGCCAGCGTTTTTAAAGCGTCGCTGTAGGTGGAGCGAATTTTGCTTTGATCGCGGGACAGCACAGCCTCTAAAAAGGTTCTGTCGCACAAAAAGCCCGGGTCGCCCTCGTTTTGATAAACCAAGCCGTTTTTCGACGCGCTGGATAGTCCCCCGTCCCCCTTCACCACCAGATTTCCAATTTCGTTTTCTTCCTGCTGTTGCCCGCCAAATATTTCAAAAGTATCTAACAGCTTCATTTCACCACGTTTATCTTTGGCGCTGAAAACGGTTTTCGAGTCGAACGCATCGCCGCTTTCTGCATAGCACCCCGTTCCAATGGTGGCCAGCGCCCCATTTTCAAACCGTACCACTGTTGCACTCAAGTCGTCGGTGTCATAGTCTGCTGCCTCCACAAAGCCTCTCGCCGCCATGGAGAACACCGTTTCCGGCTCTCCCAGCACATACCGGATATAGTCCAGCTGGTGAATGGTCTGCTCCACCAACTGTCCGCCGGAAAGCTTTTTATCCTTCCACCAAAATACCTCGGGAATGGAACCAAACCGCGTGCAGTCCACAAAGGGGATGGGGTTTTGCCTTGCAAACTCCTTAATATGCTCTGCAAGCATGTCATACCGGCACTGAAAGCCCACCGCTGTAACAAGCCCTTTTTCTGCCACCCGCTTTTCAATGGATTTTGCAAGCTCCATGTCTAACGTCAGGGGCTTTTCCACAAAAAAGTCGATGTTTCGATTGATGAGTTCTTCTTCAATTTCGCCGTGACAATAGGGCGGCACGCACACAAACACCGCGTCTGGTTTTACTTCCGTAAGCATAACGCGAAAATCTGTATAAGCCATTGCGCCCCCGCCGGTTTCTTGCGCAAACTTTTCCGCCCTTTCCAATATTAAATCACAAAAGCCCGCTAACTGTGCGATGTCGCCAAAAGTGGTTAAATGTGATAAATGATATTCTCCAATGCCGCCACAGCCAATCATTGCTACTTTCATCATAACAAAGCTCCTTTCAAAATGGCGTCCTCCTGAGCAGACACCTCTTTATAAAACGTCAGCATTTCGCTGTATTCCCTTGTGGGAGATACCTCTGCCGTCAAATATCCGTCATACCCAACAGCGGAAAGCGCCTCCGTCACAGCCGGCCAGTTGATGTCGCCGGAAAGCAAATCCACAAAATCGCCGCCGCTGTTCAGACCGCCGTTCCGTTTAAATCCCTTTACGTGAATTCTCTGAATCCTTTTTCCCAAAATATGAATCCACGAAACCGTGTCGGAAAACGCAACGGTGTTGCCCACATCATAATAGGCTTTCATATAGGGGGAATTCAGCCGGTCGATAAAGACCGCCATGTCGTTCGGCGAGGTGAAAAACCCGTTCCACACGTTTTCTAAACATACATAAATTTGGCTATCCTCAATTTCCTGCTTCATTTCCGAGAGGGCCAGATAAGAAGCCTCAAACGCCTCCTTTAAAGACGCACCGCCGGAAACATCCAACCCGGGAACGCACAGCACACTATCAGTTCCCAGCGCTGCTGCACAAATCATCTGTTTTCTTAAAATATTTTTGCCCTTTTCCCGTTCTGCTGCGTCTTTTGCTCCCAGTGTGCCATTGTAAAGCGAGGTGGAAATGCCGGCAATTTTTAAGCCAAACTGCGCGGCGGTTTCGCGGATTTTAAAAAGCTCTGCCTCGCTTGTTTCCATGGTTAATGAGTGGGCCGAATGGCCCGGTTCGTCCACATTCAGTTCCACCGCTGCAAAACCGCAGGCAGAAAGGTGGGAAAACATTTCTTCAAAGCTTTCGTCGGCGGCTGCCGACCATGCATTCATAGATTTTTTCATATTTCTCCTCCTTGCACACAACAAATATTTCATTTTTACTTGATTTTTTTCTTCCGTTCCCTTACACTAATAATATAGCACCAAACTTTATTTTTTTCTATGCACACAGCAAACACACTTATGGACAAAACAACGATTTTAACGAGGTAAGTTTTATGGACAACAAAGCCTATTACACCGACGACATCGACATTGAGAACGGCAACCGCTGTCTGACCGACAGGCCGCTGTATGTGAACTGCGCTGGGGTTTGCTCCTTTGAGGTCGATTTTTCCGGCGGCCATGAAAAGGGCCGGGAAGATTTTTATTTAATGTATCTGTGCCGCGGGGAGCTTAGCGTTGCGTTCGGCGGCAGAAACTGTGCTTTCAAAAGCGGCCAGCTCATAATTTTTCCGCCGAAAACGCCCTGCATGTATAAAAACAAGCCCGGCACCCATGTGGACTATTTTTGGCTGCACTTTACCGGGACAAAGGCGGAAGCGCTTTTGGAAAACGCACGCCTGCCCTTAAACAGGCCTATAAACGTTTCGGTAGACGAGCGGATTTTAAGTGCCTTTCAGCAGTTATTTGCAGAATTTATGGAGCGGGACTTTCTGTTTCACACCTCCATTGTTTCAAAGCTTGTTGATGTGTGCACCCTGTTTGGCCGGGCGGCAGCTTCCCTGTTAGAGGAAAACAGGGACGGAGTTACACTGAGTGCTTCCCTTCGGTATATTGACGAGCACTACGCAAAACCCATTTCTGTCAAAGACCTGGCAAACCTGGAGCACATAAGCTGCGGCCATTTCCGAGTGTTGTTTAAACAAAAAACCGGCATGACTCCAACCTACTACATTACAGCCTTGCGCCTTCGGAACGCCTGCGTGCTGTTAAAGCAGACCGATTTAACCGTAAAAGAAATTGCGCTAAGTGTAGGCTTTTCGGACCAGATGTATTTCACACGGGTTTTCACCAAGCAGTTTGGCATACCTCCAAAGGCGTTCCGCCGTTAAGATCGCGCAAAACATGACATTTTCCAATTGACACCAATTTGGGCGCATGGTATAATAAATGTAGTCGTTGCGCTGCGCGCACCGCAAACGCAATCATTATTTTGCTTCATAATAAAATAATGAGAATGTTTTTTAATTTTTAACGGAGGTTTTATTCAATGGAAATACTTTATTCAAACTTGCTGCAGTTAACCTGGCAGCAAGCGGTAATGTGGGTTATCGGCGGTGTTCTGATTTACCTTGCCATAAAAAAAGACATGGAGCCCACATTGCTTTTACCCATCGGCTTTGGCGCGATTTTGGTAAACCTGCCGAATTCCGGCGCTGTGGAAACGGTAAAAACTTTGTTTGAGGCCGGTATTTCAAACGAGCTGTTTCCGCTGATACTGTTTATTGGCATTGGTGCAATGATCGATTTCGGCCCGCTTCTTTCCAATCCTAAGCTGATGATTTTCGGTGCGGCGGCACAGTTTGGAATTTTCTTCACCCTTTGTTTGGCGTCCATGTTTTTTGACATTAACGACGCGGCATCCATTGCAATTATCGGCGCGGCAGACGGCCCCACGTCCATTGTGGTTGCCAATGCGCTGCACTCAAAATACTTAGGCGCCATTATGGTGGCGGCATATTCTTACATGGCCTTGGTGCCCATTATCCAGCCCCCGGTTATCCGTGCTCTCACCACTAAAAAAGAGCGTTTAATCCGTATGCCCTATGAACAAAAATCGGTTTCCAAACGCACAAAAATTCTGTTCCCAATTATCATAACCGTCATTGCGGGACTGGTTGCGCCGGAATCGGTTGCTTTAGTAGGATTTTTAATGTTTGGCAACTTAATCCGCGAATGCGGCGTGTTAAACTCCCTTTCCGAAACGGCGCAAAAAGTTTTGGCAAACTTAATTACCATTTTCTTGGGAATTACCATTGCATTTAAAATGCAGGCGGCCGATTTTTTGGCAGTGGATACGCTGATGATTTTAGGATTAGGCCTTGTGGCGTTTATTTTTGACACAGCCGGCGGCGTTTTGTTTGCAAAGTTTTTAAACCTGTTTTTAAAGAAAAAAATCAATCCCATGATTGGTGCGGCGGGAATTTCGGCTTTCCCCATGTCCGGCCGTGTGGTTCATAAAATGGGCTTAAAGGAAGACCCGCAGAACTTTCTTTTAATGCACTCCATCGGTGTAAACGTTTCCGGGCAGATTGCTTCGGTCATCGCCGGCGGATTGATTTTAAACTTTTTCTTGCGTTAGGAGGCAAAAATTATGACATTTCGCCCTTTTGAATTTATAGCGAACTTAAAATATATGGGAATTGGCATGCTGAGCATTTTAATCGTTATCGGCGTCATCATGCTGGTTACAATTATTTTAAACAAAACATCTAAAAATAAAGACTGAATAAAAAGAAGCCCCGCGTAAAATAACGCGGGGCTTCTTTACTTTATAAACGCTTTTATTTTGCTTTCCAGTTTTCCATAGTCATCTGCTATGCACACAACAACCAGCTTATCGTTTGCATAAATAAAGGGGCGGTTCAGCTTTGGCATTTCCCCCGGAATATAATTCTGAAAGCTGTTTTTCCTGCTCTCAATGTAGTCTTTTGCCTTTTGCTTTACTTTTGCCCCGTCGCCTTCATCTTTCACCTCAAAAACGGCGATTTCCTCTGCCGTGGCTCCGCCTCCGCGGTAGCCTGCGGCGTTTGCCAGCATAGA
Organism: Congzhengia minquanensis; assembly: GCF_014384785.1. Taxonomy (NCBI): domain Bacteria; kingdom Bacillati; phylum Bacillota; class Clostridia; order Eubacteriales; family Oscillospiraceae; genus Congzhengia; species Congzhengia minquanensis. The sequence goes on from NZ_JACRSU010000001.1 coordinate 368,652, forward strand.
TTCATCCAGCCCGTATGATGCATACAGCACGCGCCTGCTGATTTCTCCCAACGAGTCGTGAAACGCCACGTTCTGCAAAACCATTTGAGCAAGGCCTTTAACATCTATGTCGGTTTTCAATTCTTCTTCGCTTTCACCGCCTACTCCGTCTTCCGCCGAAGCGCCCACCGTGTGGGTTTTTAAATAATCCAGCCATTTTAAATAATATTCTTTGTTTAAGTGCGTCCCATCGGTGTTGCTGCCGGAAATTAAGTTCCCCTTATCGTCGGTAACCGCCCGAGTTACATCAATGTAATAAACCTCTTTTTCCTCTGCCAGCGCAAGCAGCGCCTGATTATACCGTTTTATTTCGTCGTTTTTTAAATAACCGCTCTCCTGCTCCTGCTCAGATACGGGCAGAATGGACTGAATATAAACAATCGCGCCAGGGCTATGCGTTTTCACCGTATCAATCAGCGCGCCATACTTTTTAATAAACTTTTCCTTGTTGGATTCCACCACATATTCATTTGCGCCAAGCATAATATAAACCTTTTCGAACCCGCCCTGCTGAATCCGGTCCATAATGGTGCCGCCGCCGGGAGCCTGCCGGGTGTTTAAAGCGTCAATGGTCATAGACGTGCCGCAGAGAAACTCCGCGTCAGGCAGATTGGCATAATCTTTCAACCCGTCGGTCAGCGAATCGCCGATAAATGCGGTGTTTTTAAAATATCCGTCACCAACCGGCTTCGTGCGGAACACCATACCAACGCCCTGGTTTAAATAAACGGAATTTTCCGCATAGGCCGCCGTTTTCTGAATGGTTTCGTCCGACATGAAAGAAGACGCACTATATAAAAACAAAACGTCTTTCACGTCGTTGTCGCCCATGTATTTAATAATATCATCGTTATAATAGCGAAGGTCAATCATGTGAATTGTTTCAAAATGGTTTGCTAAAAACGGAACGATGCTGTGGGCATAAGAATCTTTCAGCACCACCAGGTTCTTCCCGTTTTTGTTGGGACTTTCAATTACGGTTAAGGCGTGGTTTCCGTCCAAAAAATAGGAGTATTTGTCCTTTTCTTTCAAATGGGCAGGAAAATACATAGAGTCCGCCTCTGTGCCCTCATAGGGAAACTTCACCTTAAACCGCGGCGTTTCCAAGGGACGGTAGTCACAAATAACGTCCGGCGTAGTCTTTTTTAAGGATTTTGAATAGGTTGTGCCCAGAAACTCTCGTGACACGTCTGAAATTTTAAAATCGTCGCCGCTCAGTGGTGTGTATCCCAGCGTCTTAGCCAAATTATGATACACCACATAGGAACCGTTGGAGGTTAAATGGTGGTCTGTACGGTAGTATAAATAGTCATCCTTATGCTTTCTTAACAGCTCCGTGGGGTCGGCATAAACAATACCCGTGCCTGCAAATGCGTCGTTTAGTTTTGCGTTCAGCTTTAAAATGGTGTCGCGGTAAACGTTTTTAGGCAGATCGTCTTTTAAAATTTCATAGGCCGGGGGCACCACCGAAACTGTTACATTATACCGGTCTGTGTTATAAAGGGTTTTCACCGCACTGATGTTTTGTTCAATCAGCCTGTCGTTCAACGTTTTGGGTTTTTCCATCAGATAGCCGTTTTTACATACATAAACGCCGTTGTTCTCTTTTTTTCCCATAAGATATTCCATTTTCGACTTAAACACAACAAAAAAATTGCGAAAGGCAAAATGGTCGCTTACATAAGCTTCCATGTCTTTCATATATTGTCCGCTTAAAACGCTGTTTGCGCTTAATTCCGGAAATTTTTGCAAATAACGGTTTTCCAGCTGGGAATATTCCTCTTTGGGCTGGAGAATGTTAAACAGCACCAGCACTAAAAAACTGAACACAAAAATACTGTTAAACCGCCTGCAGGCGTTTCTTCGTTCATGCTTATTCAAATTTCTCCCTCCCCTGCTTTAAAATCTGAAATATAAAAACGGGTTATAGCCTGCGTCCACCAAGTAAGCCGTACACAAAATCAGCGCAACAGCAACGGGAATTACGGCGGCTGCCGGGCTTTTTTGAACAAAGCGCCTGCCAATTTTTGCCCCAAACGGCAACGACGCTGCCGCGGCGATTACTAGCAGCACCATGTTGGACAAAACGTCGTAAAAGAACATTGGCGAAACCGCGCCTGCGCCGGAAAAGCCAAACATTAACTTTAAATATCCAATGCTTTCCGTTAAGCTGTCAGACGCAAACAGCACCCAGCCAATGAGCACGAAAAAGAGTGTGTAAACCGTTCCCACCGCCTTGGGTAGCTTGTTCAGCAGTTTTGCCAAAACATCCTTCTCCAGCATTAATAAAAGGGCGTAATAAAGCCCCCATGCCAAAAAATTAAAGCTTGCACCGTGCCAGAAGCCTGTTAACACCCAAACAATTAAAATGTTTAAGTGCGCACGGCCTCTGCCTGCCCGGTTTCCGCCCAGCGGAATATAGACATATTCTTTAAACCACGTGCTTAAGGAGATGTGCCATCTGCGCCAGAAATCTGTAATGGATTTTGAAATGTAGGGATAGTTAAAATTCTGCTCAAACTCAAACCCGAACATGCGGCCTAAGCCAATTGCCATGTCGGAATAACCGGAAAAGTCAAAATAGATCTGAAACGCAAAGGCGATGATGCCCAGCCACGCCGAAAGCGCCGAAAGCTCAGGCAATGCCGTTGCATGAACAGAGTCCCACAAAAGACCGATATTGTTGGCAATCAGCACCTTTTTGGCAAGCCCCGCAGCAAAGCACATAAGCCCCGACGAAAACCCTTCTATGGTTTCGCGCCTGCTGGTGAGCTGCTTTTCAATTGTGCTGTAGCGCACAATCGGCCCGGCAATGAGCTGGGGAAACAGGGTAACATAGGTGCCGAAATTGATAAAATTCTTCTGCGCCGCAACCTTGCCGCGGTACACGTCGATTACATATGACATGGTTTGGAACGTGTAGAACGAAATCCCAATGGGAAGTGCAAGGTTTAGGTAGGGAATATCCCAGGGCAACGCGGCATTTATAAGTCCCAAAAAGAAGTTGGTATATTTAAAAAACACCAAAATTGCCAGGTTCACCACAACAGAAATGGTTAACACCCGCTTTTTTTGTACCTGCTGTTCCGTTCGTCCTATTTTTCTGCCTGCAAAATAATTAAACGCGGTGGAAAACAGCATGAGCGCCACATACACCGGCTCGCCCCAGGCATAAAAAATCAGGCTGCCCAAAAACAGCACAAGATTTCTGTGACGTTTGGGCGCCAAAAAATATACTGCCAAAATGGCAGGCAGAAAATAAAATATAAAGAAAATACTGGAAAATACCATATGTAACCTCAAACCAAAATTTTTGTCCTATATATTTTACCATATAATCTGATAAAGTACAACCTTTTTCGGCAAGAAAATGTGCTTAATCCCAGCTTAAACGCCGGCAGGCAGACGGCGTTGTGCCTGTGACATGAAAAAACACCTTTCTAAAATAGGAGGAGTTGCAAAAGCCGCACTTGGCGCTGACCTCCTCAATGGTGACCGCAGGATTTTCAATAAGATACTGCATAGAACGGCGCACCGCAATTTTATTTTTATATTCCATAGGAGGCATTCCCATGTTATGTTTAAACAGATAATAAAACCGGGATTCGCTGAAGTTACAGAGTTTTGCCAGCATGCCCACGGTAATGGGGCGGTTAAAATTTTGCTCAATATAGGTTACCGCCGCTCTTACGGATTCGTCAATGGGGCGCGCCATTTCAAAATCTGCAGCGGTAAACACAGCGTGGCACAGGGCATAAAACTTCGCAATGGCATCAAAAACTTCAAACCCATTTTTTGTGCAGTGTTGAATAATCCCGCTGTAAAGGTCTTTAATATTTTCCTTACACGTGCTCCGGCAGTCAATCTGCTGCAACGGATAGGTACGAAACCTGAGCGGGTCGTTTTGAGGCGCAAAAGTAAAATGGATGCTGGAAAACACCGCGCCTGGGTTGCCGCGCCACTGGGCCACATAGGTTTCTCCCATTGGCAGAAGAAACATGTCTCCGCTCTTCAGTCTCAGCGTTCCGGTTTTTCCGTCCATAAAAAGCGTTCCGTCATGAATACGGCAAATGGTGTAAAACGGCCGCGGAAGCTTTGAAAAATCGTCAATTTCCAGTTTGCTTTGGCGGTGGTATTTCTCCGCTTTAAAATAAAGGGGAACGGGAATATTGTGCATATCCATAAATAGCCCTCCGCAGTAGAATTATGTTGCTTTCTGATATTATACTATCTTTTTTTCTGTTTGTCAATTTCATATAATGAAGAAAAAGGAGGCGTGTAACATGCAATTTCAAAACAAGACTGTGCTGATTTCCGGCGGTGCTTCCGGCATGGGTCTGCTGTGCGGACAGTGCTTTGCCCGCCAAGGGGCTAACGTGGTGTTGGCAGACATAAACGAGCAGGCGCTGAAAGAAAAAACCGCTGAAATTACGGCTTTCGGCGGCAAGGCGGCATTTGCCGTGTGCGATGTACGGGACTACGCGCAGGTAACGGCCGCCTGCGAAACCGCGGTGAGCGTCTTTGGCGCTGTCGACATTTTAATCAACTGCGCCGGCGGCGCGGAAACAAGGGTGTTAAACCACCACGAGGAGTTTAAAGATATGCCCATTTCTGTTTATGACTGGGGCATCGACGTGAATTTAAAAGGCCAATTCTATTTTGACCACGCTGCAATGAAACAAATGGCAAAGCAAAAGCAGGGTGTTATCATAAACATTGGCTCCATCACGGGAGAGGAGGGGTGCTCGGCCAACGTGGCCTATTCCACCGCCAAAAGCGGCGTGATGAACGGGCTTACAAAGTCGCTGGCACGGTATGGAGCGCAATATAATGTGCGGGTTGTTTGCGTGTCTCCCGGCCCGGTCCTCACCCGCCCGGGCATGGCATCTATGAAAACACTTCAGGGCCGGGCAGCGCAGCCCCAGGAGGTGGTAGACTTTATTTTATACCTTGCCTCCGACAAGGCGGCGTTCATAACAGGCACAAATCATTTTATTGACGGCGGAAGATATGCCATGGAAAGGGGATAAAAAACATGAAACCATCATTTTTAGGCCACAGCAGACCTCTGCTGACCTGCATGCTTCAAGTAGAAACGCCGGAATGCGCCATTGCGCAAATTCGAAACGCCGTGTTTGACGGGGCCGACGCTTTTGGTTTTCAAATTGAAAAGCTAAAGCCGGAGTTTCGAAACGCTGAAACCTATCAAACCGTGTTTTCCTATATGGAAGACAAACCGGTTTACATCACCAACTACCGCCACAGCCACAGTGAAAACGTAACGGATGATGCACGGGCAGCAGAGCTTATAACGGCACTCGACGCCGGCGCGTCGCTGGTAGACGTGATGGGCGATTTTTATGACCCCACGCCTTTTGAGCTTACAAAAAATAAAAGCGCAATTGAAAAGCAGAAAAAACTGATTGACGCCATTCATCAAAGACAAGGCGAGGTGTTAATGTCTTCCCATGTGCTTGAATTCCGAAAAGCAGAACAGGTGCTTGAAATCGCAAAAGAACACGAAAGGCGCGGTGCGGATATTTCAAAAATTGTAACAGCGTCCAATACAGAAGAAGAAATGCTGGAAAATTTGGCCGCTACCGCCGCTTTAAAAAAAGAATTAACCATTCCGTTTTTATTTCTGTCTGGCGGAAGATTCTGCAAAATGCACCGCATGATTGGCCCCATGCTGGGCTGTGTGATGTATTTATGCGTGCAGGCCCACGATGGGCTTTCCACCAAAGAACAGCCTGTTTTAAAAAGCGTGAAAGCGGTTGTGGATAATTTTGACTGGAAGCCATACCGTAAAATGACATAAAAATAAGCGGCGCTAAAAAAGCGCCGCTTATAGTTTTTTAATTATGCCTTGTTTACAGAGCCGAACAGTTCCATTTTTTCTTTCACTGTGGCTTTAATTGCCTCTGTTCCGGGGGCCAACAGCTTTCTTGGATCAAATCCCTTGCCCTCTAAATCCTTGCCGGCTTCCACATATTTTCTGGTGGCTTCTGCAAAGCTTAACTGACATTCTGTGTTCACGTTGATTTTAGAAACTCCCAGCGAAATTGCTTTTTGAATCATGTCCGCCGGAATACCTGTGCCGCCGTGCAGAACTAACGGCATGGGAGAAGTTTCCTCGCTGATTTTTTCCAGCACGTCGAACCGGAGTCCCGTCCAGTTTTCGGGATATTTCCCGTGGATGTTGCCAATGCCGGCAGCCAGCATATCAACGCCCAAATCGGCAATCATTTTGCACTCGGCAACGTCTGCAACCTCGCCGCCGCCGACAACGCCGTCTTCCTCGCCGCCGATGGAGCCAACCTCAGCTTCCACAGAAAGACCTTTTTCGTGCGCCAGGCGGATGACCTCTTTGGTCTTTTCAATGTTTTCTTCAATGGAATAGTGGGAACCGTCGAACATAACAGACGAAAAGCCCGCTTCAATGACCTTTAATGCGTGCTCAAAGCTTCCATGATCTAAATGGAGCGCAACGGGAACGGTAATCCCCAGCTCTTCAATCATGCCCTTTACCATACCTACAACGGTTTTGTATCCGCACATATATTTTCCCGCGCCTTCCGACACGCCTAAGATAACCGGCGAATTACATTCCTGCGCCGTTAATAAAACTGCCTTCGTCCACTCTAAATTATTAATGTTAAACTGGCCCACTGCATATTTTTCTTTTTTTGCCTTTAAAAGCATTTCCTTTGCGCTAACTAACATTTTGTTTCCTCCTATTGCACATCATAATTTTATGATTTCTATTCTATGGAATATTATACATATTTTAATAGAATTTGTCAAGAAAAACACAATCAATAGTGTCGACGGATAAAATCCACAACCGGCGAAATGTCCGGCAGACCATGGGGATGGTGGTCGCCTCCCCTTTTCATGTAAACTTCAATTTCCCCGCCGTTTTCTTTATAATATTTTTCTAAAAGCGCGCCGTTTTCGCAGTATGGCACAGTTTTGTCGCTGTCGCCTGAAACCAAAATAATCGGGATTTTATGCTGAAGCAAAATGTGGGCCATGTCGATTGGGTGGTCCCGGCGGCAAATCAGATCCGAGCGGGAAATGCCTTTTGCCGCGTAAAATTCGTTCCAAAAGCTCTCACCCGCCTCCTTTGACGACGGCGGCAGCCCCATATAGGCCGGGCAGCTGAGCAAATTCATCACTGGCGCGTCTAAATACATTACCGAAACCATTTCGGGGTGTGCGGCAGCAAGATATACCGAATGCAGCCCGCCGCAGCTCATGCCCACCGCTGCACAGGAAGCGCAAAAACCAAACTCGCGTGTTAAAAATTTTGATAGCGCAAACTTTTTTTCATAGTCGTCACTGTGCCCCCACCGTGTGGTATTTTTTAAATATACCAAATTGTAGCCCTGGCGCATAAGCGCAAGTTCCGTTTCGGGAAACGCGTCGAAATATTCGGCTTTTAACAGCCATTTGTCCGTTCTGTTTTCCTCTTCTGCAAAAACAACAGTTGTTTCTCTGCCCTCAAAGTCAAAGTCGAATCGTTTAAATCCGTTCCATTCACTTTGTTTCATGCCTGAGTTCCCTCCTTATTTCTCATTTCTTTCAGCTTTTCGCAAAGCAGGCAATAGGCGGTTTCCGCGTCGTCTGTTTCAAGCACGGTTTCCTCCATGGGGCACATGCCGTCGCCCCGCCGGTTTACAATGTAGGGCACCAGTTTGCCGTAGGAGTAGTTTACGCCGTGTGCGTCGAACACCTTTTTTGCGTGCTCGCTCATCACCTGGCCGTAAACGCGCCTGGCGCCCATCTTTAAAAACAGCAGCGCCGCAGATTTGCCCACAACCTTGTCCGCTGCCTCCCGGGCCTTGTCTTGGCTTTTTATGATAAAATCCATCAGGGGTGCAATCCCGCTTTTTTTGCTTTGAAACACCGTTCCGTCTTCCGACAAAATCACGCAGGAATACCCTTCCTGCTGCAGTAATTGTTTCACATGAAATTCCATTTTATCCTCCCGCTATTATCGTTTTGTCAGCGGTCTGCGCTCCATCAGCTCCTGTGCGTTCTGCACAAAATCCTCAGGAGTGAGCCTGCCCATTTTCAGCTCATACATCAGCGGACCGTTGTAGCCCGCTTTGTCCAATGCGTCCATCAATTCCGGCCAGTTGATGCTGCCCCGCCCCGGAAGCCAATGCCGCTCGTCGATAAAATCATAGTCGGAAACATGAGTCGTAATGATTTTTCCGCCAACGCGTTCGACAAACGCCGAAATATCCTCCCCCAGCAAATGGTTGGTGTCGAAGCACACATATAAATTCTCGTGGGCGGAAATCAGCTCTAAAATTTCGTCCGAGTTTTTTCCCAAACAGGTTCTGGGCAAATCTTCCACCGCAATACGCACCCCCATTTTCCGGGCAAAGCCTGCCAGCTCCGCCAGGCTCTTTTTGGCGTTTTTCATGGCAGCAGGCCTGTCCGCATCTAAAATTGGCTCGGAACTTGCGTGAATTACATAAACACCCGCCCCCGTAACAGACGATTTTGCCATAATATTTTTAAAATTTTTCACTGCCGCCTGCCGCACCGATTCGTCTAACTGGGCAGGATTTGATTCCATGGAGAACGGCAGATGAACGGAAAACAATTCAACCCCCGCGCTGTCTGCCCCGCGTTTTAAGGCCGCCCAGTCAATGCCGCTATAAGCATGGCAGGGAAACGACAGTTCCATTTTGCAAACGCCTGCTTTGGCGTATTTTAAAAAGTCCTCCGGGCAAATCAATTCTCCGCAGGTGGACATGCCGATTGCATATTGTTTCATGTCTTAACCCCCTTCTGCATTATAAAATAATATTTGTATCCGTTTGTTCAAGTGTCCCCAGCATTTCGTCCAAATTCTCAAACTCTAACCTGAGTACAATCACTTCTCCTGCCAGCTTGTTCACCGGAATTTCCATTACATGAAGATATTCCGCTTCTGCTCCGCCGGCAAAAAAATAAAAGGGCATGTAGGCAAGCTCACAGTTTAATTCCTGCCCATTGTTCAGCACCACCGCACTTTTGGGAAGAACGCTGATGGGCTTTAGCGCAAGCCCGTCCGACTCGGCCGGCGCAGGCAGATGAATATACAAAAAGTTATCTTTTTTCGTCACTGTAACATCGTTAATCGCCTGGTTAATCCCAACGTCAACCAGCTTCGCTCCGAAATAGCTTTCCGAAACACGGCGAAACCAGCTTCCCACCTGTTTGAGGGTTTCTTCCGTTTGTTTTGGCAAATAACCCCGTGCATCAGGGCCAACGTTTAACAAATAGTTTCCGCCTTTGCACATTACCGCGTCAATGGCGCATTCTAAAAACAGGTGGGACAAATAGTCCTCATTTGTGCGAAAGCCCCAGCTCTCCCTGCCTACGGACTGGCAGGCCTCGGTAAGCCCTGAAAAGGATTTGTTCTTCGGCACTTCCCGCTCCGGCGTGCTGTAGTCCCCGGCTGAATACCCACGGTCGTTAATCAAAATGCCGGGCATAAGCTTTCTTACATACTCGTTCACCGACTCGTCTTGATGAACCGGCGGAATGTCCCAAAACAGTGCGGAAATCTCCCCGTATCTGCCGCCTAACAACTCCGTCATCTGGTCTTTTATGTAATTTTTATAGGCTTCCTCGTCCGGCGTGTCACCCGCATTCGGCTCTGCCAGCTGGTGGTCGCCGCCGTAGTTGACCGAATATGGGCAGTTCCAGTCGGGCACGGAATAATAAACTCCAAGCTTTAACCCATATTTTTTACAGCTTTTTGCTACCTCGGCTAAGATATCTTTCCCATAGGGGGTATGCATCACGTTATAATCCGAAAATTTTGTGTCCCACATACAAAACCCGTCGTGGTGCTTTGCAGTGAACACAACATACTGCATCCCCGCCTCCTTTGCCAAAGACAGCCACTGGTCGGGGCTATAGCCCTCGGGGTTAAATTGGTCTTTATATTTTATATACTCCTGCTTTGAAATTCCCCTTCTCCACTGCTCCTGCTCGTGCCAGCCGCCCACAGAATAAATTCCCCAGTGGACAAAAAGGCCGAACCGCTCATCTTGAAACAGCATGGCGCACTTCCTTTCTGTTTTTTTACGAAACAAGTATATCACAACCGTTCCTTTTTTTCAATAAAAAAAGCGCGGGCTTTTTCGCCCGCGCATATCGCTCTTTTATTCTTCGTCCACTTCTTCGATGTGGCCTAAATAGTCTTCTAATTCACTTTTTATAACCGTGACCCTGGGGCCGTAAATTACCTGAATTCCGTTGCCCTTTTTAATGATGCCCGAGGCGCCTGTGGCGCGCAGCGCAGCGTCATTTACCTTGTCTGGCTCTTTCACCGTAATTCTCAGCCTGGTGGCGCAGCAGTCAATGTCTGAAAGGTTGTTCTTGCCGCCCAGACCCTCTAAAATGTTAGCCGCGCGAACGCTTTTCTCTTCTTTCTCCTCCGCTTTGCCGCCCTTTTCCTTTTTGGCGTTATAATCTTTTCTGGTATAAAGCTTGGTTTCCTCGTCAAGCTCCTCGCGGCCCGGCGTTTTGTAATTAAACTTGCGAATCATGAATCCAAACAGGAAGTAGTAGATAATGAAATACACAATCCCCACAATCACAATATAAATCCAGTTTGTCTTTGCGTTGCCGGGCAGAATACCAAACAGCAAAAGGTCGATAAATCCGCCGGAGAATGTCATGCCCACCGCCACGTTAAACACATGCATCAGCATGAACGAAAGCCCGGCCAAAATACAGTGCACCACATACAGCAGCGGCGCTACAAACAGAAACGTAAACTCAAGCGGTTCGGTAATGCCTGTCAAAAACGAGGTCAGCGCCGCGCCGAACAAAAGGCCGCCCGCCGCTTCCCGTTTGTCTTTCCGTGCGCACTGGTACATTGCCAGCGCCGCGCCGGGAAGACCGAACATCATAAATGGGAACTTACCGGTCATAAACCGGCAGGCGTCCACGCTGAACCGCGTGGTGTTGGGCGATGCAAGCTGCGCAAAAAAGATGTTCTGCGCGCCGGCAATGTTTGCACCATCTATCATCATAGTGCCGCCCAGTCCCGTCTGCCAGAACGGCAGATAGAACACGTGATGCAGGCCGAATGGAATTAAGGCACGCTCAATGATACCGTAAATCCACGTTCCGGCATATCCGCTTTTTGTTACCAAGTCTCCCAGTGCGTAAATCCATTTCTGGATGACCGGCCAGAGGAAGAACATTACCACGCCGACTAAAATGTAAACAATGGTGGAAATAATGGGGATAAACCTTGTACCTCCAAAAAACGAAATGGCGTTTGGCAGCTCAATTTTATAAAACCTGTTGTGCAGCCAGGCTACGCCCAAACCAACAATAATACCGCCGAACACGCCCATTTCTAAAGACTCAAGCCCCAAAACGCTGCCCGTCGCGCCCTCCTGAAGCGTATCAATCCGCCCGGTTAGGGTTAACAGCGTGGCAATGGTCATGTGCATAACCAAAAACGCCACTGCTGCAGAAAGGGTTGCAATTTCCTTTTCCTGCTTTGCCATTCCTAAGGCTACGCCCATGGCAAAAATCAGCGGCAGGTTGCCAAAGATAACGTTACCCGTTGCCGCCATAATGGAGAGAATGATGTTTAAAACCGTTCCCTCGCCCAAAAGCCATCCTAAATTGTAAAGCTCAATCGTCGTTGGGTTGGAAAACGACGAACCAATGCCCAATAACAGTCCCGCCACAGGCAGAAGCGCAATTGGGAACATGAACGAGCGCCCGACTCTCTGCAATACGCCGAAAGCGCCCCCGTTACCAGATTTGCTCATAATAAATCTCTCCTTATATTTTCTTATAGGTAAACAGCACATCTTTTCCTGCGTGCATGGTTCCTGAATTGGTTTTCACAACTTCCGTCTTTTCCGGTTCTGTCAGCAGCACCGGCGTTTCAAGGGGAAGGCCGTGTTTCTTTAACAGCTCTAAGTCAACCTGGGCAATTTTGTCCCCGGCCTTTACATGGTCGCCGTCAGACACAAAAACAGAAAAACCCTCGCCCTTTAAATTCACTGTGTTCACGCCAATGTGCAGCAATAGGTCTGTGCCATCGTCGGTTGTAATGCAAAAAGCGTGCTTTGTGTCAGTTACGTCTGCCACCACCCCGTCAACAGGGCTTAATACCTCGCCGCCGTCAGGCAAAACAGCCGCGCCGTCGCCCAGCATTTTTTCGGCAAACGCCTCGTCCGGCACGTCGGACAGTGCCGTAGCCACGCCGTTCATCGGGGCATAAACCGGAATTTCTTTATTCTTTTTTAAAGCGCCAAACATTGTTTTTCCTCCTGTTTTTATTAAAGGTTTTCACGAAAATAAGCAGACAGTTTATCCGCCGCGGCTTTCTCGCCCTCGCCGGATACCTCAACCGTAACCGTGTCGCCGCACTTAACAGCAAGCGCCATCAGCGTGAATATTTTTTTTAAGTCGGCGGTTTTGCCGTCTTTTTTCATCACAACCGCACAGGGCATCTCCCGCGCCAGCTTTACCAGCGCCCCGGCAGGCCGGGCATGAATTCCCGTTTCGTCTTGAATGGTATAGGAAAACTGCGTCATAATTTTGTTTCTTCCTTTTAAAATGGTATTCTTGTAAATATTATGTACGCCCCGTTTTTCTTTTATACGGCTTGTCCGCACTTTTTCTTGACGGTGTTTGCAAAATGTAGTATAATTTTTTTGTAAAAAAATTTTTAAATCCCATTTTATCGGAGGTTTTTTCATTGGAACATGAATTGGTAATCGTATTAGACTTCGGAGGACAGTATAACCAGCTTATCGCCCGCCGGGTGAGGGAATGCGGCGTTTACTGTGAAATTTTGCCGTATAAAACAAAGCTCAGCGAGCTTGCCGCAAAAGAACCGAAGGGCATTATTTTAACAGGCGGGCCCAACAGCGTTTACGACGAAACATCCCCCACCTATTCAAAGGAGCTGTTTTCCTTAGGCGTTCCGGTTCTGGGTATTTGCTACGGCTGCCAGCTCATGGCGCACCTTTTGGGCGGAACAGTTTCCCACGCGGAAACGCGGGAATATGGCAAAACAGATTTAACACTTTTAAACAGCCCCCTCTTTACTGGCATTGAGAAAAACACCTCATGCTGGATGAGCCATACGGACTATATCGAGAAAATTCCTGAAGGCTTTTCGGTCTGTGCAAAAACCAACGGCTGCCCTGTCGCGGCAATGGAAAACCGGGACAGAAAGCTCTACGGCGTTCAATTCCATCCCGAAGTGCTGCACACTCCCCGGGGCACAAAAATGTTCAAAAACTTTTTAATGGAGGTTTGCCATCTGTCAGGCGACTGGACTATGTCGGGCTACGCAAAAGAGGCAATTGCCTCCTTAAGAGAAAAAATCGGCGGTAAAAAAGTGCTGTGCGCCCTGTCCGGCGGCGTGGACTCCTCTGTTGCCGCAGTTTTAATTCACAAGGCGGTAGGCAAACAGCTTACCTGCATTTTTGTCGACCACGGCCTGCTACGCAAAAACGAAGGCGACGAGGTGGAAGAAATTTTCCGCCGCCAGTATGACATTAATTTAATTCGCGTGAACGCCCAGGACAGATTTTTGAATAAGCTTGCCGGCGTTACAGAGCCGGAAATGAAGAGAAAAATTATCGGAGAGGAATTCATTCGTGTATTTGAAGATGAGGCTAAAAAAATCGGTTCTGTGGACTTTTTGGTTCAGGGCACCATCTACCCCGACGTGGTGGAAAGCGGTGCAGGCGACGCGGCGGTGATTAAAAGCCACCACAACGTTGGTGCACTGCCTGACGTGGTGGATTTTAAAGAAATTATTGAACCCTTAAGAAGCCTGTTTAAAGACGAGGTGCGAAAGCTAGGCTTAGAACTTGGCATACCCGATCATCTTGTGTGGCGTCAGCCTTTCCCGGGGCCGGGCCTTGCAGTGCGCATTATCGGCGATATTACGAAAGAAAAGGTATCCATTTTACAGGATGCTGACTTAATTTTCCGCGAAGAAATTGCAAAAGCTGGCTTAGACCGGGATATTCACCAATATTTTGCCGTGCTCACCAACATGCGCAGCGTGGGCGTTATGGGCGACGGCAGAACGTATGACTACACCCTAGCTCTCCGCGGCGTAACCACCCAAGACTTTATGACAGCTGACTGGGCAAGAATTCCTTATGATGTTTTAGAAAAGGTTTCCAGCAGGATTATAAATGAAGTAAAAAGCATTAACCGCATTGTTTACGACATTACCAGCAAACCCCCGGCAACGATTGAGTGGGAATAGATGATTAAACCCAAACGTATAATATCCATTGAAACGAGGTAAAAATTCAAACGAATATGAACAGAACAAAATTGAAAATAAAAGCGGCCCGCAATGCGTTCCGGGCCGCTTTTCCCCACACCCTACCAATTTTGGCGGGGTTTCTGTTTTTAGGAATGACCTATGGCATTTATATGAATGTGTCAGGCTTTCATTTTGCATATCCTATGGTGATGAGTCTGATTATTTTTGCAGGCTCCGTTGAGTTTGTGGCCGTAAATATGCTCATGGGCGCGTTTAACCCCATGCAGGCTTTTTTCGTGACGTTTTTAATTAATGCCCGGCACCTGTTTTACGGCATTTCCATGCTGGACAAGTTTAAGGGAACGGGTTGGAAAAAGCCGTATCTAATTTTCGGCATGTGCGACGAAAGCTTTTCCATCAATTACACTGCAAACATTCCAGCCGGCATTGACCGCGGCTGGTTCATGTTTTTTGTAACGCTTTTAAACCATTTCTATTGGTTCGCAGGGGCCACCTTGGGCGGTATTTTTGGCTCTTTTCTCCGATTTAATACCGAGGGGTTGGAATTTGTGATGACCGCTATGTTCGTGGTGATTTTTTTAGAACAATGGGCAAAAGAAAAAAACCACACCGCCTCTTTGCTGGGACTTGGGATTTCCCTGTTGTGCCTGATTATTTTTGGAAGTAATAATTTTATGGTTGTTTCTCTGCTTGCCATTTTGGCTGTGCTGACGGTTATCCGGCATCCGCTGGAAGGGGGTAGCATTTAATGACGCTTGAGCAGCAAATAATTACCATCTCTATGGTGGTGCTGGCCACCGTAGCCACTCGTTTTTTGCCGTTTCTCCTTTTTCCGGCCGGAAAGGAAACGCCAAAGTACATTATATATTTGGGAAAGGTGCTGTCCGGCGCGGTGTTTGGCCTGCTGGTCGTCTATTGCTTAAAAGATGTTTCCATTTTTTCTGCCAGCCATGCCCTGCCGGAGTTGATTGCCATTTTGACAACCGTTTTTGTCCATTTATGGAAACGGCAAATGCTCTTGTCCATTGCAGCGGGCACCCTTTGCTATATGCTGCTTGTTCAGTTTGTGTTTTAAAAAGGTACCTATGATAACGGTCTATCCAGCATGAAAAGCGTTTTTTAAGATAGGATCTGTGCCGTTTTTTTTGCTGTGCAATTTCTTTTTCTTGAAATTGCGGCCAATTTCTGGTATAATATTTTTTGGTTTGATTTTACGCAATAAAAAATGGAAGGGTTGAAGAAGTTATGGAGAGAAAAACAGGAACAGTTTCAAGAGGCATTCGGTGCCCCATCATCCGCCAGGGAGACAATCTTGCACAAATCGTCTGCGACAGTGTTTTAGAAGCTTCTAAAAGCGAAGGGTTTTCCCTTCGCGACAAAGATGTAATTGGCGTTACAGAGTCTATTGTGGCAAGAAGCCAAGGAAATTATGCAACGGTAAACGCCATTGCAAAGGACGTTAAAACAAAGCTTGGCGGCGGTACCATTGGTGTTATTTTCCCCATTCTTTCAAGAAACCGGTTTGCCATTTGCTTGCGGGGAATTGCAATGGGCGCAAAAAAAATTGTGCTTCAGCTCAGCTACCCCAGCGACGAGGTAGGCAACCGCTTAATTTCCCTTGACAAAATAGACGAAGCGGGCGTAAACCCTTACAGCGATGTTTTAAGCCTTGCAGACTACCGCAGACTGTTTGGCGACAACAAGCACGAGTTCACCGGTGTGGACTATGTAGACTATTACGGCCAGATTATTCGGGAAGCCGGCGCGGAGTGCGAAATTATTTTTGCAAATCAGCCTCAGGCAATTTTAGACTACGCCGATTGTGTTCTTGCCTGCGACATTCATTCAAGACAACGCACAAAACGGATTTTGCTGAAAAGCGGCGCGAAAACGGTTTACGGCTTAGACGATATTTTAAACGCTTCGGTAGACGGCAGCGGCTTTAACGAACGGTTTGGCCTGCTTGGCTCGAACAAATCCACAGAGGACACCATTAAACTGTTCCCCAACGACTGCAGGGACTTTGTGTTGGAAACGCAACGGTTGATTCGTGAGGCCGCAGGCGTTCACGTTGAGGTAATGGTGTATGGCGACGGCGCGTTTAAAGACCCCCAGGGCCACATCTGGGAACTGGCAGACCCTTGCGTTTCCCCGGCATTTACCGACGGGTTAATCGGCACGCCCAATGAGCTGAAATTAAAATATTTGGCGGACAACGAGTTTAAAGATTTAAGCGGCGACGAGTTAAAGGCGGCAATTTCAAAAAGCATTCAGGAAAAAGATGCAAACCTGGTGGGCAGCATGGCCTCACAGGGCACAACACCCAGACAGCTTACCGACCTGATTGGCTCTTTGTGCGATTTAACCAGCGGCTCCGGCGACAAGGGGACTCCGGTGGTCTTGGTTCAGGGATATTTCGATAACTACACAAACTAAAATATGAGCGCCTGCTTTTTAAGCAGGCGCTCTTTTTAAAATATTGCGTCAACCGCGGCTGTTTTTGTGTTTTCGTCCCAGTCCACCGTGCAACCAAGCTGTTCGGAGATGAACCGCATGGGAACCATTGTTTTGTCGTTTTCAATATAGGGCGCCACGTCCATCTCAACTGCCACACCGTCTGCAAAGGCAGTTTTGCTTCCAATGTTTAATTCAATGCTGCGACCGCCCTTCTCTGCTGTCACGGTACCTGTGGCCCCATTCCAGCCAACACTTGCTCCAAGCTTTTCAAAAAACAGACGAATTGGCACCATGGTGCGGTCTTGTGAAATTTTCGATTGCGTGAGAAACGACAGCAGCTCGCCGTTTAACTGAACGCGTACCAGCCCCGCCTGGGTGGGTACATCAAAGGAAAACTGCTCAAATTTTGTGCTGACAAAAAGCCTGTCCCCCACTCTGCTTACCTTTAAAAGTTCTAAAAAATTGCTTGGTAGAGCAATATCCGTCCAGTTTACACCGTCTGGGGACACAGACAAAATGTTTTCCGTGTTCTTGTCGGTAAGGGATGTCTGCCAGGACTTTTTATAGTAGAACACGCCGTCTGTGCTGAAAATTTCTTTTGGCGTTTGCCCTTCGAACACAATTGGAATGTCTTTTTCCTCCTTGCGCTCATAAAACGTACTGCCCTTTTTAACCAATAAATATTTTCCATTCCAAACAGGAGTTTCCTCCACCGGTTCAAACGTTTCAAGGTTATCTGTGCGGTACACCTTGTCTGATTGCACATAAAGCGTTTTTCCGTCGCTTAAAAATCCGAAAATATAGTCCGGAAACGTTTTTTGTCCCGTTACGTTCATGGAACTGTCTAAAAAATAAACCGTATTTTTCCGATTTTTATTCATAATAGAATTTCCAAAATCGTCCCATCCGCAAAATCTGGCGGCATAGCCAGCGCCTGTTTTCACAAGACTGATATGATTGCTTTCCGCTTCAAACAGAGTCCGGGTTGTTTCGGGTAAAATTACTTCGTTCCATACGGCTGCATCTTCATCGAAGCGTAAAAGCGCACCGTTTTCCCACTTCATCGTTTCCGCGCCGGTGAAAAACACGTCCTTGTTCGTTTGTGTCTGCATGTAGGATGGAAAGGGGGAATATTCCCTGGGCTGTAAATGCTTTACCGTGTCAATTCGGATTGAGTTTGCCTGTCCGCCAAAGTTATTTGTAGGCAAAATTACGTCTAAAACATATTCCTTCGTTTCCCCCGGCCCAACTTCTGCACTGAACATGCAGGCATCTGTCTGTTCTCCCCACGTAATTTCCTTGCTGATGGCAAAGGGATTTTCCGGTTCTAAGGTAAAGGGGTTTAACATGGTTCCGTCTTTGTCCCGCGCGATTACAATGTTGCTGGTGCAGGAGCTTTTAATATAGTAATTCAACGTGCGGGGAATGCTGTCCCGGTTTTCAATGGCAAGGCGGTAGCGGTTGGTCACGCCAAAATTGCCCAGGTTAAACTGAAAGTTTGGATTGGGCGGATTGTTTTTATCCAGCGTTTCCGAGGTAAACGCATTGGGCACATGCTCGTCAGCCGTCCAGGGGAGCGACGGGTCGTAGCCCGCCGTATCAAAGTGGTAAAGATCCATTTGCCAAACGTTGTCCCGCTGGGATTGCGGCACGCTTCTGCCGTAGTAGGCAAGCTTGCTGTCGTCTTCATAGGTCAGCGAAAGCATGTCTGAACCCGCGGCGGTGTTTTTGCTCACCATATATTCATCCCGGCTGGGATTGATGTTGGTCGTCCAAAATGGCGTCACGCTGCCCTCGGGATGGTATTGGTTAAAAACCTCTGCCGGCACAGGTTCACCGTTCGGCGTGTCTTTGTCAATGCATATCTGAATGTCAGTCTCCACAATTGGCAGCGTTTCTTTGTCAATGCCCTTCACCGTGTTGTCGCGCACATATTTCCCCGGCGCGGCGTTTGGGTCGTGGCTGCTGCGGTCGCCCAGAGTTTTTGTGTGCTTCAGCGCCGCAAAATTCACATCCGCTCTGCCGGATACAATTGTGAAGTCAATAAGCATGTTAAAGGTCGCCTCGGGCTTTAAAGCTTCATAGTTGTAAAGATACCGGCTGGCCCAGTCGTTTTCCCCGCTGTTTAATGAAAACTCCGCCGGCACATTTTTCGCTCCCGCAAAGGCCACGTGCTGTTCGTTTCCGGCAAGGGAGCGAATGTTTACGCCCAAATAGTCGGGCCATGCGCCCAAACAGTCCCAAAACTCTACGCCCTGAGGGGTGTAGTAACCAATGGAATTAATTTTGATCACCGCGCCGTTTTCCGACGTAAATTCCACATCAGGCTCAATGTCGAAACCCGCAAAGTTATAAAAGCAGAAAAAGACGGAATAGTTGTCCGGACCCAAATCCTCATTCTTCATCAGATACGTTGGGCTGGGGTTATCCGTGCTGGAAAGGTCTGTTTTCGTAACCGCTTCAGGATTGTTACAGTAGATAAACTGTCCCCCGCCGGCCTTATGAAACCGGATGGGGATTGCCTTGGCATTCGCCGCAAATCCGCCGGGCACGCACAGCGCAAAAAGCATCAGCACCGCCATGGCTGCGGCAAACAGTTTCTTTCTCATTTTCCATCCTCCTTTATGCTGTTTTTGTTTCATTATATCACATTGCTATTACAGTTCCATGTCTGCCGTATTACGTTTCTGTCACGACAAAATTCGCCTAAAATATAAGCACACTCCGACGGGATTCGGCATAACAATATAGTGTAACTAAAATTTTAGGAGTGATATTTATGACCGAAATGCAGTCATTAGAAATCAGAACTTGTCCAACGGTTAGCACACATTACACAACTGTAGGCGTGCCCGTGTCAATTGTTCCCTTTGCAAATCCTGGCACCATTTCCATTCAGTGCTGCGGAGCACCCGAAATCAGTGTAGGAACCGCTCCGGCAGGTGAAATTAACGGTTGCTGCGACTTTACCATTTCTCAGACTATGAGAATTGAAATCCCCATGGTATTCGGCGCCAGCGTCTTAATGGGTGAAACCCATGTAGAGTGCGGCGGCACAACGGGTGCTGCGGAAGGAAATTGCGGATGTGGTTGTGAAGAAGCTGTGACAGCAGAGGAAGAAGAAACCGAATAGCGTTTTTTGTTCCGCGCAATACCCCTGAAAACTATGATTTCAGGGGTATTGTTATGCGGCCCAATATCACTTTTGCCCGTCTGAACTTCAGACGGCAGAAAGGAGAGTTTTTATGCCACTGCCGATTATCATTGCCATTTCAGCGGTTGCCGCTGTAGTGGTTATTTTAGTGCTGATTTGGCTCGTTAGAATCATTGCCTTTCGGCCAACGGCTGATAAAGCAAAGCAGCTAAAAGAACTAAATGACGATTTAGAACCTGCCGGTTTTGCCTATAACATGAAAGAAGACTATTTTTATTCTCTGAAAAACTGCTGGCAGCGGGAGGTCGGATATTGCAGGCTTTATGATGAAGGTTCGCCGTTTTTCAACATGATAATGGACTGCGAGCCCATCACCTTTTCCTACGGCGGAAAGCGCTGGTTAATTGAGCTGTGGAAAGGCCAGTATGGTATTACCACAGGTGCAGAAATTGGAATTTATAACACCATGCGCGAAGACATACACTCCGAAAAATTTACCGGAACGTTTTATGAACCCATTAGCGACGCAGAGCAAATGGATCTTTCCTTTGTCCTGCGAAAAAACGGAAAAGTGCTGCTAAAAAGAAAAGGCCTGCACTGGTGGCTCACCGCGTTTAAGCTGGGCGAATTTTCAGAAACAAATACCTTAACCATGGAGGCCAAAATTAAGTTTCCCAACCGTGCAATGTGCTGGGCGTTTGTCAACGGCTTAATGCGGACTGGCTACCGCCCCCAGGAGTTTTCCATTCATTTTAAAACGGTTACAATTTATTTTGACAAGCCCCACTCCCCGCAGCCTGTGACCCAGGAGGGAATTCAGGAAGACGTCGTTCAGGGCGTGAACAAAAACAACTGCAAGCTTTATAACACCGTAACGTCGCGATATACCGACACGTTGGATAAGCTGGAATATTTAAAGGCATTTGCACCGGAGCTTTACGAAATTATGATGCACTCGCTGTATGCAAAGGGATTTTTCTCGGCGTTTGAATGGATTATCAAAATCATTCACGGGCACCGCCCGCCAAAACCGCCCGAACCGCCAAAGCCTCCCTGCCCTCCGCCGAAACCGCCCTGTCCCCCGACAGAGACCTGCACGGAGTCCCAGCCGGCAGACGCGGAAACGCTGAGAAGAATTAACAGCCGGCAGAAGGCGCCCAGTGCGCACGAAAACAGCGGCCACGACAACGAGGTGTAGGCTATGCCCGCGGTTGACAAAAAGTTAAACCGAATTCTGTCCTCAGCAGACAGCATTCCCTTTAACGCACAATCCAAAATCATCATTATGAGCGACTGTCACAGGGGTCAGGGCAATACCGGCGACAACTTTTTGCCCAACCAGCTTTTGTTTTTTGGTGCGTTAGAATATTATTATGATAACGGCTTCACCTATATTGAGCTGGGAGACGGCGACGAGCTTTGGGAAAACAGGAAAATTAAGCCGATTATTGAGGCTCACAGCGACGCCTATTGGATGATGTCCCAGTTTTATAAATCCCACAGGTTTTATATGCTTTATGGCAACCATGATGTTGTAAAACGGCGCAAGCTCACCACCAGCCGCTATTACAGCCACTATTTCTGCGAAAAGGATACCTGTGTTCTTCCTCTGTTCCCTGGCATTCAGGTGCACGAGGGACTGGTGCTGAAAAACACCGACATTAATAAAAATATTTTGTTGGTGCACGGCCACCAGGGAAGCTTTTTAAACGACACTGCCTGGCCTCTGGCGCGGTTTTTGGTGCGCTATGTGTGGAAGCCCTTGGAAATGGTAGGGTTTCAGCAGCCCACCGGCGCCGGCAGGTCTCATTCCAACAAAGAAAAAATTGAAAAGGACCTGGCGGCCTATGCCGAAAATAAACAGCAGATGGTAATTGCCGGGCACACCCACAGGCCCGTCTACCCCTCTCCCGGCGATGGGCTGTATTTTAACGACGGCAGTTGCGTCCACCCCCGGTGTATTACTGGCATTGAAATTGAAAACAACCAAATTACCTTAATTAAATGGGCGGTTGGAATCAAAAAAGACCGCAGCATGTATGTGGAGCGCCACATTTTAGAAGGCCCCTGCGACATTGCCGCATTTTATAAGTAAAAAACAAAAAAACACACAAGCTGATTGTGTGTTTTTTTGTTGTAATCGGAGGAATTTCATGGTATAATGATAACAAATAAAGGAAAGAAGGGATTTTTATGCAGCAGGACATGATTGTAATTCTAGACTTAGGCAGCACGGAAAACACGGTGCTGGCCCGTGCAATCCGCGCTTTGGGCGTTTATAGCGAGATTTATCCCCACGACATTACGCCGGAAGAGCTAAAGCGGCTGCCAAATGTAAAAGGCGTTATTTTAAACGGTGGAAAAAACAACGTGATTGACGGTAAAGAAATTGATGTGGACCCGGAACTTTATCACACAGGAATTCCCGTTTTGGCAGTGAGCCACCCATACGACCCCGACGACAGCGATGCGGTTGTATGGCCCCACAAGGAAAGCGCGCTGAAAGAAGCATTAAAACCCTTTGTGTTTGACGTTTGCCATGCCCAGCCCAACTGGAACATGGAAAACTTTATTGCCGACCAGATTGAGCTTATAAAACAGCAGGTGGGCGATAAAAAGGTGCTTTTGGCCTTGTCCGGCGGCGTGGACTCCTCGGTGGTTGCGGCACTGCTTATTCGCGCAATCGGCAAAAACCTGGTTTGTGTTCACGTGAACCACGGACTGATGCGCAAGGGAGAATCGGAAAGCGTTGTTGAGGTGTTTCAAAACCAGCTGAACGCCAACTTAATTTATGTTGATGCCAGCGATCGGTTTTTGGACAAGCTGAAAGGTGTTTCAGACCCGGAAGAAAAACGAAAAATTATTGGCGGCGAATTTATTCGTGTATTTGAAGAAGAAGCGGGAAAATTGGATGGAATTGATTATCTCGCCCAGGGAACCATTTATCCCGACATTGTGGAAAGTGGAACAAAAACGGCAAAAACCGTGAAATCCCATCACAACGTTGGCGGCCTGCCGGAGGACATGCAGTTTGCGCTCATTGAACCGTTGAAACAGCTGTTTAAAGATGAGGTTCGCGCCTGCGGGCTGGCTCTCGGCCTGCCGGAAAGCATGGTTTACCGTCAGCCGTTCCCGGGGCCGGGCTTAGGCGTGCGCTGTTTAGGCGCCATCACCCGTGAGCGTTTGGAGGCCGTGCGCGACTCCGATGCCATTTTGCGGGAAGAGTTTCACAACGAAGGACTCGACAAGTGTGTTTGGCAATATTTCACTGTGGTGCCCGACTTTCAGTCGGTAGGCGTGCGCGACAATGCACGCACCTTTGAATACCCTGTGATTCTTCGGGCGGTGAACACGGTCGACGCCATGACCGCCACCATTGAAGAAATCCCCTGGCCTGTGCTGCATAAAATCACGGAGCGTATCATCAACGAAGTGGCAGGTGTGAACCGCGTTTGCTACGACTTAACGCCAAAGCCTACCGGCACTATTGAGTGGGAATGACGAAATAAATAAGAACCCCGGAAAGCCCGTTATTATAGGGCCTTCCGGGGTTCTTGTCTTCTGCGGTGGTCTATGCTGTCTGCACATTTTTATCCGCCGCAGGCGCTGTGCAATTTGTAACCGGTCATTTCCGTAAGTGCATAGGCTGCACTGCATAGCCGCCATGTTGTTGCGGGGCAGAAAATTCGATGGGCAGCGGCTGGGCAAAAATTGGCCCGTCCGTCACAAAGGTATGATACTCGCCGTTCTCACCACAGACATCAGCGCCAGCATCTTTAATTCTTTCCATAACCTGGGGAGTAATGGGGTGCCCCAGGAAGTCTGCGCTGAGACGTTTGGTATCCACAACCGTGATATAGGGAACAAAGCCACAGGAAATACACTCCCGCACCAGGCTTTCCCGGTTCTCTTTCCACAGCGGGAAACAGGCTTCCACACCTGCGGCGTTGCACCGCTCAATACCCCACTGAAGGTGGCCCTCAATGTCAATATCGCCAAAAACGCAGGCCTGAGCGCCCAGCTTTTTCTGCTCCAGCAAAGCGCGCTCGAAATTTGCGTTATAGTCTGCACCGGCAGTGCGGATCAACTGAACGGGTACTCCAACTGATTGTTCTACTTCCGCAAGGATTTCTGGCGGAACGCCGTGAAACCAGGAGCGTTCCAAATCTGTGTTGTATGTGATAATCAAAGCCTGCAGCACCATGCCTTGACAGATAGCCCGGTGAATGGCTAAAACGCTGTCTTTTCCGCCGCTGTAAGAGGCAACAAAGCGCACTTCATTCCAATCTCTCATATTCATCTTCCTCATTTGCATCAGTAGTTACGGCTGACATAAGGAACTTCTTCCACGCCCTCCTGCTCGTTTAGCTTCAGTGCCAGATAAAAGAAGTAGCCCGACAGCAGGTTTGCTATATCGAAAAGTGCAGGCGGCACCTCATGCCCCTGCTGGCAATGCCGATACAGCAGCCGTACTAAAGACTTGCCCTGAACCCGCAGAACATGGGCAGTGCAGGCTGCCTGGCACCCCTGCGTCAGCACAAACAGACGGCAGCGTTTTCCACATTCGTCCTTCAGCCGCGCAGCCGCGTTTTGCAGACGCTGAATTTCCTCCGGTTTTACGGTCAGACATGTGCGGAGTGTGGGGTTAATATGGTAAATCAGTTCGCAAATCCACAGCAGTTCCTCCCGCAGAACGTCATCTTTCACCATTGTACGCAAAAGGCCTGCACTGCTGGCCATATAATCGGTTAAAAGTTCAAAATCACAGCGCAGGTCATCGCTGTCGTCACATAAAAAGGGATATGCCTCATAGGGGCTTCTGTATAGTTCCATGTGAATTACTCCCATTTTTTTAATGTATTTTGCATGTAGTTTTGCACGTCCATACGGTAAATTTCGCTGACCAGGGATAAGTCGAACTGCTCTGCACGCTCATAGGCGTAAGCAGCTCCATGGTCCATTAGAAGTACGGTATCTGCAAAGGACAGGGCAAGATTAATGTCGTGGAACACCCCCACGGCACATCGGCCTCCCTGTTTCGTCCACTCCTTTAAATTCTCTACCAGCTCCACCTGATATTTCAGGTCAAGATGATTGGTAGGCTCGTCCAAAAGAATAATTTTGGGCTCCTGGGCAAACGTTCGGGCCAAAAATACCCGTTGAAGCTGGCCGCCGGAAAGTTCCGTAACCGGCCGGTCTTTCAAAGCTAAAATGCCCGTGCGCTTCATGCTCTCCCGAACAATTCGCCGGTCTTCTTCACTCTGCGAAGCGAGCAGGCCAGGCTTTTGGTGTGCATAACGCCCCATCAGCACCGTTTCATATACGGAGTAAGAAAAACTGACAGAAGTTAACTGGCTCATAAGCGCCACCTGGCAGGCAAGCTTCCGGCGGCTCATTTTGTTCAGGGATTCACCGCAGATGCGAATGAGACCCTCAGCAGGCAAAAGTCCTGCCAGCGCACGCAAAAGCGTTGTTTTTCCGCAGCCGTTGGGACCGATGATGCAGAGCCGGCTGCCCTCCTCCACACGGAATGAAATATTTTTAACGACGTGCCCGCCGCCATATCCGCAACTGAGATGTTCTGTCTGTAACAAACCTATCGCCCCTTTCGTCCGGAAAAAAAGATATAAACAAAGAACGGCGCCCCCAGCAGAGCTGTGATGGAGCCGATGGGGATTTCCCGCGGCGGGATAAGGGTGCGGGCTGCCAGGTCGCACAGAACCAGAAATGTACCGCCGAATAAGGCAGCGGCTGGCAGCACCTTACGGTGAGAGGAACCGAAAAAACGCCGTACAACATGCGGAGCAATCAAATCCACAAAGCCAATGATCCCTACGAAAGCCACCGCCGTACCGGTCAGCACCGCCACCAAAGCAGTTAAAAACCGCTTACTTTTTTTGACGTCAACTCCCAACGCCTGCGCCTGCTCCTCGCCAAACGTCATAATGTCCATTTCCGTGGAGTAGCGCAAAAACACCAGCAAGCTCAGGACTGTAACAGGGAAAAGCACACGCACGCCAATCCAGCCCCGCATGGAGAAGCTGCCCAATGTCCAGAGGTTAATTCGTTGGGCGTTTTCTGGTGAGCTTGTCGCAAGCATGTCCATAATTGCAGTAAAAAACAGTGACGCAATCATGCCCATCAGAATAATGGTGACATTGGACAAGCCCCGGTCAATGCGGGAGGAAATTCCAATAACGATAAACACGGTTGCTACGCCGAATGACAGGCTGACAGCAGGCAGTAAAAACGCGCCCAATATGCCGCCGGACAAACCAGCCACCATCACCAAAGAGGCGCCCAACCCTGCACCAGCGGAAACGCCCAGGCCATAAGAGGACGCTAAAGGATTTTTCAGCACCGACTGCATAACGGTTCCGCTGACAGCCAATGCCCCCCCTGTGCAGAAAGCTAAAAGAACCCGCGGCAGCCTTAAATCCATTACCATGGAGGAATGAACTGCGGATACTGTTTCCGGCAGAGGCACACCGAACAAATGATTTGCCAATATTGCAAAAATGTCGCCCGGTGAGATATAAACGCTGCCAACTCCCACCCCGAAAATTACCGAGATTATGGCGGCGCAAACCAGCAAAATCATTTTTACAGAAGTTCGTTTCATTGGAAACACTCCGGATATACGGCTTTCGCCATCTGCTCCAGCGCGATAATTACATTCTGGTTTGCCAAAGAGGAGGCCATGTTGTCGATATAATAAACTTGCCGATTACGGACAGCAGAAACGGTATCCCAGCCCCCGCGGCTCAAAATCTCGCCTACCGGATCCGCAATATAGTTCACATTGGTTAAGATGACGTCGGGGTTCGCGGCAACAACGGTTTCCGCATCTACCTTTAGCCAGCCTGTCTGGTTCGCTAAAATATTCTCAGCGCCGATTAGTTCCAGCATCTCGTTCAGGAACACACCACTGCCGAAGCTGTACAGATCCGGCGCGGCAGAAAGCTCAAAGTACACACGCTTTTTCTCCGAGACGGTACCGATAGCCTGGGTAATATTGTCCAGCCCTTTTTGTAAGTCGTTCGCCAATTCCTCGCCTTTTTCTTCTATGCCCAGAACAGTTGCCACGAACGCCAAATCTCGCTTAATGCCGTCTATCGTATCTGCGGAGGGCATGCTTACCACGCAAACGCCCTGATCAATCAGCATGCGGAAAGGATCTTCCTGGTCATAATAGGTCATATTGGACACGAAAAGTACATCAGGCTTCATCCCCATCAGCATTTCCATGTCGGGGCTCATCAGGTCGAAGGTTGGTTTGCCCTCGGGCAAGCCCTCCAGCCCGCTGCTTTGGGTGTCATAGCCAATGACCTTGCCGCCGCAGTCTAGCCCCACAACCATTTCAGCAATCGCGGGGGCCAGCACAACAATAGAGTTAATCTGCTTCGGAACGCGAATGGCGGTACCGCTGAGATCCGCCATTTCAAAAAAGCCCGCGTCAGATTGTTTTGCCTCGGTGTTTCCGGCTTTGGGGCCACAGGCGCTCACAGCGAAAGCTAAAGTCAGCGCAAGCAGCAGAGCGATGATTTTTTTCATGTTACATTCCTCCATAAATTCTCCCCAAAGGGCAGCTGCTGATCAAGCAAGACAAGAACACATCGGCAAAAAGTTATCAGCCTCCGTGACACATTGCACCATCAGCCGCCCACAAAAAAAGAACACCCTTTCATACACAGTTTTCCTGCAACGACCAACGGCGGCGGGAGCGTTTAATGTCTCAGTCCGCCCGTAAGTATGAAGCGTATTCGATTTTGGAGTATATTTATTAGTAAGTATATAACATATCCATTGAATTTTCAAGTATTAATTCGAAACCTTTTGGTTCGCGCACTTATTTGTTCTTTCACACATAGAATGAAAGGAGAGGTTTTCAGGTTAAAAAGGAGGTTCAACATGAATAGAATATCGTTAGAAAAAGAAGCTGAGGCGGTGTGCATTGAAAACGCGAACCCGCCGTTGATTTTTCAGCTTCCGCCCAAAGAAGGGCGCGAGGCACTGGAAAAAGCCCAGGATACACCGGTGTGTATGTATCCTGCCGAAATTACAAGCTGTTTGGCAGACACCGGCAAATGGGGAACGATTCGTCTTTACCATGTGGCGCCGAAACCGGAGATAAAAACGCCAAACGTTATTTTTTACATTCACGGCGCGGGCTGGGTGTTCGGCAGCTTCCACACCCACGAAAAACTCGTGCGCGAACTTGCCGCGCGAACAAATTCGGTGGTTTTATTTCCCGAATATTCCCGCGCGCCGGAAGCAAAATATCCCACAGCCATTAAACAATGCTACGCGGTGCTGTGCCAAATTGACAGCTTAAAACAAAAGCATGGGTGGCAGTTTAACGCAGAAACCTTAACTGTTGCCGGCGACAGTGTTGGCGGAAACATGGCCACCGTGATGACCCTTTTGGCAAAATTTCGCGGCGGCCCAAGCATCGACAAGCAGCTGCTCTACTACCCCGTTGCCAACGCCTATTTCAACACCCCATCTTACCGGGAGTTTGCTGTTGGCTACTATCTCTACCGTGCAGGCATGATGTGGTTTTGGGATCAATATACCACGTCGCAGAAGGACAGAAACGAAATCACCGCTTCTCCTCTTCGGGCCACGAAAGAACAGCTTTGCGGTCTGCCGCCAGCCATGATTTTAAACGGGCAGGCAGACGCGCTGAGGGACGAGGGCGAGCAATATGCCGTGTGCTTGCGGGAGGCAGGCGTGGAGGTAACGCAAATCCGCTTTCAGGCCATAATTCACGATTTTGTCATGCTCAACGCCTTAGACCAAACGAAGGCATGCCGCGCCGCAATGGACGTTTCTACCCAATGGATTAACCGCAAAAATGCGCGGTTTGAAAAGCGCTGTGAAAAACCTGATGATGACAAACCCTGCAGCTATAAACTGCTGTAACACAAAACAATGCCCGGCACATAGCAAAGGTGTTTTTTGCTATCGCCGGGCACATTCTTTTTAAAGCGAAAACCGGAGCATGAAAAACATATATGCAATGTAGAGCGCAACCATGAAAAAACCTTGCCCGCGCATGAGCCTGCGGGAAAAGAGCGTGGGCAAAACACAGGCGGCGCCCAACACAATGCTCGCAGGCATATCCACCAAAAGCGTTTGTGGTGCTAACGTCAGCGTGCCGCCGGAAATGAAGCTGCAAAGCGGAATAATCAGCGTGGTGTCGATTATGTTTGCTCCTAAAATATTGCCCACCGACAGAGCGCCCTGTTTTTTCACTGCCGCGGTAATGGAGGTCACCAGCTCCGGTAAAGATGTTCCAATTGCAACCAGCGTAACGCCGATAATAGACTCCGGAACACCGAAACGCAGTGCCAGGCTTTGGCCCCGGTCTACTAGCAGCCGCGCGCCGATAACTATGGCCGCAACGCCTATGATAAAACAAATTAAATGGCCGCCAATGCTTCCGCTGACCTCCCCGTTTTCCTGCTGGGGGGCCTGCTTTGCCTGATTTACATTTACCAGCATGAAAGAAACGAAAATAAGCACCAAAATTACCGAACCAAGAGGCAAAAGCCGGCCGCTTATACTGAACACATAAATTGTGCCGATGGCTAAAAGCATTAAAAAGCCCGAGGGGAAAAATGTGCGCCGCTTTATCACAAACGGGCAGAAAATGGCGCACACACTGAGCACCAGTCCTATGTTTGCGTTAACCGAGCCAACAGAATTTCCCACTGCAATTTCGTTGCTGCCCGAAAGCGTGGCCAAAACCGATACCGTAATTTCCGGCAGCGTGGTTGCAAAGCTCACCAGCGTTGCACCGATAATCACTTTTGGAATGCCCGATTTTTCGGCAATCCAGACGGCGGAATCCACAAACATGTCTCCCCCTTTTATAATCAAAATAAGCCCGATTGAAAATAGCAAAATGTCAATAAAAATGTTCAAAGCGTCCTCCTGTTTTGTTGCCACAAACCTCGGCATATTCAGGGCAGCCAAACAGCTTGTAAGGCTTCTCCAATTTCAATCTATGAGGACGCCTGTGCAATTATTCATGCAATCGTAGTTACGAGGTGCTGTTTCGATATTCCCGGGGCGTCATGTGCGTTTCCTCTTTGAAAATTTTTCCAAAATAGCTGGGGCTTTCAAAGCCGCACATCTCGCCGATTTCCGCAACGGAGCACACGGTGAACTTTAAAAACTGTTTTGCCTTCGTCACACGGATTTGCTTTAAATGGCTCATCACGCTCATGCCCCGTTCCTTTGCATAATAGCGGCACAGGGCAAATTTGTCCATGCCGGAGACTTCGGCAATTTCGTCTAAGGTCAGCGGCTTGTCGAAGTTGTTTTCCAAATATAAGCGCACCCGGGAGAAGACGGAAACATCGCTTGCCTCTAAGGTTTCCAAAAGTTCAATCAACCAGCTGTAGCAGGCCGCCGACCGGGCCGCAACCGTGCTTCCCTTTTCGCACAGGTTAGAAAGCTGAGCGCAGGACTCTTTCCAAAACGCAGGCAGTTTAAACACTTTAAAGCGGTTCATGCGGTAAAACGTCAGCAAATCTTCCGCGCCCTGAAATGTCACCCAGGAGGTGGCAAACGTTTCCCCACTCTTTGTGTATGCATGGGGGCAGTCCTTATTCATAAACACGCCGTAGCCTACGCCGATATGGCGCGGCTCCCCGGCAAAATGAAACAGACCCTCCCCCTGCGTCACCCACAAAATGTGGTGGAATTCAAACCCGTTGGGGCGGCTGATTGCCGATTGCGTTTCGGTGCTGCCTGCAGCGGTTAATATAATGGGATACGGTTTTTTCAGGTTTCTTTGAATTTCAACAAACATATGCAATATCCTTATAGTTTATCAATATATTATCATTGACTTTCTGCTATTTTTGCAATATCATTATACCAGAAAGGTAAAGCAATGTAAATATATTTTTAATAAAACGGAGGTTTCACCATGAAAAAGTTAAGACTGGGCATTATCGGCTGTGGCGGAAGATTCAATGCCCATTTAAACGGTTTGCTGCAATTGGACAATGCCGAGATTGTTGCAGTAGCGGATCCCATTGAAGAACGCAGAATTGCCGCCGGAAAAAATACCGGGGCAAAAAAAATCTATCACGACCACACGGATTTATACAACAACGAAAGCCGCGACACCTTAGATGCGGTAATGATTTTTATTGAACCAACCGCCCACACCGATACAGAAACCCGGGCCATTGACATGGGCCTGCATTTTTTTATAGAAAAACCCATGACCATGGACTTAGAGCTGGCAGACACGGTTTTGAAAAAATCGGAGGAAAAGGGTCTTATTACCTCGGTAGGATTTCAGGACCGATATTTAGACTTAATCGACATCATTAAGGCCGAGCTTCCCAAGCACAAACAGGGCGGTCTTGTTTACGGCGCATGGGTTGGCGGGATTCCCGGCGTTTGGTGGTGGCAGAAAAAATCCACCTGCGGCGGGCAGCTGGTTGAGCAAAACATTCATTTGTTAGACGGCCTGCGCTATCTTTATGGAGAGCCGTTGTCGGTTTATGCGACCTGCTCTAGAGGGATGGTTGTCCCCGGAGTAGACGCCAGCCCGGAATATGACACTGACGACCACTCCACCGCGGTTATTAGGTTTAAAAACAACGTTACTGCAACGTTAGTAAGCGGATGCTACTCCAAAACCGTGCGCCCCAACTGCGGTTATGTAATCACCTTAGATGACATGATTTTAGACTATCGGCTCAGAAATAACTTAATTATTACCACCCAGACGGTAACAAGGGACATTAAGCGCAGCATGGATCAGACCTTTGCGTTAGACCAGGCCTTTGTGCAGGCCGTGTTAACCGGCGACCGTTCGTTGATCCGCTCTCCTTACGGCGATGCGCTGAAATCGCTTAAGCTTGCTTTTGCGGCAAATAAATCTATGGAAACAGGCGAAGTAATTTACTTTTAAATTGAGAAAGGACGTGCAAACATGAGAATTTGTATCCCAATCCCCTGTTTTTTCAAACAGGATTTTGTAGAAGCTATTTATAAGGTAAAATCCTTGGGATTCGATGCCATAGAAACCTATGACTGGAAGTCGTTGGACTTAGACGCTGTAAAAAACGCATGTGAAGACGCTGGCGTAGAGCTTATCAGTATGTGCACCACAGAATTCCGCATGACAGACGAACGGTTCCACAAACAGTGGCTTTTAGGGCTTGAGGAAAGCTGCAAGGCTGCGAACCAGGCGGGAGCCAAGCACCTTATCACCCAGGTGGGTCAGGACACCGGCGCTCCCAGGGAGAAACAGCACGAAAACATTGTTGCCGCTTTAAAAGAGGCAAAACCGATTTTAGAATGCTACGGCGTAACCATTATGATTGAGCCGCTGAACACCTTGGTGAACCACCCCGGTTATTACCTGTGGTCTGCGGTGGAAGGGTTCGAAATTGTCCGCGAGGCAGACCACCCCTTGGTAAAAGTGGTTTATGACATTTACCACCAGCAGGTGATGGAAGGCAACATCATTCCCAATATTACAAATAATTTAGACTGCATTGCCCATCTGCACAGTGCCGGCCACCCGGGACGCCATGAACTGCAGTATGGCGAAAGCGACTATAACGTGATTTTCCGTGCCGTGGACGAAGCGGGCTATAAAGGCTGCTGCGGCTTAGAATATCAGCCGCTGCTTCCCGCTGAGGAAAGCTTAAATGAATTTAAGCGGATTTATTTAAAATAATGAACATACACAAAGGGCGCCGCTATCAGCGGCGTCCTTTGTGTATTAAACTGCATGGTGAAATTAACTTAAGTAAAATTTTTTTCTTTTTATGCCAACCGACTTTGCTAAAGATTCAATTTTTTCGGGTAAAATATTAAGATTTTCAGAAATTTCTTCTATCGTATATTCATTCAGTAACATTTTATAAACTGAAAGTTCACTTTTTGTAAGTTGTCTTTCAAACTGCTCATCTAACATTTTATTTTCAATTTTAACATAGTTCAAATCATTGTATTTTATTACGCTATATAAATTAAAATTTTGCGATTTATCATTATGAAACGCTGCATCAATAGATTTTGATTCCATTTGCACATACTTAACATGAGCATGATTTGCCATTTTAACAAGATATTCTGTGTGCTTGGTAAGATATTCTTCAAAATTCCCGCGGTCAGGAGTGTATTGTTTGGCCGCCTCACAAAATGCAAGACCAATATTTTGCCGTCTGTCCTCGGGCGGAGTCGTTTTTGCCATCTTTTTAAATATTTTATCCGCCAATGGCTTGTATAAAGCCAATATCTGTTCCGTGTCATATTCTGAATTTTTCTTACGAAGAATAATTTGACCAACCCACCAATTGTTTTGCTTATCATATGTAAAATCAAAACTAACAGGTAATTTCATTCCTAAATCTGCAATTGCCGGAGCTAATCCAAAAACAGTATTCATTTTACGCTTTTTATATTTAGAATCTTGAGTTCCTACAATTAGAAGCGTTCTTGAACTCATGTCAAATCCAAATTGAATATTCTCGGGAAGTTTGCTTTGTAACGCATCATTTAACAAAAGCTTCTTATTGCTGCCAAGTGTAGCAGTTAATTTTTGTTCTTTTACTGGCTTATCAAACCAGACAATAGTTTGAGCATTAATCTTCATCTTTCTCTTCCCCCTATTCTGAAAGCTTAATTGTTACGTATTTACCGGCCACTTCAATGTTTATTTACTATACAATTCAATTATACTATCTTCTAAAATATTTGTCAACAAAAAGTTTGATATTTTAACAAGAAGCCCGAAAATCAACTGATTTTCGGGCTTCTTGTTAAAGTTCCTGATAAACACAATATGTATTTTTCTGATTCTTTGCCTTGTAGAGGGAGGTATCGGCTTTTATAAACAGCTCCTTAAAACTTTGGGCATGGCCCGGATAAATGGCGGCTCCAATACTTTGGGTAATGCCAAAGTTTAAATTCATCTCCGCCAGCATTTCCTTAAGCTTTGCATGCAGGTTGTCTGCATTTCCTATATTGCAAAGAAGCAGGACAAACTCATCGCCGCCCCATCTGCCTAAAATGTCTGTTTTTCTAACCTTACGCTTTAATTCGTCCGAGAATTCTTTGAGCACTTCGTCCCCCTTCGAGTGGCCATATGTATCGTTCACTGCTTTAAAGCTGTCTATGTCAATTAAAACCAAAGCGTGGGTTTCATTGTTGTTTTCTGCGAGTTTTCGGGCAATTTTACATTCTGTTGCTGTTTTGTTAAAAAGGCCGGTCAGCGGGTCTAATTTTGCCATTGCGCGGTATCCGTCCATTTGCAGTTTCATTGCATTAATGTCAGTGATAACGCCCACCATATAAATAGTTTCCCCGTTTTCTACAATTGGCGTTACGTCAATTTTGCACCACACAAATTCCGTATCTCCCGCCTTCATCCGGGCCTGATAGGAAAATGGTTTCCCTTCAAATATATTTTGAAACGCCTCGTTAATAATTGCCACATCGTCCGGATGCGCAAAATATGCCATAACCTGCTTCTGATATTCTTCCGGCGGAAGCTTGGAAAATTTCCAAACTTCCTCTAAAATGACTTTACCTGATTTATGAAAAATCACTTCCGCGTTCTCAAAAAACGTATATAGTTGATTTTTAATATCGACTTCATAAACACAAATTTTTGCAGCCTGCAAAACGGCGGAAAACCGTTCCTTATATTTTTGCAGCTCTATAGAGGTATTAAAACTACGTTCCATGCCGGCCTCCTTTCCAAATGCTTTTTAATATATGTTTAAACAATAATGTTAATCATATAAAAATTAAATTTTATTTTTTAAGAATTCTTTCGAAACTGGCGGCGTCCAGCAAATTTACCGTTTCAAAAACTCCCTTGTAAAACACAGCCCAGTTATTAAAAACGCAAGGAAGTTCTTTGGCCTTTTTCAGCGTGTCCACGGGAAAAAACGAAACAGAAACGTTTTTCTCTCCGCAAAGCTGTTTTACCATTTCAATGCGCTGCCAGATATAAGGGCATTGCATGTCATAATATATAGTCAGCTCTTCGCGGTCAATTTTCTGGGTTTTCACATTTTGTGCAAACTTTGGTGTTGTTCCGTCAAAAGAAAGCGCAAGCAATTCATATCCGTTTTCGGTCGTGTCAACAACTGAAAATCCAAACTTTTTCGCAAACGACTGGTTGGAAAGCCACGACTTTTGCTTCTTCGCTCCCAGCATACATATGCCGGATTTTCCTTTTTCCTTTGCGTCCGCCAAACAATATTCCATTAGCGCTTTCCCATATCCTTTTCCTTTGTTGCTTGCACCGTTGACCCATAAACAATAAATATAATAAAAGTTTTCGCCAACTATGGGAACCCAGGCCGTTTCGAGAGGAGCATATTCAATAAACACCGCAGCTTTATCGTTTAACTTTCTGAAAACATGGCCTTCCTGAAGCCGTTCAGAGAGCCACTGCCGCTTTGCGTCGACTCCCTGGTGAGGCTTTCTGCTGCGAATTATGCAACACAAATGTTCATTGAACAGATTTTCTGCCGTAATATTTACAAATTCAGTGTTCATTCGCACCCTCGTTCCCTTTTTTCATTTTCTACGGAATTATATTATATCACACCCTTCTGCTTTTTTCAATACTGTGTCAATACTTTCCAAAGGATTTTACCTCCATACAGCCGAATAAAGAAATAGAGAATGATGTGATAGTTTTTTTGTTTTTCCAACGAATTAGATAACAGAAGCGCTTCTATTTCACACAGAATGAGGGTGTAGTTTTCGTGAACCAGGACGACAAAATTGTTGCCGGGATAATAAAAAAGGATCAAAAGGCGTTTGAACTTTTGGTTGATGAATACGGCGGGCTAATTTGGTCAATCGTTAAATTTCATTTATCTGTTTTTGAAGTTTATCAGGAGGAGTGCAGAAACGACATTCTGCTTTCCATCTGGCAAAACATTGATCGCTATGATGCAAATAAGAACTCCTTAAAAAACTGGATTGGTGCAATCAGCAAGTATAAATGCATAGATTACAAACGCAAATATTATAAGGAGCTGCGGTTAGAAGCTTTAGATGAAACCATTCCCGATACCAAAAACACGTTTGAACAAACCATGCAAAACGAAATCGACAGCCTGCTGTCCGGCCTTTCTCCCGGCGACCGGGAGTTGTTTTACCGGCACTATATCTTAGGAGAAAAGGTCGAAACAATTGCAAAAGAATTTCATAAAAGTTCCGGCTATTTTTATAACCGTCTGTCCAGGGGACGAAAAAAACTGAAACAAAACCTTCGAAGGAGTGATTATTTTGAAAGCAACCCATCAAAATAAAGAAATAAGAAATGAATTTGATTTTTTAAACGATGTGAAAATGGATTTCTCAGACTATGAAATCATGAATTTATCAGAAACGGAGCGTAATAAAATGAAAAACATAAATAAACCGCATAAAAAATTCTCAGTAGGAAAGGTTTCTGCGCTGGCGGCCTGTGTTGCTTTGGTTGTCGCTTTCAGTCAAACCGCAATTGCAAAAGACTTTTTCAGCAACATTATTTCCAGCGTTTCCACTGGGCACAACCTGTTTGTAAAAACAGACGACTCTAACATGAAAATGACGCTGCCCGACGAGGTGAAGGGCAAGTTCTACGACAAAGACGGAAACCCCGCAACGGAATACCGGAGCGGCGACACACTTTTTGACGCGGAAGGAAATGAAATTTTAGACGTTCCCCGCTACATTACAGAAACTTTGGGAATTGACACTCTGACCATGAACGGTGCAAAGGTGAAGGTTCAAGTTAAGGCCTCTGACAAAGATGTTTTAAAAGAAGCAGAGGAAGCGGGAGAAAATGTTGTTTATGAATTGGATAAAATAAACGATTCGTTAAACTTTACCGCAAAACTGCCCGACTATGTGCCGGAAAACTTTGAATTCTTCGGTGCAACGGCCGACGGAGACTACCTGTTCCTATATTACAGGAACAAAGAAACCGGAAACTATTTTGCGATTCACGAGCGTGCCATAAACGACGAAACGAAGTTTGAAACATCAACCGACGGCACCTTAATTGAAACCACAGTGAACGGCAGCAAGGCCGTGCTGATGGAAGGCAAAACGCTGGACTGGGAAACCGATGGCATTGCCGTAAGCGTAATGGGACGTAACACGATATCCACCGCAGATGTTTATAAAGTAGCTGACTCCATAAAATAAAACTACAAAAACACCGGTGAGAGCGTTTGCTCTCACCGGTATTTTTTATTTTGAAAAGAATTGTGCCGACATTCTAATCTGCGTAATCATAAACGACTACCGCAAGGTGCTGCGACCTCTGCGTATACAGCATCACCCTCGTATCTTCTTCCAGTAGAGAATGAAGTGAAGCAATCGGTTTTTTGATAATTTTATCTCCGGTGACGTATAACAACGTGGGGATTTCATCGAACACAAACGTTTCACTGTTACCGCTGGAAGTGTTCATGCTCAGCTTATTCTCGCTGATTGACGTCATATTCCCGTATAGCAGCTTAAACGCAGTAAACGGCCAGTTGGGGTTCGTTCCCGCATTATAGAAGCTGCCGTCTGCCGAAGAATACGATTCGATCGGCTCGTCCTGAAAATCGAATACCCGTTCCAAGGCAACAACTTTTTCTCCGCTGGACTGGTAACGAACAATATCACCATGTCCAATTGCGTTAACCGGACGGATATAATTTTCAATTCCCTCTCCGAACGCTGAAGGTTTCAGCATCCATCTGTCACTGAGCCATTCCGGATGCTCTTGCTGAATCAGAAAAGAGTCATACATGTTCTCAATGGTGGACGGAATAATCTGCTCTGCAGCCTTACCGGTTGAAATATCGTAACCATATAGTTTTAATGCCGTGGAGCCGTCTTCATCTACACAAGACACCGCCTTATCCACCACAATGCCGGGAGCATTATCGTTATTAATGGAAGTGAGCGATCCACCCATAATTGTTTGACGCTCGGTATAAAGCACAACAAACGCCGGGAAACCAAATTCGTCCTGCCCATAATATGCCGATTTGCCCTCAATGGGATTT
Source organism: Congzhengia minquanensis (assembly GCF_014384785.1). Lineage (NCBI taxonomy): Bacteria > Bacillati > Bacillota > Clostridia > Eubacteriales > Oscillospiraceae > Congzhengia > Congzhengia minquanensis. The sequence continues at coordinate 406,651 of NZ_JACRSU010000001.1, forward strand.
TGATTGGGAAAAATTTGAGAAATGGTTCCAGCACGGAAATACATTTCAAAATCTGCCTCTGCATTCACATAACTGTCCGTCGTTGGAATTTCAAATGCCAGTGTATTGCTCATAACAGGCAGCTTCATCATATTTCGGTCATAAATGCCGTTGACGCCCATAATATATTCGTGAGACGGCAGAACTTCAACATCAGACTTCACCATGCGTGAATCTGGCTCTAACTCAGGATAATAACGCTCTGTGTCTAGGAAGTTGATTTCACCCTCTGCATTGGTGCGATAGCGCACAAACAGATTCAGATAGTTTTCCTTCTCCACGCTGTCTCGAAAGTTCTGTCTTTTTAATTGCATTCCATCAACCTTAAGCTTTTGTGCAACCGGGAAAACCACAAATTTTCCATATTGGTCAAAAATACGAACATCAAGTTCATCCATACCCTGCTCTGAAAATCCCACAATTAAACCTAGCGTTTCTTTCTGATTTTCAAAATCGGCATTGCGCACCCAAAGCAAATCGTCGTACACGTCGAACACAAAAGTTCTTTCATCACCTGTTAAAAGACCCTCCATTTCGCCGCGATGTGTTCTAAAATACTGCGATACGCCGCGAACTGTTCCATCAATCTTTATGCTTTCATCCGACAGTTCCTCAGCTACACCGGTAATTTGGTTTGATGCAAAATCAACAATGAGGCTTCGCTTATCTTCAGACTGGTATGCATAAACCGCATCATATTGGGACATTGCGGAAATATCGCTGTTTCGTCCCTGATTTTTCACAACAAAATAATCCGGTGTTTCCGCTTTAATGCGTACACCATTCATACCGTTTAAACTTACATAACCATCTTCGTTAGAGGCTGTATCCAAAACAATGACCTCCGGACGGAAAATTTTAACCACATCCGCAATAAGATCACCGTTGTTGTCTATAAATTCTAAATAACCGTTTTCAGGTTTTAAATCATCCAATTTCCAACCTGGAAACGCCACGCCATTTAATAAAACACTAACGCCGGTTTTCCATTTTATGTTTTCCCGGTATCCGTCTTTCCAATAGGATAAGCTTCCATCCAACAGTTTCTCCATGCTTCCTGTGCGAACGGTGGTTATCATGTTTTTCTGCGTATCCGCCCAGAACAATTGGATCGTATCTTTATCATCAATCTCAGTCAAATAATAAATCCGCTGTCCTAAATAATGCTGCACCGAATCAGTTGCGTCAACATACTTTTTATAATCAATCTGCACACATCCGTCGCTCATTTTAGTTGGTGCGGTCAGAGTCGTGACACAGTTTGCTGTTACGAGCCCGCTTTCCAATGTACAGCGGTAACGCGCCTCCATCAGTGTTTCATCCTTTTCATATTTCACAGCGCCATCGGGATAAAGCGTGTCCATTGACAAAACTTCCGATTTTAAACCATTGTATATTACGTAAGCGGCGCTGATTCGATTCAGTGGCTCGCCATACTCTGCCCCGGTGCCCCGAAGTAGCTTTAACTCATCAGATACGGAAATGATTCCCGCCGGATAGCCGCCCTTCGCCACATACCGCGGAGTGTAGCCCATGGCTGAAAGCAGAAGCTTTAAAAACTCTGTGGTTGTTACATAATCGTCGGGCCGAAACAGAGCGTCGCGGCTGACCTGTCCGGTGCGAACGCCAGCCGTAATCCAGGGATTTGCCCAGTGTTCCCGCGGGACGTCTGCAAATATTTCGTCTGTTTCTGCAGCGTTGTCAATTCCCGCAATTCCAACTGCAATTTTTGTGGCCTCTGACCTTGTCAAAAGATTATAAGGCGCAAACTTTGTGTTCGAAACGCCCTGCATAATGCCTAAATACTGCAAAAGCTGAACCGGCCCAACGTCGGCGGGGTCGTCTATATCAGTAAAGTTCCGCAGACCGCCCGCTTCCGCCATTTCGCCGAACACTTCAATTTCTGCCACAACAAAATAACTGGGGCTTACAACACGAACATACCGATATGCGTCCGCAAGCTCAACTTTCACTGCAGTATGGCTCTTAAACTCCCCGGCTTCCAACCTTCTTCCAACATCGACCGTGGTTTCGAATTTCGGGTCGTTGGAAACCTGAATCAGCCAGCCCTGACGGTCTGCCGGCTGGTCGAAGTCCTGACGAGAATATGCACGAATTTCACTGATATAATAAGGGGCGCCGAGGTCAACACCGATATATTCATAGCCGCCCCTTTTCCCCGTTAAAATTTCACTGCCCATTGACCAAGCTGTGTTTAAATCGCCGTCCGTTGCCATTTCCGGCACATAATTCTCGCCGAAATAAGAACTGGCCATAGCGGTTTTTCCAGCCGCCACATTCACTGCGGCACTGACTTCCAAAGTGCCCATCATTGGAACGCAAAGCAGCGCACAGAGCAGGATTGTCATTATTCTTTTCATGGTTTTATTGTATCCTCCTTTTCGCCGCTATTGTTCGATATAATTCATAAGCCGCGATAAAACAACCGCCGCCTGTGCTCTTGTGGTACCGTCCTGCGGACCGAATCTTCCGTCATCGTAGCCACCGACTATGCCAATCATGCTGAGCGACTGCACGGCTGCTAATGCATATTCGCTGACAGCCTCGCTGTCTGCAAACTGCAGTTCTTCAGTTACCGTAGGCAATTTTTCATTCATTTCCAACAGCTTCAGACAAATTACCACCATATCCTGGCGGGTAATATTTCTGCCTGTACCGAATTCCGCGTCGCTGATACCATTGATCAGTCCACTGGAAAATGCGGCAGCAACATACGGATAGAACCAATCCGACGGCGCGCAGTCTGAAAACGCCATGTCGGCTGTGCCTGCCGGAAGTTTAAATGCGCAGGTAATCAGCTTTACAAATTCTTCCCGAGTTATCTGCCTGTTTGGTTCAAAGCTTTTACTGTCCACGCCAGCGACAATCCCCTGCTCTGCAAGGTCATAAATTGCCTCCTGCGCCCATGGCACGCTGTCAAGATCGCCAAACTCCGGCCGGTTATCTACTGGGGGTGTATCCGGCTCAACAGGGTCTTTAGAATTATCTGTTATCGGACGGTTATACGTCCCGCCGTTTTTGTTTCCAGAGCCGCCGCCGGAACCACCACCGCCGGAGCTTCCGCCCGAACTACCGCCTGAATTATCATCAGAATTGCCCTTATTCTTCGCAATCTCCTCTGCGATTGAAAGAATATAGTCGCCCATGCCGTCTAAATAATTGTCAATGCTTTTTGTGTCCACATAGGGCGCAATCTCATCAAACGTCACGTTAAGCTTTCGAATTGCCTCTGTGTCCACACCCAGCACATCGGCATGGCACGAAAGCATATTGCTCACATCAGCATATGTACCGTTCCAAATCACAGAAAGATAAATACCCTTTTGCAGCTGGGTACAGAACTTCTCCGCACTGTCAGCCGGCAAGGTAAGTTTGCCGATAACTTCGGCCGCTTTGTCCGCATTGGTCATTTCTCCGAAAATGGCAGGCATTAGCATGCCGTATTTGTCAATTGCAGATATCAGCGCTTTTTTGTCTTTTTTCGCTGCCGCGTCAAACACAACTGCGACTTTCAGGCAGGCATAAACATCGTCAAGCGTGGCAATTTGCTGCGGAGCTTTGTCTAAAAGCCCTGCTTCGCCTGCACTGCGTGCCAGAACAAAAGCTGCGCCGAAGCTGTCTTCCTTGCCTGAAATTTCCGGAACTGACGAAAGGTTCAGCGTGTCTGTTTCTTCGCTGTATTTGCGAAGAACCGCCGCAAACTGTTCCTGGCTGACTGTGCGAAACGCTTCCGTACACTGACGAATAATGTCCGGGTCGGTATTTTTATAGCTGAATTCCGCCTTTGATACAGTGCCGCCGGGGGCCGTGACCGTTATAATAATCTGATAAACACCAAACGGCATTTGGTCTGTGATGCGAAACGTGAAGAAAAAGGGAGCAGGTTTGTTTAAGTCATTCACAAGTCCAACACGGCTATCTGCAAACCGAATAGCCTGTTCCATTTCCGTTTCTGTAAGATTTTTTGTAATATCAAATCCCGGGTTGACTACTAACAGCTGTATCCGGCTTCCCGGAACAACTGCCTGGCCGGTTCCCGCTGTTCCGCTGATGGTAATTGCTCCGTCCTGCGAATGAAATGTAAGCGCAGACGCAAGGTCTGTTTCATTTTCCGCAAACGCGGGACACACAAACCCCATCAATGCCGTGGCAAGCAAAACCGCAATCAAGCTCCTTAGTCTCATAATTTGTCCTCCATCCGGAAGCTGTTCCAATTAGTTGCCTTTGGTGCAAAGGCCGCGTATCATGGGTTCTATGCTTCCTAAATCCTTGAGTAAAAATGCTTTCACCGTACAGCCAGAAACTGACTCCGGCAGATTAGAAAGTGTTGCGCGCAGTTCTGTTTCACCATTTTCAGAGCGCACTACGCTTCCTGTTTTCACTTCTTTCAGCATGTTATCTTCATAAAGTGCAATGAGGATAACCGGCTCTTTCTCCATGTTGCCTTTTAAAACAGCCACTGCGCTGATAGAACCACCCGGGGTCATTTTCTGGTCAAACAGAAACCGGCGGATGTTGCTGTCGCTGTTATTCGGCCAGACATATTCATCTTCTGCGGAGCCGACTTCTACGCCGTTCACGCTGACACGGAAAGTGTAGGTTCCCAGCGGACACTCGTCTTTCATTTTTACACAGAATTCATATGCGCCGTTTACATCATTTTTTGCATCCATGTAATATAAATCTTCAATAAAAGCGCCTTCATACATTGGCGAATATACCAAAAGCAGAACGCGTGAGCCCGCTTCTGCCTCTCCCCTTACGAAAAAGGAGTCGGATGTTTTGTCATAGGTCAGGTTAAACGCCGGAGCCTCGGCATGCACTGCAGAAACCCCTGAGAAGAGTAACGTAAAAGCAAATAGGAAAATTAACGCACACCGTTTTATTTTCATTATTCTGCCCCCTCTGCTGCAAATAAGTCTTTGGAGTCTACAACCATCATTGCGTTATTGAAACCATCCACCAGCACCGCACTGAAGCGAACCGTGCCTGTGGGCAGCGTTATTTCTGCGCTCAGCGGTCCTGAGGTTCCCACGTCCGGAACAGGCGTTTTAGCACAGCGAACCGCTGTCATAAATCCGTCTGCGTCATAACCGGCAAGAATCATCACAAAGTCAGAGGTTTCCAGTCGTGCATAGTTTGTGATAGAAACTGAAGCGGAATAGGTTTTTCCTGCTTCAATTGTTTCCGCCGTAGTGCCGCTTTCTTTTTCCGTAATGTTCCACTGGCCGAAATCGGTTTCCGCTTTTGAGAGCACACGAATTTCCTTGATATAACTCGGGTAGTCTGCCGGACCGGTAATCTGAATCGCAATATAGCGATATTTTTTTGCTGCGGGAAGTTCATATCTCCAGGTTGTGCCTTCCGGTACGCCGCCTTCGTTTGCCGCAGGCGTTGCAGAAATAGTTTCCATCTGCGCTACCGGCAGGTTAGCAACGCTGCCCAAAAGGGTGATATTCCCCAGGTCATAAGCCGACCAACCCTGCACTTCCGTACGGGAGGGAAGTTCTAAAGCGCTGATGTCATAGAAGTTTAAAAGGTCAATTTTATAAAAATAGGTTCCGCTTGCAGGAGCAAATGCCAAAGCTGCCGTTGCTTCGTTTCCATCATTTATATTTTTTGCTTCAAAACCGCCGCCGTTTTCTTCGTTATAAAATTTCAAGCCCTCGGTGTATGTAACCGGCTTGCCTGCTGCAATGTTCACATCTGTTGCCTCGGGAACATTTGCCTTTTTACCGAACACGCGCAGTTCTGCGCAGGCAAACATGTAGTTTCCCGGTGTTGTGCCCGAAAGGGTGATGTAGCGGAACCGCTGCGGCGTTTCCGGTGTGTATTGAATGATTTCTCCATCCTCAATCGCATCAATTCCACCGGGGACTGTTGTAAGCGCAGTCATTTGCGCGGCAGGAACTTTCGTGGTACTGCCCGAGATGGTAACACCTCCCAGCTCCCAGCCCGTATCAATTTTTGCACGGGCTTCCAATTCAATTTTGCTGACGTCATAATAATCGCCTAAATCAACACGCAGTTCATAGGGCGTGCCGCCTTCTTTTCCGCCAAACGCTGTAAATGTAGCGGTATCTCCGTCCACCATTTTTGCAGGGCCGAATGCTTCTAAGTTACTTAAAAAGTCTAAATCGCCTTCCCAACTCATATCTTTGTTCAGTGCAACATTGCTATCTTCCTCAATGGGAGGTTCTGTTGACGGCTCTTTTCCAAACACGCTGAATTCCGCGCAGGCAAACATATATACATCATCAACACTTCCACTGATGGAAATAAACTGGTAATTCTTTTCTTTCGGCAATTCAAATGTCCAGGTTTCACCGGCTTTCATTGCATTTACTTCCCATGAACCCGGCGTGTTGCAGATAGGTTCCATGCTGTCTAACGTTTTTCCGCCGGAAATTGCCATATTTGAAAGGTCGCTTGCGGCAAATCCAGAAGCTGCGGCGCGTGCCGTCACTTCAATTTTGCTGACACTGTACAATTTTTCTAAATCCAGCACAGCATTAAATTCAAAGGGATCGGCAGTAAGGCTTGCAATTGCAGCAAAGGTATTTGTATCGCCGTCTGTCATTCTGTCGATTGTACAGCCGTGATTCTGATATTCTCCAGCAACAGTTGCAACTTTGCCCTGTGAAACATTTGTTACTTCCGTTACAGGCGGTTCGGTAGACGGTTCTGTTCCAAATGCCCGGAACTCTGCAAAGAAAAGATCTGAAACGGCACCTAAGCACACACCGCTGAGTCTCAATTTGCGGTAATTTTTCACTGCAGGCAAATCAAATCCCCACACGGTACCGGCGGTAATTTCCCCGGTCCAGTGTGCCGGCGAGATGCAAATTTCTTCAACGTCGCCGGATTCTGTCACACCAGAAACGGTGATGGCATACATATTCCAGTTTGTACCCCATTCATGACATACCAGTTCAACGCGCGAAATGCTGTAAGTTTTTTCCAAGTCTATGGTCATACCGTATTCATAATCAACGCCCGGCGTTTGCTTGATACCACCGCGTGTGCTGATGTCGCCGTCTATTAACTTATCCAGGCTGTCAATCAAGGTATAGTCCGCATCCGGGGTGAGCTGCTTACCCTGTGCAACGTTTGTTGCTTCCGTCACAGGCGGCTCGGTTGACGCTTCTGTTCCGAAAGCGCGCCATTCTGCGCAGGCAAAAGCAGCAATTGATGCGCCGCTGAGTTTTAAATAACGGTAATTTTTTGTCTGAGGCAAATCATAGCCCCATACCTGGCCGCCGGTGATCTTGTTTTCCCAGCGGGGAGGCGTTGTACAGATTTCTTCTAATGCACCAGCTTCTGTCACACCGGAAACGGTTACTGCATCTAAGTCATAAGCCGCAGAATCTCCTGCACGCGCAACCAGCTCAATGCGGCTGATGCTGTAAACCTTCTCTAAATCCATTGTCAGGCTAAACTCTACAGCCGGGTCGCCGCCGATAAGGGCACCCATGGTATTAACATCGCCATCTGTCATGTTGTTATATGCACCGGCATTTGTATATTCTCCGTCTGGTGTAATATTCTTGCCCAGCGCCACATTGACCGGCTCTTCTGCGACAGCGAGGATACTCATTGATAGCATCATCGCAAAAGTTAAAAATAAACTGAAAAACTTTTTCATGAAATAAAGTCCCTCCTTAATATTTTTTGAAATTCACTATTTCAATTCCGAAATCGGAATTGTCAAAGCCTGCATATCCACCGGCATAATTCAGATTTGTAAATGTGTTCGCCACAACTGCGCCGTTTAATGTTACAACTGCCTGTGTTCTGCCGTCTTGTCTTGAAAGTTTTAGTTCCAGCGTGTTCTCTGCGTTATATTTTACCGGGAATGCCACTGCAGTCAGCTTTGTTTTCACACCGGATATCACTTCATAAAGCGTTCCTGCATTGCCGGAAACATCAATTTGCAGGCGGCTGTCACCTAAATTCATACAGTTAGTTTTAACGTCTGAACGGTTCGCACCAAACAAAACAGAAAAACTGTTCACATCGTTAGACGTTATGGGCCGGAACTTTATTTGAAGCGTTTCGCCGTCTTGTGCCGCAAGTTTGTTCATATAAGGTACTTTTCCTGCAGTCAGCAGTGTTCCGCCGCTAGGCATTGCCGTTACGCAGTTCTCCTGCGCCGAAAAGGTTGCCCAGCCGTCAGCCTGCTCCGGGTCACCTTCAACTGCGCGGACCGTCCAAAATTCATAGCGCTGTGCTTCTTTGCAATAAACCGGAAGCTTAAAGTCCTTTGTAAGGTCTGCTTTGTCAGTTTGTGCTGCAATAATGGCGCTGCCTGAAGGCGTTACCTCCAGTTTAACCGACGACAAATCTGTTCCGAACGGAACGTAAAGCGTTGCAGTGTGGCTATCGCGGTCAATCTCTGTCCGCGTGGCTGCCGCCGCATGAACATAGGCGATACCCGCGTCGTATTTCGCGTTTGCAAACTTGCTGTAAGCCTCTTCTAAGCGAATTACTAACCGAAGCTGCTCTGCATCGGTTTTCGCGGTTTCCGCCTCTTGTTTCATTGCCTTAAATTCCGTGGCAAACTCCTGCACGCTTTGTGCCGGATAGGTATCAAGCACACGGCCTGTTACCGCGCCGTTTAAAATTTTAATGCATACTGCGTCGGAGAGGTCCTCCCCATCTACCGAAACCTTTGCATTTTCCAGCGCCGATTGACAAAACGCCAGCATGTCTTTTAAGTCCATCCGATAAAAAGCGCTGCTTGTGTCGTTTATTACATTGCGCAGTTCAATCATACGTTCAAGTTTATCTGCCATTCCCGCAGAATTCATATTTTCATAGGCGGTTTGCAGCTGATAGCGGAATTTTATTGGATACTGTCCCGGCAAATTGCCGAAAGAACCGTTATTCAGCACATTTTCCGCTACTTTGTTCAGCGACAGAATGTTGGTGTCAATCAAACCGCCCTCAAGGATATCAAGATACCGCGACCGCTCGTCCGGAAGACGCAGCTTGCCCGCAGGAACCCGTTCACGCAGCTTTTCATAACCAGGTTCAAGGCCGGCGTTTTGAATTACCGTATATGCCTCTTCCCCGGGCTGTCCCGGAAGGAAGACCTTCACCGGGTCGAACTGGTTGTTCACGCCGCGGTAACGCACAGCGTCATGGGTGCCGTAGGTGTTGCTCATTGTGTTGTTCTGAATGGTGTCCGTCCAGACGTGCCAGTTTAAAAAAGCGTCCTCCTGCACGTTGTTATCCCAGGTTGAATTGGAAGAACCCTCGTCCGGATAGAATGAAGCGTTTCCGGTAAAAAGATTTTTCACATAGTTATTGGTCACTTTCGAGCCGTTCTGGTCGGAAAGTGTATAAATGCCGCCGCCGTCGCTTAAATACTGGCAGGCGTCCACAATCAGGTTATGTGAAATATTATTATTTTTCGTTCCTCTGTTTGTCATGTTCCAACCCCAGCCGCTGGCAATTCCGGAATATGGCACTTCATAAATTTCGTTGTGCAGAATACTTAAAGCTTCATTATAATTGCCGCTGATTCCGCCGCCGCCGTAAATCGTGTCGTCCACTCTGGTCAAATAGTTATTTGAAACCGTGTTGTTTTTGTTAATCTGCGCCACAGCTTCCAGCTTTACGTCCGGCGTAAACGCCCAGGCGCCTGAAAGTGCAAAGCTTGTGGCATCAGTGGTACGAATCATCATGTAGCGGTATTTCTCTTTTGTGTTAACGGGGTAAGCCGCAACATGATCTGCCGGCGACGTTTGCACCGCAATAGTTTCATAGTCGGCAAAGGTTCTGTCGTTGGATAGCAAGATTTCAAATCCGCTTCTTTGAGGCTTGCTCACTGCCGCCGGATCAAAGGCAAGCACGATTTTGTCAATGGAATAAGGTTTGTCAAAATCATAGCGAAGCCAGGTTCTTTCTCCCTGAGCCGGAGCGTCGGGGTCTCCCGACCAAGTGACGCCGTATGGATATTTTTCCGAATCGACCCAGAACTGACTACCCAATACTGCAGACAGCGTGTGGTCTTGATCCGGGCCGTAATACGATGCGGTAAGCCGCTCCGACCCGTTAATTAAATTCCACTGTGCCGTTTCAGACGGTCGATTGTTTTTGCTGCTGTTTACAATTCCGTCGTTTCCACCGTGGTAGGCCCGTCCTGAAACGATACCCGCGTTTCCGATATCTGAAAATGCGTTTCCGTTCACAACGGTGTTTTCTACCGCATTTTCCAACACTAATCCAGAAGAGGCAAACCCAAAGAAAGTGTTATCTTCAAAAGCTATTCCATCGCCGCGGTTCACCTCAATTGCACCGGGAATATAATCGAAAAAGTCTGTATACTGGTTTAATTTTTGCTGCTGGTAAAGCAGAATGCCCGCCTCGCCTGGATAGTGCCAGGTGGTGTGCGCAAATTTAATGCCCTCAAAACTGATATTTTTTGCCTTATCTCCATTTGTGTCGCCTGTGACACGCACAAGCTTCTCCAGCTTCGGCGCAATGACCTGGGCCTGCACCATATTTTCTCCCTCACGGGGCATATAATAAAGCATTTGTGTTTTACGGTTATAATAAAATTCGCCGGGCCTGTCCAAAAGCTCCATGGCGTTCTGAACGACAAACGGCCGGTTAAATTTTGCACCTAAACCATACATGCCGCCGGTTACCGTTTGAATGTCCCACCAGCTCTGCTGCATTTTTACAATAACCTGGTCTGCCTTTGCCGGATCCTGCAAAATAGAATCTACATGGCAAATCGCGGTAACCCAGCCTTGGGCCCATTTCATTTCTATGTCTTCGGCATTCTCATAAATGCCCAGATCCTTTTTAGAAACATAGAACCCATCGCTTGAATAGCGCGAGCCGGGAGCCTGATAGATGTTAGTTCCAACCATGTCGTGCTCGCTGCTTGCAATGTCGGCCTTTCTGCCGCCTACATAAAGTTCACGGATTCGCTCAAAGCCTTCCGCTTTTGCCTGCCAAAGGTTTGCAGACCCAGGCACCGGCGAGAAGCCTGAAATCGTTCTGCCGCCGGACAGCACAGGCTGCCCCTCGCCGCGGTAAATTACCCGGTATCCGTTTTTACCGGAATCTACAGATGTAAAATCGATGGTATTTTCCAGATAATAATTTCCCGGGCCAATGTTTACGATAATATCTCCCTGCATTCCGTCTGATACGGCGCGTACTGCGTCGCGCGCCTGTTCCACCGTTGCAAAGGGAGAGCTCTTCGTTCCGTTTCCGCCGGCAGGCGCACCTGCCGAAACATAAAATTCTTTCCATGCCGAAGATTCCGTATTTTCCCCAAAAGCTAATACGGGCAGCACAGCGGCAATGATAAAGAATGATAAGAAACTTATCCACAATCTCCGCATTTTTTTCCTCTCTTTCCTTCTGTACGATGATAAAATTCTTTTATATTTTTTGTTTCTGCCGTAAAATGCGATGCTTTTCTCTCTTCTTTTCCTCCTTATAATTTTCTATGTCAGCAAAGCAGAAGTTGTTTGCATGTATACATGCAAACAAAGGAGTACTCCTTTGCCCAATATTGTTTATTACTATACCATATTTATTTGCTATTTTCAATACGTTTTTCTACAGATAATACAAAAGTGCATGTTTGAAATACAATAATATCATAAAAATTCACCAAAAGAGTTAAGGTTTCTTTCATTCTGCCAATTTTGGCACAATTTCACATATTTTGTCAGAAAAACCAATTAAAAATTCCCGTTTTAAGGATTGATTTTCAAGCCGCACTGTGCTATACTGAAAGTCGAATAGAATAAAAAATGGGGGGCTCGCGCAAAGCGGGCTGAGAGTAAGCTGTGTTGCTTTGACCCACAACCTGATTTGGATAATGCCAACGTAGGGATATATGGTTTCTTTTAGCGTATATACTTGCTGGTATATACGCTTTTTTATTTTTTTAACAAAGGAGATTTTACATTATGCTGGGAAACTGTCTTGAAAATGTACGAAAAACCGTGCCTTTGGTGCACAACATTACAAACTATGTCACCGTTAACGACGTGGCAAACGTTTTGCTGGCCTGCGGGGGCAGCCCAATTATGTCGGACGAAATTGACGACGTGTCCGACATCACGTCGATTTGCGGCGGTCTGAACATTAACATTGGAACGCTGAATAAAAACACCATTGCCGCCATGTTTGCGGCGGGTAAAAAGGCCAACGAGCTGGGACACAAGGTTGTGTTAGACCCGGTTGGCGCAGGCGCATCTGCCCTTCGCACAAAAACCGCTCTGGATTTGGCGGATACAATAAAGTTCGACGCAATTCGGGGCAACATTTCAGAAATTAAAACCCTTTCCGCAGGAAGCGGAAGCACAAAAGGTGTGGACGCTGACAGCGCCGACGCAGTTGACGATAACAACTTAGACAGCGCAGTTGCATTTGTGAAACAGCTGGCAAAGGAACGGAACACGATTATTGCCGTAACCGGCGCCACTGATTTGGTAGCAGACGCTAAAACCTGCTATATAATAAAAAACGGCAGGCCTGAAATGAGCAAAATTACAGGCACGGGCTGTCAGCTTTCCGGCATGCTCGCCGCGTTTTTGGTCGCGAATCCTGAGAACCCGTTAGAGGCCGCAGCTGCCGCTGTCTGCACCATGGGGCTTGCCGGAGAAATCGGATTTGCCAACATGGAAAAGGCCGACGGAAACTCCACCTACAGAAACAGAATTATCGACGCAATTTATAACATGACGAGTGAAGAACTGAACAAAGGAGCAAACTATGAAATTCGATAAAAAAAGCCTGCTGCTCTACGCTGTGACGGACAGAAGCTGGCTGGGAACAGATACGCTGGCAAAGCAGGTTGAAATGGCCTTAAAAGGCGGCGCAACTTTTGTTCAGCTTCGGGAAAAGCACTTAGACCACGACGCATTTTTAGCCGAGGCGCTGGAGGTAAAAGCACTGTGCAAAAAATTTAGCGTACCTTTTGTAATTAACGACAACGTGGCGTTGGCAAAGGAAATTGACGCTGACGGCGTGCATGTGGGACAAAGTGACATGGAAACCGGCTCTGTCCGGGAATTTTTGGGCAGCGGGAAAATTGTTGGTGTGTCGGCCCAGACCGTGGAACAGGCACTTTTGGCCCAGGCCCGCGGAGCGGACTATCTGGGTGTGGGCGCAGTGTTTCCCACCGGCTCGAAGGACGATGCGGAGGATGTTGGCATAGATACGCTAAAGGCCATTTGCGCAGCAGTAAACATTCCCGTTATCGCCATTGGCGGAATTGGGCCGCAAAACGTGGCAAAGCTTAATGGTAGCGGCGTTTGCGGCATTGCAGTTATCAGCGCGATTTTTGCGCAGCAGGATATCACTGCCGCAACAAAACAGCTTCGTACTTTAACGGAAAGGATGACGGAGCAATGATTGAAGGCGCAATCTTTGATGTAGACGGCACCATTTTAGACTCCATGCCCATGTGGGACAACATTGGACGCATCTATTTGCAGCAAAAGGGAATTGAGGCAGAACCCAATTTAAACCGAGTTATGTTTACTATGACCATGCCGGAGGCCGCGGATTACTTAAAACAAAAATATGCTCTGCCCCGCTCCCCTGAAGAAATTATAACTGAAATTAACGGCATGATTCAAAAATTTTATGAAAACAAGGTGCCGATGAAAGCAGGCGTTCATTCGCTTTTATTAAGCTTACACGCTCGGGGTATTCCAATTACAGCGGCAAGCCTGAGCCAGCGCGGCATGATTGAAGCGGCATTTTCCCGGCTTGGGATTGACAAGCTGTTCCGCCGTGTTTTTACCAGCACCGAGATTGGCGCGGGAAAGGACCGGCCCGACATCTTCTATGCCGCCCAGGTGCATATGGGAACAGATATATCCTCCACCTGGGTGTTTGAAGACGGGCTTTATGCCATGAAAACAGCGAAAGCGGCAGGTTTTCGGATTTGCGGTGTGTTTGATCCGTCGAGCATTTCCGACCAGGAAGAAATTCAGTCTGTCTGCGACGTATATCTGCCTTCGTATGAAGGCGTTTTGGTCAGCAGATTTGAGGGGGAAAGCGAATTATGAAAACAGCATTGACCATTGCCGGAAGCGACTCCTCCGGCGGCGCAGGAATTCAGGCGGACATAAAAACCATGACGGCCCACGGCGTTTATGCCATGAGCGCCGTTACGGCCTTAACTGCCCAAAACACCACAGGTGTGAAAGGCATTTTTGAGGTTCCGCCCACGTTTTTGGCAGACCAGCTTGACTGTGTCTTTACCGATATTCCACCCGACGCGGTGAAAATTGGAATGGTTTCAAACAAAGAACTGATTGAAACCATTGCGGAAAAGCTATCAGAATACGGTGCAAAAAACATTGTTTTAGACCCGGTGATGGTTGCAACAAGCGGCGCAAGCCTTTCCAGCGAAAGCGCCGTGACCGCGTTAAAAGAACGGCTGCTGCCAAACTGCACCGTTGTGACGCCCAATCTGTTTGAAGCAGAAATTTTGAGCGGTTTAAAAATCCGGTCAAAAATCGACATGGAGCAAGCGTCACAGGCCATTCTGGGCGCCTATGGCTGCGCGGTGCTTTTAAAAGGCGGACATAGCGAGAACGACGCAGACGACCTGCTGTATCAACAAAGCGGGCCAACGTGGTTTCATGCAGGTCGGATTGAAACCAAAAATACACACGGAACGGGCTGCACGCTGTCCAGCGCCATCTGCTCGAATTTAGCAAAGGGGTTTGATTTAAACACTTCGGTAAAAAAGGCGAAACGCTATATCACAGGCGCGCTGGAAGCGAATCTGGATTTGGGGATTGGTTCCGGTCCTTTAAACCTTGCTTTTGCCATTGAGGGTAACTTTTAATTTGGAAAGAGAGGTTTCATTAGAATGCGCGAATATAAAACACAAATGGAAGCCGCAAAGCGCGGAATTATCACGCCGGAAATGAAAACGGTTGCAGAAAAGGAATGCATGGAACCGGAAAAGCTTTTGGAGCTTGTGGCAAAGGGGCAGGTTGCCATTCCGGCCAATGTGAACCACACGTCCCTTTCGGCAGAGGGTATCGGCTCTGGCCTGAAGACCAAAATTAACGTAAACCTGGGAATTTCCGGGGACTGCAAAAACTATGATGTGGAAATGCAAAAGGTAAACATGGCAGTGAAATTCGGCGCCGAGGCCATTATGGATTTAAGCAACTACGGCAAGACCAACACCTTTCGCCGGGCGCTGATTAAAACGTGCCCGGCCATGATTGGCACGGTGCCCATGTATGACGCCATTGGGTATTTGGAAAAAGATTTGCTGGAAATTACCGCAAAGGATTTTTTAAGGGTCGTACGTGCCCATGCGGAAGAAGGCGTGGATTTTATGACCATTCACGCCGGAATAAACCGTCGGTGCGTGGAAGCATTTCGCCGTGAGGGACGGAAAATGAACATTGTTTCCCGGGGCGGCTCTCTGTTGTTTGCCTGGATGGAAATGACGGGCAACGAAAATCCGTTTTTTGAATATTACGACGAGGTGCTGGAAATTTTGCGTGAGTTTGACGTAACTGTCAGCTTAGGGGACGCGCTGCGCCCCGGCTGCATTGACGACGCCACCGATGCGGGACAGATTGCAGAACTGATTGAGCTTGGAAACTTAACCAAACGTGCCTGGGACAAGGACGTGCAGGTGATGGTGGAAGGGCCCGGACACATGGCAATGGATGAAATTGCCGCCAATATGAAGCTGCAAAAGCGGCTTTGCCACGGCGCGCCGTTTTATGTGTTAGGCCCGCTGGTAACCGACATTGCCCCGGGCTACGACCACATTACCTCGGCCATTGGCGGCGCGATTGCGGCGGCCAGCGGCGCAGATTTTCTTTGTTATGTCACCCCGGCGGAGCACCTGCGCCTGCCGGATTTGGCAGACGTGAAAGAGGGCATTATTGCAAGCAAAATTGCGGCCCATGCAGCGGACATTGCAAAAAAAATCCCCCATGCCAGGGATTTGGACAAAGAAATGGCAAAGGCCCGGCATGAAGTGGACTGGGACAAGATGTTTGACCTTGCCATTGACGGTGAAAAAGCCAGGGAATATTTTGAAAGCACGCCTCCAGCCGACCGTCACACCTGCTCCATGTGCGGCAAAATGTGTGCCGTACGCACCACCAACATGATTTTAGAAGGAAAAAAAGTGGAGTTTTGCTCGGAAAAATAAAAAATAAACAACAAAGCCCCGTGCTATTTTGCACGGGGCTTTTGTTTCAAACGTCAATTGTCAATTGTTGAAATGGTAATGGTTACTTCTTCTAAAACGTCTAAAAATACGCGGACGGTGTCTAAGGCAGTAAACATGGTAATGTTGTTTTCTACCGCACAGCGCCTGAGCTGATAGCCGTCGGTTTCGTGAGTTTTTGCGTTAATGTCTTTGGTGTTGATTACATAGGTTACATAGCCTTTGCGCATAGAGTCGAAAATACCGTCGTCCCCTTCGCCGCTGGTGCGTTCCCTGGTTCTGATGCCGTTTTCTTTTAAGAACTTCGCAGTGCCATGTGTTGCTTCGATGTTAAAGCCCAAATTGTAAAACCGCTTGATGAGCGGAAGCGCTTCGTTCTTATCCTTGTCGGCAATGGTAACGAAAACCGTACCATAGTTCACCACGTGCATGTCAGAAGCCTGTAAGGCCTTATACAGCGCACGGGTTAAGGATTTGTCGTAACCAATGGCCTCGCCGGTGGATTTCATTTCTGGTGAAAGATATGCGTCAAGTCCGCGGATTTTCGAGAACGAGAACGCCGGCGCTTTTACATACCACCACTTTTTCTCTTCGGGGTAAATGGAGGTAAAGCCCTGTTCCTTTAAAGATTTTCCCAAAATAACCAGCGTGGCAATGTCTGCAAGCTGATAGCCTGTGGATTTCGACAAAAACGGCACTGTTCTTGAGGAACGGGGGTTAACCTCTATTACATAAACGTTATCTTCCTTGTCCACAATGAACTGAATGTTGTAAAGCCCGATGATGCCGATGCCCAGCCCCAAACGTTTTGTGTAATCCAAGATAACGTTTTTCACTTCTTTTGAAATGCTGAACGTAGGGTAAACGGAAATTGAGTCGCCGGAGTGGATTCCCGTACGCTCCACGTGTTCCATAATGCCCGGAACGAACACGTCTGTCCCGTCGCAAACCGCGTCTACCTCAACTTCTTTTCCGATGATGTATTTATCCACCAGCACTGGCTTGTCCTCATCAATTTCAACGGCGGTTTTCAGGTAGTGGCGCAAACCTTCTTCGTCCGCCACAATCTCCATTGCCCTGCCGCCCAAAACATAGCTGGGACGCACCAATACAGGATAGCCGATCTCCTCTGCCGCACGAATTCCGTCCTCCATTTTGGTCACGGCTTTCCCGTTTGGCTGGGGAATTTCCAGTTCCTCCATAATTTTTTCAAAAGAGTCCCTGTTTTCGGCCCGCTCAATTGCGTCACAGTCTGTTCCAATGAGCTTAACGCCCCGTTTCTTTAAAGGCTCGGCAAGGTTAATAGCCGTCTGCCCACCTAAAGATGCGATAACGCCCATGGGTTTTTCCAGTTCAATAATATTCATAACGTCCTCAACGGTAAGCGGCTCGAAATACAGCTTATCGGAGGTGGTGTAGTCTGTGGAAACGGTTTCAGGATTATTATTGATGATGATAGACTCTATTCCGCTTTCCTTAATGGTTTTCACTGCATGCACCGTGGAATAGTCGAACTCAACGCCCTGCCCGATTCGGATAGGGCCGGAGCCTAAAACAATAATTTTCGCTTTATCTGACACGATTGACTCGTTCTCCTCCTCATAGGTGGAGTAAAAATATGGAATATAGCTGTCAAACTCGCTGGCGCAGGTGTCAATCATTTTATACACCGGAAACATGTTGTGTTTTTTTCGCATTTCAAACACGTCGTCCTCTGTCATCTGCCAGAGATGGGCGATATATTTGTCGCAGAATCCCATTTTCTTTGCCTTGTAAAGCAGGTCGATGTTTCCAACGCTTTCGGGCTGTTCTAGTACCTTTTCAAAATCCACAATGTTTTTAATTTTATCTAAGAAAAACATATCAATTTGCGTCACGTTGCAAATTCTTGAGTGGTCCACGCCCAAATACATGAGCTGGGCAATGGCATAAATCCGGTCGTCCGTGCCCTCTTCAATATATTTCATCAAATCGTCTACCGACATTTTGCTCTTGTCAAATTTTGACATGTAAATGTGGCACACGCCGATTTCCAAAGACCTGGTTGCTTTCAGCAGACTTTCCTCCATTGTCCGGCCTATGGCCATAACCTCGCCTGTGGCTTTCATTTGGGTAGAAAGCTTATTCGACGCCTGGGTAAACTTGTCAAAGGGGAACCGGGGCATTTTGGTTACCACGTAATCCAGCGTGGGCTCAAACGACGCGGGGGTATTCGCAATCATAATTTCGTCTAAGGTCATGCCCACGGCAATTTTAGCTGAAACCCTTGCGATTGGGTAACCGCTGGCTTTCGATGCCAAAGCCGACGACCTTGACACCCTGGGATTTACCTCAATTACATAATATTGAAACGACTGGGGGTCTAATGCAAACTGCACGTTACAGCCGCCCTCTACTTTTAATGCCCGAATAATTTTCAGCGCACTGTCGCGGAGCATGTGATATTCCTTGTTCGTCAGCGTCTGGCTGGGGGCGACTACAATCGAATCCCCCGTATGTATGCCCACAGGGTCTAAATTTTCCATGTTACAAATAGTAATGGCGGTGTCGTTTTTGTCGCGCATTACCTCATATTCAATTTCCTTATAGCCCTTAATGCTTTTCTCTACCAAGACCTGTCCCACAGGGGAAAGCTTTAAGGCGTTTTTCATAATTTCGCAAAGTTCTTCCTCATCGTCGGCAAAGCCGCCGCCTGTGCCGCCCAGCGTAAACGCAGGACGAAGCACTACCGGATATCCAATCTCTTCCGCCGCCGATTTTGCCTCGTCAATAGTGTGGGTAATCACCGACGGCAGCACCGGCTCGCCCAATTCTTCACACAGCTCTTTAAACAGTTCTCTGTCCTCCGCCCGCTCAATACTTTCGCTGGACGTTCCCAAAAGCTCCACCTGACACTCGGCTAAAACGCCTTTTTTTGCAAGCTGCATGGCAATATTAAGACCCGTTTGTCCGCCAATTCCCGGAACGATTGCGTCCGGCCGCTCATAGCGCAGGATTTTTGCCATATATTCAAGGTTTAACGGCTCCATATATACCTTATCCGCAATGGAGGTATCGGTCATAATGGTTGCGGGGTTTGAGTTTGCCAAAACCACCTCGTATCCCTCTTCTTTTAAGGCAAGGCACGCCTGGGTGCCCGCATAGTCGAACTCTGCGGCCTGGCCGATTACAATTGGGCCGGAGCCAATAACCAAAACCTTTTTAATATCACTTCTTTTAGGCATTGCCGTTCGCCTCCTTCATTAAGTCGATAAACCGGCCGAACAGATAGGTGCTGTCCTGGGGGCCGGGGGCGCTTTCCGGGTGATACTGCACAGAAAACAGCCTGTCCTTTTCACATTCTAAGCCTTCCACCGTCTGGTCTAACAGATTGATGTGGGTTGGAGTGAGAGGCGTCTGTTCCAGCGAGGTTAAATCCACGGCATAGCTGTGGTTTTGGCTGGTAATTTCAATTTTGCCGTTTTTCAAATTTTTCACCGGATGGTTTCCGCCCCGGTGCCCAAACTTAAGCTTATAAGTTTGGGCTCCGTAGGCAAGGCTGATTATCTGATGTCCTAAGCAAATGCCGAATATGGGATATTTCCCTCTAAGCTTTTTCACCGTTTCAATGACGGGCAGCACATTTTCAGGGTCGCCAGGCCCGTTTGACAAAAACACACCGTCGGGCTTCATAAAATCAATTTCGTCCGCCGTGGTGTTATACGGCACAACGGTTACGTTGCACCCGCAGCTGTTTAAGCTGCGGATAATGTTTAATTTAATTCCACAGTCAATTGCCACCACGTTATATTTGTGGTTAGACGTTCTGGAATACCACCGCTTTTTGCAGCTCACCTTTGCCACTGCGTCCTTCGGAATGTCAACGCTCGATAAAATTTTCAAAGCGTCCTCCTTGGCGGTGGAAGCGTCGGTAATAAACGCCTTTCTGCTGCCAAAGTCGCGAATTGAACGCGTAATCATTCTGGTGTCCACGCCGTAAATTCCCGGAATTCCGTTTTCCTCCAAAATCTCAGACAACGTTTTTGTGTAGCGGAAATTGCTGGGCATGTCGTTATAGTCCCGCACCACCAAGCCGCCGATGGTGGGCACCTTCGTTTCAAAATCTTCGTCTGCAATGCCATAGTTCCCGATTAAAGGATAGGTCATTACCACCAGCTGATAGGTATAAGATGGGTCGGAAATAATCTCCTGATACCCCACCATTGAGGTGTTGAACACAATTTCGCACACCCTGTCGCAGTTCGCGCCAAAGCCATATCCATAGTATTCCTTGCCGTCTTCAAAGACAATTTTTCTGTCGAAATTTTTTTCCATATGCCGCTCCTTTTTCCTCATAAATTTCTGCTTATTTCAGCGGATTTCATAGTTACCCTATTTAAACTTATTATTTAAATTATATCACCGCAGAAAATAAAAGTCAACAAAGAAAATTGGTTTTGGCAAAAAAACAGACAGAGGGTTAAAAACCCTCTGTCTGCGCATTTTCGCTAATTTTTATTTAGCGTTTTTTTGTGAACGATTCACAATCCGTGCACTCGCACATGGTCGGATTGCTTTCATGCGTTCCTACCTGTATGCTGTCAAGCGTACAGTAGTTTTGGTCGTCACAGTGGTATTCGCACTGTGATACGGTACATTTAATGGATGAATTTGCTTTACAACTCATATTCAAACAACCTCCTATTTTTAAAGCACACAAAAACGTTTGTGTCCTTAAAAATAGTGTATGCAGAATATAAGCGTTTTAAACAGTATAATTTTGTTAATTTGCACGTTTAAATTTTTCAACCTGATATTGGTCAATCCCGCAAAGCTTTACACTCCGACGTACGCTTCTGAGTGTATTAAACTTTTTTGCAAGGCCAATGTCATGAACAAACAGCCTGGGCGAAAAGAAATATTTCTCCTCGCAGCCGGTTAAAATTTTTAATACGTAATAAATGTCAAATTCATTTTCACCACTAACACATAAATTCATAATTTCTCACCCCGGATATTAGTTTATCACACTACCGGGACAAAGTCAACAAAAAGTCACACTTTGTAACACATATATTACACAATGTGTCAATTATATTACATTTTGATTACATCAAGTTAAAAAATGCACGTTTTCCAAGAAAACAAGCACTGCCGCTCAGTTCCTCTTCAATGCGCAGCAAACGGTTATATTTGCAGACTCTGTCTGTGCGTGACGGCGCGCCGGTTTTAATCTGACCTGAATTTGTGGCAACGGCAATGTCTGCAATGGTGGTGTCTTCTGTTTCACCGCTCCTGTGAGATGTCACAGCTGTGTAACCAGCACGGTTTGCCATTTCAATGGCGTCTAACGTTTCGGTTAAGGTACCGATTTGATTCACTTTAATTAAAATGGAGTTGCCCACACCGTTCTTTATTCCCCGCTCCAGCCGCTGAGTGTTGGTTACAAACAGGTCGTCGCCCACGAGCTGAATTTTATTTCCCAAGGCACTGGTCAAGTCCTTCCAGCCGTCCCAGTCCTCCTCGGATAAGCCATCTTCTAAAGAGATAATTGGGTAGTCGGAAGCAAGCTTTTCCCAGTATTTTATCATTTCATCCCGCGTTTTAAACACATCGGTTTTCCAGAAATAATAACCGTCGCGCCCTTGTTTTTTCGCTTCTTCAAACAGTTCGGTGGCCGCCGCGTCCATCGCAATCTGAAAGTCGTCTCCGGGAACAAAGTTTGCCTTTTCAATTGCCTCGCAAATCAGCGCCAGCGCGTCTTCGTCGTTTTTCAGATTTGGCGCAAAACCGCCCTCATCACCCACCGCTGTGGAATAGTTTTTCGATTTCAGCACGCCCTTTAAGCTGTGAAACACCTCGGCGCACATGCGAAGTGCCTCCGAAAAGCAGCATGCACCTGTGGGCATAATCATAAATTCCTGCAGATTCACGCTGTTGTCGGCGTGCTTGCCGCCGTTTAAAATATTCATCATGGGCACCGGCAAAACATGGGCGTTAGCACCGCCTATATAGTTATAAAGGCTGGTGCCCAACGATGCCGTTGCTGCCTTTGCCGCCGCCAGCGACACGCCTAAAATGGCGTTGGCGCCTAAGCGCGACTTGTTGTCCGTGCCATCTAATTTTATCATTTTTCGGTCAATATCCCTCTGGTCTAACACATTTAAACCTATAATTTCGTCGGCAATTTCGTTGTTTACGTTGGAAACGGCGTTTTTCACACCCAGCCCTTTGTAGCGCGACTCGTCTTTATCCCGCAGTTCCACCGCCTCAAACGCGCCAGTAGATGCGCCGGACGGCACAGACGCCCGGGCGCACACGCCGTCTTCCGTGCAGACGCACGCTTCAACGGTGGGATTGCCTCTGGAATCTAAAATCTCTCTTGCATACACATCTGTAATTTCAATATAATTTTTCATATTCTGCCTCCAATTTTAAAAAAATAAAAATGCACACTCTATACTATAGAGTGTGCATTAAAGCCAAAAAATATGATGCTTTCTATTATTTTTCTATAATACTTGTTCCCGTCATTTCGGCAGGTTTTTCAAGCTCCAAAATATCCAGCATCGTCGGGGCAATGTCTGCCAGCACGCCGCCGGAGCGGAGTTTCACGTCTCCGCAGCCGATAACAATAAACGGAACCGGGAACGTGGTGTGTGCCGTAAACGCACCGCCGGTTTCAGGGTCAATCATCTGGTCTGCATTGCCGTGGTCAGCAGTCACCAGCATTGCACCGCCCATAGAAAGAATTTTGTCTGTCACCTTTCCTATGCAGGCGTCAACGGTTTCAACCGCTTTTACAGCACTTTCAATCACGCCGGTGTGGCCCACCATGTCGCAGTTTGCATAGTTTAAAATCACAACGTCTAAATCGCCGCTGTCAAGTTTTTTCATCAGCGTGTCGGTCACCTCCGGCGCGCTCATTTCCGGCTGTAGGTCGTAGGTTGCAACTTTGGGTGAATTAATCAGCGCCCGGTCTTCCCCTTCCGACACCTTTTCTACCCCGCCGTTAAAGAAAAATGTCACATGGGCATATTTTTCCGTTTCGGCAATTCTCAGCTGTTTTAAACCATGCTTACTCAAATATTCGCCCAGGGTGTTGGTTAAAATCTGGGGTTTAAACGCAACCTCCACGTTGGGCATTGTCTTGTCATACTGTGTCATGCACACAAAATACAGCGGAAAAAATTTGCGTTCAAAGCCATTAAAATCAGGGTCAACAAAGGCACGGGTAATTTGGCGTGCCCGGTCGGGACGGAAGTTTGCAAAAATCACGCTGTCGCCCTCTGAAACGGTAGCAACCGGTGCTCCGTTTTCCGTAATAACTGTGGGGATTACAAACTCGTCAGTTACATCAGCCGCATAGGATTTTTCCACGGCGGACACGGGGCAAATATCTGTATTGCCTTCGCCTGCTACCATTGCGCGGTATGCTTTTTCCACCCTGTCCCAGCGGTTGTCCCTGTCCATGGCGTAGTAGCGGCCCATCACCGTGGCAATTTTGCCCACGCCAATTTTTTTAAGCTCTTCCGCCATCTGCTCCACGAACTCTTTGCCGGAGGAAGGGGGCACATCGCGCCCGTCTAAAAAGCAGTGAACGAACACCTTTTCCAGGCCCTTACGTTTTGCAAGCTCGGCAACGGCATAAATGTGGGAGTTGTGACTGTGCACACCGCCGTTGGATACCAGGCCCATAATATGCAGTGCAGTGCCGTTTTTCTTCGCATGTTCCACCGCACCCACAAGAGCTTCGTTTTCAAAAAAGTCGCCGTCCTGAATGGATTTTGTAATACGTGTCAGTTCCTGATAAACGATACGCCCTGCGCCCATGTTGGTGTGTCCCACCTCAGAGTTTCCCATCTGCCCGTCGGGAAGGCCCACCGCCATTCCGCTGGCTGAAAGCTGCGTGTGGGGATAGTTTAAAAACAATTTGTCCAGGTTTGGCGTTTTTGCCATTTTAATGGCGTTGCCCTTATCCGCAGGGTTTATGCCAAAACCGTCCATAATACATAATAACAAAGGTTTTTTCATTGATTTACCATCCTGTTCCTTTATGAAAGAGGCTGCAAAAAGCAGCCTCTTTGCCATTTTTTATTTCCAGTTTACGATTGTTGCAAAGTCCGGTGCTTTTAAAGACGCGCCGCCAACCAAACCGCCGTCGATATCGTTTTCAGAGAACAGCTCCGCCGCATTGCCGGCATTTACGCTGCCGCCGTATTGAATGGTGATTTTTCTTGCAGCTTTGTTGCCGTAAACCTCTGCCACACATTCGCGGATTGCCTTGCAAACCTCCTCCGCCTGTTCGGTGGTTGCTGTTTTGCCTGTTCCAATTGCCCAAATGGGTTCATAGGCAATAATGGTTTTGGAAACCTGTTCTTCAGTTAAACCGCTAAGCGCAATTTTTGTCTGCAAACGAACCAAATCGTTGGTAATGCCATATTCTCTCTGTTCTAAGCTCTCGCCCACGCAAACAATCGGCGTTAAACCTTTTTCAAACGCTTTTAAAACCTTTTTGTTTACTGTTTCGTCGGTTTCGGCAAAATATTGTCTGCGTTCGCTGTGGCCGATTATTACATATTCAATACCCAAATCCAGCAGCATATCGGCGGAAATTTCGCCGGTGTATGCACCGCTGTCTTCAAAATAAACGTTCTGCGCGCCAACTTTAATGTTGGTTCCCTTTGCCGCTTCCACAGCTGCCGCAAGGCAAACAGCCGTGGGGCAAACAATTACGGTGTCCTTTGCGTCTGCAACCTTCGGTGCAAGCTCTTTGATTAAAGCCGCAGCCTCAGAAGGGGTTTTGTTCATTTTCCAGTTGCCGGCAATCACCTTTTTCTTCATGGTAAGGCTGACAATTCCCGGAAGCGCTTTGCCTTCTAAAAATTCAAGGGATGCGCCGCCGCCGGTAGAAATGTGGCTCATACGGCTTCCCAGGCCCGCCTGGTTCACCGCCGCAACGCTGTCGCCGCCGCCGATAACGGTGGTAGCATCAAGCTCAGCAAGCTTTAAAGCAATGGCGTTTGTGCCCTTTGCAAAGTTGGGCATTTCAAACACGCCCATGGGCCCGTTCCATACAACGGTCTTTGCGCCGTCTAACGCTTTAGAGAACAGTTCAATGGTTTTCGGACCGATGTCTAATCCCATCCAGCCGTCAGGAATGTTGCCCTCAACAACCTTCGATTCTGCGTCGTTATTAAATTCTTTTGCAACTACTGTGTCAATCGGAAGCAAAATTTTATCGCCGGCCTGCTCCAGCATTTTTTTCGCATAATCAATATAATCTTCTTCTAAAAGAGAGGTGCCAATCGTTTTTCCCTGCGCCGCAAAGAACGTATAGGCCATTCCGCCGCCGATAATTAATTTATCCACTTTTTTGAGCAGGTTTTCAATAACCGAAATTTTAGAAGAAACCTTAGAACCGCCCAAAATGGCAACCAAGGGACGCACGGGCGAATTTACCGCGTTGCCTAAGAATTTAATTTCCTTTTCAATCAGGTAACCTGCAACCGCCGTGTCAAGATATTTTGTAACGCCCACATTGGAGCAGTGCGCACGGTGTGCCGTGCCAAATGCGTCGTTTACGAAAACGTCGGCAAGGGAAGCAAGCTCGGCCGAAAACGCATCCACATTTTTTGTTTCTTCCGCACGGTAACGCGTGTTTTCCAAAAGCACAACGTCGCCGTCTTTCATGTTGGCAACGGCTTTTTTCGCATTTTCGCCAACCACATTGTCGTCAGCGGCAAAAATCACCTCTTTGCCCAGCTTTTCAGACAGGCTTTTTGCAACGGGAGCCAGCGATAGCTCCGGCTTTGGCTCGCCCTTGGGCTTGCCCATATGGGAGCAAAGGATTACTTTTGCACCGTTGTCGATTAAATACTGAATTGTGGGCAGTGCGCCGACAATCCTGTTATCATCTGTAATTTCCAGCTTGTCGTTTAAAGGCACGTTAAAGTCGCATCTTACCAAAACTTTTTTGCCTTTTACGCAAATGTCTTCTACTGTTAAATTCATCATTTCCACCTCTTAAAAAAATTTGTGTCTTAACATAACTATCCATGTATATTATAGTATAATTTTTCCATGATTTCAAGTCCCATATAGACAAAATTTTGTCAAACCCCTGTAAAATAAATGTCAAATTTCGTCATGTTTAAAAATTATTTACGTTTTGTTCATAATTTGTTCATATATCTATGGTATAGTTTATTTGTCGAAAGAAATTTCGGCAAAATCTCTAATTTTCATAATAATCCCCCGGAGCCTGTGAGCAATCACAGGCTCCACCCTTTTTTATGGGCAAATTCACCGGAATTAACAATTTGTTGATGATTTTTTGGAAAACTTATGGTATACTAATCGTAAATTCTTATTTATTATGTGTTTAATATGAAAATATATGAAAAAAATTACAGGTGACAAATGTTCGGTTACGTTCAAATTTATAAAGATGAACTGAAAGTGAAAGAATATAATGTGTTCCGGTCATACTATTGCGGGCTGTGCAAAACCTTAAAGGATGAATATGGCTTTTCGTCCCGGATGGGGCTGAACTACGACTCTGTTTTTCTTGCCCTGATTTTATCTTCCGTCACAAACGCAGAATTTTTCTGCCAGGCAGAACGATGCATTGCGAACCCCTTTCGCAAAAAGGCGGTAGCGCAAACGAACAAATGCTTGTCTTACAGTGCAGGCGTTATGGTGATTTTGGCGTTGTTAAAGCTTCGCGACAACATGCACGACGAACACAGCATAAAATCTTTTTTTGCTTATTGCTGCATGTGGCGCGCAAAGCGCCATGTGTTAAAACGCTATGGTGGGCTTTACAAAAAGAGTGAAGAATTTATTTTTGCGCTCTCCCGTTTGGAAGCAGACAGGTGCGCTTCCATCGACCAGCTTTCCCATGAATTTGCCTCCCTTATGCAGCTTTTGTTTACACCGGATTTTATTGAAGATCAAAACACACGCCGAATTTTGGGCCACATGGGATATATGCTGGGGCGGTTTATTTATATTTTAGACGCATATGAAGACATGGAGAAAGACAAAAAAAAGAACTGTTTCAACGTTTTTCTATTAAATCCTGCCCTGCCGGACAAAGAGGAGCTACGTGCTTCTTTAACCTTTACCTTAAGCAGCGTTGCCAGCAGCTATGAACTGCTAACTTTAAAAGTGAACAAATCAATTTTAGACAACATTATATATTTAGGTCTTTCAAATGTCTTAGATAACGTGTTAGACCACAAAGGAGAAAAAAAAGCATGAACGATCCATATGAGGTGCTGGGCGTGCCAAAAAACGCCACCCAGGACGAAATTAAAGCGGCTTACAGGAAACTGGCAAAACAATATCATCCTGATAAATATGTGGGCAATCCCCTTTCCGATTTAGCTTCGGAAAAATTTAAAGAGATTAACGAGGCCTATGAAACGCTCACCAACGGCAACGCTTCCGGCAAAAGCTCCTATTCCGGCGGCTACGGGCAATCTTACGGCAGCGGCAATGGCAGTGCGGGAACGTTTGCTCAGGTGCGGAACCTCATTAACTTAAACTCGTTAGATGAGGCGGAGCGGATTTTGGACGCTGCCACCGACAGAACGGCAGAATGGTTCTTTTTAAAGGGC
Source organism: Congzhengia minquanensis (assembly GCF_014384785.1). Classification (NCBI taxonomy): domain Bacteria; kingdom Bacillati; phylum Bacillota; class Clostridia; order Eubacteriales; family Oscillospiraceae; genus Congzhengia; species Congzhengia minquanensis. Next base: position 434,509 of record NZ_JACRSU010000001.1, read on the forward strand.
AGCTTATATATCCGCCGGGGCTGGCACGATCAGGGTGTAAATTTTCTCAGGCAGGCGGTAAACATGGATCCCTCCAATTCAGAATACCGCAGAACATTAAACTCCATTGAGGCACAGCGCCAACAATATAGAAACGTGGGCGGCGGAATGACCAACGACAGCACTTCCATGTGCAACTGCTGCGGAAATCTTATTTGCGCCGACTGCTGCTGCGAGTGTATGGGCGGCGATTTAATTCCCTGCTGTTAAATTTTCATTTTTAGCCCGAAAACTACGCGCGGGCAGAAAGGCGAAAAGAAATGACACGAAAAATGGCGTTTTCCTCCATTATGACGGCGCTTACGGTTGTTTGCCTTTACGGTTCGGTGGTTCTTCCTACGGGAAAAATTGCGCTTTTGGCAATGACTTCTCTCTGCGTTTTGGTAACGCAGGCCGAATGCGGGACGAAATTTGCACTGATACAGTTTTTGGCTTCGGCGCTGATTGGCTCACTTTTGGTGCCCTTTAAATCGCAAATTGTTATTTTTATCCTGTTCATTGGCTACTACCCCATCATCAAAAGCCATATGGAGCGCATTGGCAAACGATGGCTGGAATGGTTGGTGAAAATTTTGTTTTTTAACGCGGTATTAATTGTGGCATATTTTACACTAAAATATTTTTTACTGGCCTACATCAATTTCGGGACAATTTTTAATATTGTGTTATCCCATTTAATTTTTGTGGTAATCATTGCAGAAATTGTTTTCGTGTTGTATGACTATATGTTAAGCATGCTTGCCTCTTACTATATAAATGTGGTTCAAAAGAGGCTTAGAATAAACAAATAACAAAGAAAGGCAGATGGAAAAATGAAACATAAATTAGCTGCCGCCGTTTTAAGCTTTGCAATGGCGGTTACTCTGATTTCTGGCTGCGGCGCGAAAGAAAACCAAAATGCGTCCTCCTCCGTTACGCCGCTTCCTGTGGCAACGGCAAATCCCGATATTACGCACCCTGAAGGAAGATATTATACCTCCAACAACGAACTTAAGGCCGAAGGCGGATTAACTGTTCTTGGAAGCGATTTTTTGAAAATTATGATTGACGGACAGGAGATTGAATTTGCGCTTTCTGAAAATGCCAAACGCGAAATTTCAATTTATAACAAGGATGAAAATAATCCTCGAATTATGCGTGGAACAATGCTTTTAATAACCTACACAGAGCGTGACCTAATTAAAATTGCGGACACCATGGATATTATTAATTCAAACTAAAAAAACGGAACGGCTTAAAGCCGTTCCGTTTTTTAGTTCAAATTGTTATTTTACCGTTTGTTTCGGCATTGCAACCAGTCCGTTCCAAAACATGGCTTTCACCGTGTCTGCCCCCTCTGTCCGGAATTCTGCGGCGCACTAATGTCCGTTTTTGTATATGCAGTTAATTGCGCGTTCTCCATGCAAATGCTGACAAGCTCATTACCTATTTTATTTCAAAACATAGTTTGCAAGGGGACTTTGGCTTTTTGCGAGTTCCTCTGCAATGGTGCGCGCAATCAGATTTGCGCCGTCTTCATTTACATGCGTCCAGTCCCCGTAGGTGGCCGCTTTATTCTTCATATCATCTGATATAGGATATTCTTTAAACCGCTCCATTGCCTCGGGGGATAAAAAATATTGTTTGTAGCTTTCTGCGCCCTTTTCTTCTGTTTCCTTGCCCAAAGCTTCGTCATAATAATAAATTTTGCGCAGCACGGCATTGATATCCAGGCACACAGCATTGTTTTGCGCCGCAACATCTTTAATATAACCGGACCATTTTGTGAGGTTATCCTGCGCTGCCAGCTTGCCCGTTTTTGGGTTATTGGGAGTAATCGTGGTAAAAATTACATTTGCTCCAGCCTCTTTTGCCTCGGTGCACAGCAGGTTCAAATATTTATGATAGGCTTCTTCTTTTGTTAACTCTGTATCATATGTTGGTGTGCGGTAAAAGTCATTTAACCCAAATGCAATAAATACGTAGTCGCCTTTTTGAATCCCTTTCTTGACGTTTGCCCACTTGTCGTGGTAAAATGTTTCTGCAGTTCTTCCCCCTTGAGCATGGTTTATTACAGTTCCTGCTTTATTTAAATAATTACCAATATAATATCCCCAACCCTGCTGCGGATATGACCCTGTTCCATAGTTGACACAGAGAGAATCGCCTAGCAGGTGCACTGTTGTGGGCAACGGAACTGTATTATCCACAATCACGGGTTTACTAATCGGTTTTAAGCTGTCCAATTCGTTCCAAAGCATTATCTTAACCGTATCTGCGTCGGAAATATCCAGCGTTTTCATTTCAGCTTCTGCTTTTACACTTGCTGTAAGATTTAATTCCTGCGTTTCAACGCCTGACAGTCTGCCGTTTTCATATGCGGCAAACACTACGCTTGCCTTTGTGTCGTATGAGGAATATGCCCTTGCGGTTTGGGTTAGCCTGTCAAAATAGAGCGCTCCCCAGTCGCCAGAAGGCTCGTTGGCCTCAACGGTAACTGGCTTGCCCACGGTGTTTTGCACATCAATGGGTGTCAGCTCAAACACAAGCTTTTTGCCAACTGCACTTTCCGGAATTTTAAAGCTTTCGTCAGCAGAAAAGCTGCCCACAGAAGTATAAATTCCGTTTTCATATTCACAAAGCGCCTTTACAAGCACGCTGTCTTTTTCTGCCGGGCCGGAGTAGTCATACGATACCGTAACGCTGTTTCCCGGAACCGCTTCCCCGTAAACTGCAACATTTGATAGGACGGGCATTGTTTTATCAACACGCTCCAGCTTCATGTCGTCTATAAAAAAGCTTGTTTCTGTGCCGTTTCCGTCCACATCAAAAGAGAGGAACGGAAGACGCGGCACTACATTTTCAGCAGGTGCGCTGAGCCCTTCTTTTAAGGGGAAGGTGTTGTCGTAGTAGCATTCGTAATACTGCCACTCATCAGATATTTTCCACTCCTGGTTATTTTTAATCTCGTCTGTATAGTCTGCGTCATCATACACCGCACCGCTTCCAACAATATACTGATAATCCGGCACATCATAGCTTTCGCTGTCGCCGCCGGGCGCCGGCACCTCTCTGCTGAGCACAAGCGTCAGCGGTTTTTCTGCACCAAGGCCGTTTCCTTTTGCCCAGAACGAAAGCCTGTAAGATGCATCTGTTTCCAGTCCCAAGCCCTGAAAAGCCGTTCCGCCGTTGCTTGTTACAGTAACCTTCATGCTGTGTGCCCCGTCACTTTCCGGGCGGACGTCGCTGCTGTGTTCAATTGCTGCATTTTGTCCATTCCAGCCAAGCACCTGATAACTCGTCTGATCCACGCTGGCTGTGTTGTTTCTTCTCACACTGCCTTCTCCCAGCTCGAAATCGCCGTTTGAAAGCGCCCCCATATCCATAATTTTGAATGAGTCCGCTGCGAAATCTGAATCTGAACGGTTGTGCTGGTCGTCTCCCGCAAAAATCCTGATGCCGACATTCAGCGGCTGGTCTACAAATGTTTTATATTCATGCAGGTAGTAAAATTCAACCTTTTTCCATTCTCCCACTGTGAGAATATCTTTCATTGTATAGCCCGGATAGTTTGTGTTGTAACCGTTTGTATCCGGAATCCTGTTATTTCCAAAAATCAGGAACCATACGCCGCCGGTGGTTGTCTCCTTGGCTGTTCTGATTATTTTAGCATAAAATGACACTTTATATAAATGGTTGGTTTGAAGACGCATTGACTGCGAAACATTACCAAACACGCTGCTGTCTTTCGGCGTAATTTTTACAAACCCCTCAGAACCGTCTGGTGCGGGGTCGGCAGCATCCTTAACAATCTCTGCAGGCCCGTCGAACGACCACCCGCTGGTGTTATTGTTAAATTCGCTGTTGGTAATGATGTTTCCATCATCTTTCTCTCCTGCTCCCGGAGAAATGACATTATAAGAAATGTCGTCAATATAATAGCGGAGCGTGCTGTCGCTGGGGTTTACTAAATCTTTTGTCCCGCCGTTTTGCCCCATTCTAATTGATATATGGGAGATATTTTGAATTTCAGATGTTTTTCCTGTGGGGTTTCCGCTTTCCACGCCGTTATAGCCTACCGTCGGGAAGCAGGTCATCTGTCCGTCCCAAATCTCCTGGGTTGAAACATAAACCCATTCTCCGGCTTTCAGTCCTGCGGGGTTCACAGAAATTTGCTTCCATGCCGCAACATCCTTTGTTTCCGGCAGACTTTCATCGTCAGACGTTCTGTGAACGGTAACCATGCCGTAAAGAATAAAGCTCATTGCATCTGTTTTTATTTCCGTGTCGAGTTTCACCCAAGCAGAAAAATTTAATAAGTTTCCCACTTTCGGCATCACAGACGTATTTGCACTTAAATCGCTGTTGCTTTCTGCGCTAATTTCCACATAGCCTGCGCCGGCGCTACCGTTCACGCCGCCATTTACCTGTGTTAACGTGGTTGCATTGCCGCCATAAATGCTTCCGTCACTCAGACTTTTTTCAAAGTCTTCAAACACATATGGGTATGTATCAAACGGTTTGTCCGCCTGAACCGGCATCATGCAAAGACCAAGCAACATTGATAGTGCCAATGTTACCGATAATAATTTTTTCATAAATTCTCCTCCTTATTTAATAGAATATATCCCTATTTAGTTTCATTATAATCAACTTTTACCAAAATTACAAGTGTTTATTCAAACATATTTATAAAAACTGCGCAAAAACTGAAGCTGAAATCACGGTGAGCAACCCGCAGATTACAATGGAAAGACTGCTCATCGCACCTTCCACTTCGCCTATTTCAATCGCTTTAGCCGTTCCTGCCGCGTGGGACGACGCGCCGATGGCAATCCCTATTGCCACCGGCTCTGTAATACGAAACAATTTGCATACCGTTTCTGCTATCATGTTCCCGAACACGCCTGTCACCGTGATAACCGCGGCTGTTAGCGCCACAATTCCGCCCAGTTCTTCCGACTGACCCATACCGATTGCCGTGGTAATAGATTTCGGAAGCAACGTAACATAAAGCTCGTGGCCAAACCGGAACAGGCAGGCAAAGGCAAAAATCGTCACCATGCTGGTGATAACGCCGGTAACAATTCCCACAATCACAGCCTTTGCATTGTGCTTTAGCACAGAAAGCTGTTCGTAAAGGGGAATAGCAAGACAGACCGTTGCAGGGGTGAGCAGATAATTTAAATATTTCGCACCGTTATCATAGTTTGCATAGTCAATATCAAACACCAGCAGCACCACGATGATTACTGCAATGGAAACAAAAATGGGATTAAAAATAGCAAGCTTAAATTTCCGCTTTAAAACCAGTCCCAATTCATAGGCCAAAATGCTTACCACCACGCCGAAAAACGCGGAATTACATAACGATTCCTTCATTTTTGGTTTCCTCCTTTTGTTTAGAAAAACGGATAACCGCCTGGGTTGCGCGGCCAGAAGCCGCCATAACTGCCACCGTTGAAACAAGCACCGTTACTGTAACAGGCACAATCACAGGCCGGAGCACGCCCCATGTATCAATCAGGCCTACGGCGGCGGGCACAAATAAAAGGGGCATAATGTCTAATAAAAACTTTCCCGTTTCTTTCACTGCATGAAGCGGAATCAATTTTGTCATAAGGCCAGTCAGCATCAGCACCAGCCCATAAATACTGGCGGGAACCGGCAGAGGAATCACTGCGTTTAAAAGCTCTCCTAAAAGTGTTACACTTAAAATAATTCCAAACTGTTTGATGTATTTCATGAATTCATTTCTCCTGATGTAAAAATAGCCCCGCTTAGTGTTCAAGCGGGGCTAACGTTTTATTATTTAACCAATATTGTTTGCCTTATCGTTGCAGGCTTTAATTGCTTCCATCACTGCCGAACGGAATCCCCGTTTTTCAAGCTCTGCCACTGCCTCAATGGTGGTACCCTTTGGCGAGCAGACCATGTCCTTCAACTCGCCCGGGTGCTTTCCGCTTTCCAGTACCATTTTCGCCGAGCCTAAAACCGACTGTGCCGCCAGCCGGTAGGCTGCGTCACGGGCCAGTCCATCCCGCACGCCTGCGTCTGCCATGGCCTCGATAAACATATACACATAGGCCGGGCTGCTTCCGCTTACGCCTGTTACGGTGTTAATCATGGTCTCCGGCATCACCTCGGTCGTTCCAACAGAATTAAAAATGTCTACCACAGCGGAAAATTCCGCTTGATCAACATTGTTGTCACACTGGGCCACCACCGTCATTCCCTCCAGAACCAACGCGGGAGTGTTGGGCATTACACGAACAACTTTTGTCCTGCTTCCCAGCGTCTGTTTGATTGTGTCAATTGTTACGCCTGCCGCAATGGACACAAACACCTTGCCCTCAACCTCTTTTTTATCCATACCTGCAATCTCTTCCAGCACCTTCGGCAAAATAAACGGCTTTACCGCCAAAATGATGTAATCGCCGAAAAAAGCGTCCCGATTGTTGGTGCTGGTTTTTATTTCCCTGTCATATTTCGCCAGCACAGCTTCGTTTTTGTCGCACACGCAAATTTCGTCCTTTGAGCACAGGCCGGAGGCAATCACCCCGCCTGTAATGGCGCCGGCCATGTTTCCGCCGCCGATAAACCCAATTTTCATATTTTTTTCGTCCTTTCTAAAATCACACGCTGAGTTCGGCTTTTGCGCCTAACACATCTTGAAAACGCTCTAAAACAGGCGAAACATAATCTCGGATAAATTCCTCCGTCTGTGAAGGCGCTCGTCCGATATAAAGCTCCGGCTTTAAAATGCTGTGGATTTCGTCCCTGTCCATATGGAAACTGCTGTCAGCACAAATTCTGTCCAGCAAATCGTTGGGCTTGCCCTCCTCTTTCACCACGCGGGCCGCCGCCATGGAATGCACGCGGATTTTTTCATGCAATTCCTGCCGGTCGCCACCCTTTTTCACCGCCTGCATCATAATATTTTCTGTGGCCATGAACGGAAGCTCCTCCATAATACGCTTATGAATGACGTTTTCATAAACCACCATACCGTCGGTAACGTTTAAATAAATAGACAAAATTGCGTCCACCGCCAAAAATGCCTCCGGAACGCTGATGCGCTTATTGGCAGAATCGTCCAGCGTGCGCTCGAACCACTGGGTAGATGCGGTTATAGCCGGGTTTAAGCTGTTTACAATTACATATCGCGCCAGGGAAGAAATACGCTCGGAGCGCATGGGGTTCCGTTTATATGCCATGGCAGAGGAACCAATCTGGCTCTTTTCAAATGGCTCTTCCATCTCCTTTAAGTGCTGCAAAAGCCTTAAATCGTTACTGAATTTATATGCGCTCTGGGCTATGCCGGACAAAATGGAAAGCACCTGACTGTCCAGCTTTCTGGAATAGGTCTGTCCTGAAACGGGGAACACGGCGGAAAAACCCATTTTTTCCGCAATCCTTTTGTCGGCCTGTCTTACCTTTTCCTCATCGCCGTCAAACAGTTCCAAAAAGCTGGCTTGGGTTCCTGTCGTACCTTTTGAACCCAACAGCTTCGCCTTGCTAATTTGATGCTCCAAATCCTCCAAATCCATCATCAAATCCTGAATCCACAGGGTTGCGCGTTTTCCCACGGTAGTGAGCTGTGCCGGCTGGAAGTGGGTAAAGCCTAGGGTAGGTATGTCCTTATATTGTAACGCAAAGTCTGCCAGCACATGAATCACGTTCACTAATTTTGTGCGGATTAGCTTCAATGCCTCGGTCATGACAATAATGTCTGTGTTGTCCCCCACATAGCACGACGTGGCGCCTAAATGGATAATTCCCCTTGCTTTGGGACACTGCTGACCGTAGGCATAAACATGCGACATTACGTCGTGGCGCACTTCCTTTTCCCGTGCCCGTGCAACGTCGTAATTAATATCGTCTTTATGCTCAATCAATTCTGCAATTTGCTCGTCAGAAATTGGAAGTCCCAGCTCCTGCTCCGTTTGCGCTAAAGCTATCCACAGCTTTCTCCAGGTTTTAAATTTGGTGTCGTCCGAAAAAAGCTCCTGCATTTCGCGGCTGGCATACCGCACACACAGGGGGCTTTGATATGTATCTGTTGTCATGTTTTATCTCCTGTATAATTTTAGATTAATATTCAATTTGGGAACCGGAGAACCGGTTCCCAAAATTGTATTTTAAATTACGTCAAAATTGTCTGGGTCGTCAGACAACACTTCCTCCAAATCCGGCTCCGGTCCATCAAAACTGTCTGTCGGCTGGGGTTCGCCGTTTTCCTCCGGCGCATGCTTTGTGCGCCTCGGTTTTGGCGCTTTCGGCTCTTTTTCTAAAAACACGCTGTCTACAAACACGTTGACTTTGTTTACAGAAATATCGGTCATGGTTTCAACATTCTTTTTTACGGCTTCCTGAATTGCATAAGAAATTTCAGGAATATTCATGCCGTAATCAATATTAATGTGAACGTCAATGTCCACTTCCTTTGCCTCGTCATTCAAATAAATGCGGACACCGCGCTGGGCAGGCTTTTTCACCAGCTTGTCAACAAACCCTTCCGCCGCAGAAGCCGCTAAGTGAATTCCCTTTATGTCATTAAGCGCCTGGGCCGCAATAATTAAAACAACTTCGTTTGCAATTTTAATAGCGCCCGGGTTTTCTTCGGTTTCAAATGTAATATCTTTTTCAGCCATCTTCGGTACCTCCTAAATAATTTTTCGCACAGAAAGATATATCGTAGTATTATATCATAAGCGCAAGCCGCTTATCGGCTTGCTACACACCGATACAATAAAAACATCGGAAAGAAAACACATGTGTTTTCTTTCATTTACTGTTTTTATTATATCACCAATTCGTAAAAAAAACAACTTTTTTTTCGATTAATTGGGTTTTATCTCAACAATTTTTACCTGGTCTGCGCGGCAGGCGCCGCTGTTTGCCACAAGGTCGGTGATAACTGCTGCATCAATTTCGTTTAAGCCGTTGGTCTGTACCGCCACAGATGTTACGTTCTCGCCCATAAACACTACACAGTCTCCATAACCCTTCGCTTTAATCATGTTTTCCGCCGCAACTTCACTTTCTGTGAATTTAGAAAGCTGCTCAATTTGCTTTTGTGCATTGTCTTTCGATTCTTTGTCCGCCCCGGAGGAGTTTAAAACGCCGGTAAGCATTTCGATGGACTCGCTTCTCTTTTTCTCCCGTTCCATTTTCGCGTTGGTGAAATAGTCCGCGCCAACTGCTGCATTGTTGTTTTTGCCCTCATCTTCTTTTTTGTTTTCCTCTGTTTCCGTTGAATTTACCATTTTTGCTTCACCCAGCTTTTTTGAGGCCTCGGTGTACATAACCGATACGTCCGGGTCGGCCTCGCCCTTTCTTATGGTCATGTTCAAATATCCAGCAATGCCAATTAAAAGAATTAAAGAAACAGCGGCAACCTGCCGTTTCCTTAACACAAGCATTTTGTTCTTTTTGTTTTTTTCGTTTGCTGTGCGCTGGTTCGTTCTTGTTGTTCTTTCCTTTTTCGGTTTAAAAAATTTCATTGTCCTATCTCCCATCTTTACATTTTTTGCTTCATTATATTCAGAAAGAAAAATTATTTTCTTTCCAGCACTTCAATCCTGTGCGCTTTCACTCCCAAAACGGCGCGAACCGCGTTTAAAAGTTCGTTTTTCGTCTCTGCATCCTTTGCGCCTGTTGCGATGACCAGCACGCCGGAAACAGCGGGCCTGCTTTTTTTGAGAACCACCGGCGATTCTCCTCCGCCGGCATCGTTTTTTAACACATAAGTCTTTTCGTCTGTGTTTTGTTTGGCCTCGCCTTCAATCTGGCTGGCCGACTTTTCATCTGCCGCAAAAATGGTCTGTCCGTCATCCTCCAGCGTGACCATAACCTCCACATTCCCAGCTCCCTTAACAGAGGAAAGAATAGATTTGAGCTGTTTTTCAATTTCTTCTTTATATGCCGTGCCGCTTATCTGCTGCTCCACCACCTCTTTTTTCTCTTTTGTGCCTCCGCTTGGGAGCATCATCAGCCCTATCCCTACTATAAATATGATGACAAGTATCTTAGTATTCATAATTTGTCCGAAAAATTTCTTAAGGTCGCTTATGCTCTTCATCACTGTTCCACCACCTTGTCCTGGGAAATATCAATATACTCTGCCACAATCTTTGCAAAATCGGCAGAATACGGCGAAAGCCCAACCCGAGCAACCCCCGTAATTTCGCCGGTCTCGTCTGTTTTCCCCTCCACCGTAACCTGAAAGGAACGCCCGGTTTCGGTTTTTAGCTTTTCTGCAATGCGGACGGAGAGCGTTTTTTCAAATTCGTCCATTAAATAGCTTGCCCCTTTGACTGAGAGCTCCTGGGTTTCTATGTCAGACAGCTGCAAATTCAGCGTGCCGGAAAGTTTAAAAAGCGGTGAAACCACAATGGCAATAACAATCAGCCCCGCCGCAAAACCAGCATATTTTCCCGCGCCATCCCTGGGTAATATGCCACAGACGAGCGACACGCAAATCACCGCCGCAATCACCATTTTTAAATAATCTGCCATTAGAGCGCACCTCCCCCAAACCGACAAAGCATGGCCAGGCTGATAACGAACATAACGCTCACCGCCAAAATAACGCCGCAAATCCTGACTAAACTTCCGCCAACTTCATCAATTACATGAGACACCCGTTTTTCTGCCGTCACCGCACACAGGCAGGCTGCCAGCTTATAAGAAAGCGCCACGGCGCACACGTTAATCAGCGGGCTTAAACACACATAGCCAACGCCAATGATACCGCTTATCCCCAATGCGCTTTTAATCGCCCGGGCGCTTGTGCCCACCATTTCCAATGAATCTGACAGGGCACCGCCCACCACGGGAACAAAGCTTCCCACCGCGTATTTCACCGTTTTTCCCGCCACTGTGTCAAAGGCTCCGGCAGCCTGGGACTGAATTGCAATCACTGCGCCATATAAGGTTAAAAGCAATCCCGTTCCCCACTTTAAGCAGGATTTTAACAACCCCGTAACACCTTTTAAATAGGGCGTGTCACCCAGGCAATCCACCACACTCAGCGCTGTTATCACCGCAACTAAGGGCAAAATAGTCTCTTTGCAGATATGAATAAACACCTGCATGGCGCCGAACACCACGCCGCAGGCCGCGGTCTGTGCTGCCTGGCCCGTTGCAGCCGCGGCGGTTGCCACCGAGGGCATGAGCGCCTGCACAAACAAAAACAGCGTGTCAATGGTTTCCTCCGCCGCGGACATAGAAAATATAAAAATTTTTAAGCTCATCAGCGACACCACTGCCACACAGCAAATTGTGCCAATCTCATTTTTGCCGCCGCACAGGCTGGCCGCTATTCCTGATATAATGCCTGCAGCCACCATTTTGATAATGACGGAAGTGTTTTCTTTGATCTTACCAAACAGAAGCGATGCTAATTTATCGGCAAGCCCCGAAAAGGTGAACCCGCTTTTTCCGTCTAAAACATCCCGCGCTGTGTCAGACACGCTGTAGCCCGGCACATTGTTCCTATTTTCCGCTTCTTCTATCAGTCCGTCGACCCCTGCTGCCTGCACAATATATGGTAGATATAATATAAGGAAGAAACTAAGTATTGAAATCACTTTTTTCATTGGAAAACCATTCCTTTCCGTACCGTTTTTCGTATGTTTAATTCGGTAGAATAGACAAAAGGGTTTGAAACAATGCTCCAATCACCGGCAGGCAAAGCCCCATGCAAACCACCTTTCCCGTCATCACAACAGCGGTGGACGCAGCAGATAACCCCGCATCTTTTAAAATGTCGCTTCCAAGCCATGTGAGGCACGCAATTCCCGTAATTTTCAGCACGCTGTCAATATACATATCCTTGCCGCCTGCCGCCTGATAAATAGACTTTGCATAAACCGTAATGCGTTCAAGCTCCGGAAGTGCAAAGAAAAACACGGCCGATGCGGTAATGATAGACAGCGCTGTGCCCAAAAACGGCTTATATTCCTTTAATACCTGGGAAAGAAAGGCTCCTAAAATGGCCAAAACCACAATTTTTACCACGTCCAATGCGTTCACCCCGCTTAAAGGTCAAAAATGGTTTTCACCGTGTTGAACAGATAGTCAATCTGCTGAATGACCATTAAAAGCACCACCACAAGCCCGGCAAGTGTTGTGAGCATTGCCTGCTCCTCCCTGCCCGCGCGAATGAGTACCTGATTCAGCACGCTGATTAAAATGCCAATGGCCGCAATTTTAAAGATAAGGTCAATTCCCATTTGCCTTCCTCCTTTCAGATGAACAGTATCAAAACAGCCAAGCCTGCGCCAATGCCGAGAGTAAAAATTAGCTTTCTGTTTTTTGCGTAGTTTTCTCCTTCGTCCGCAATCTCGCGGTCTAAGCTTTCTAAGGTTTTATCGATGTTTTCTATTTCAATTTCCCGGGACATTTTGCCTGCCCGCTGGGAAAAGTCTGTCATGGTCTTGTCCGCGGCCGGGCTTAAAAAAGGGGTTTGTGCAAATTCCTCTCTGACTGCCGCCCACGCCTGTCCAAAATCCAACGTTTCGTTATCGCTAAGATTTTGAGAAACGGCTTTAAAAAAATCTTTCATATCGCCTAAAAGAGATTCCGAAATCTCCCCCGCTGTTTCAGAAAGCTCTTTTGCCGAAAAAGAGATTTCACTTTTCATCATTGACAGCGCCTTTTTCATCTGTTTCAAATTGTGATATTTTTGTTTCAACTCATCTGCTTTTAAATAGGAAAACATAAAACAGGCAAACAAAATCATTGCAATTCCCAAAGCTTTAAACACTGCTGCACCTCCGCTTTTCCGTTGTTTCTTCCCAGCAGTATGGCGGTTTCAAACAGCTTCATAAGCTGCCTCTTTTTTGCAAGCGCCTCGTCTATGGAATAGCCGTGCATGCTGGTAATAATTTTACAGCCGCCCTTAAGCAGCTCGCCCACCGCCGCCGCGTCTGCCTCCGTGCCGATTTCGTCTGTGATGATAACGTCCGGCGAAAGCGAGCGGAGCGCATGAGTAATGCCCTCAGGTTTGGGAAAACCGTCTAACACGTCGGTCTGCTCTCCCACGTCAAACTGCGGCACGCCCTGGCCGCAGGCAGCAAGTTCAGAACGCTCGTCCACAATTACCACCTTAAACCGCGATGAAAGCTGTCGGGCGCAGTCCCGGAGCACTGTGGTTTTGCCTACGCCGGGCGGTGAAATGATAATACTGTTATATATGCGGTTTCCCGCACAAATATGCTTCATGCACCCATCGGCGCTGTGGGGGAATTCCCTGGCCAAACGAATGTTTAAACCGGAGAAGAAACCAATGTTAATCACCTTGCCGCCCTCAGCCACCGCCCTGCCGCTGATGCCAATTCTGTGCCCGCCCCGAATGGTAATAAACCCGCCTTTGATCTCCTCCTGATAGGCATAAACAGAGCTTCTGCAAAACGCGCCGACCATTCGGGCAATATCTTCCTGGCTTGCCGCCAGGGCCTGTTCTCTTGCGTCTGTCTCCCCGCCCTCTTTACGAAGAAAGCTTGTCCTGTCGCCGTAATACAGCATAACGGGCCGGTCTGCACGAAACCTTATTTCCTGAAGATTGTGAAAGCTGCATGCATTTAACGCCGTTTTATATTCCGGAATCATTTTTGATAGAATTTCTGAACGGACTTTGTCCATAAAATCACCGCCTTTTTTTCATTTCATTCTATTCGGACAGATGCAAATAAAGAACTGTTTTTCAAAGAAAATATACTTTTTTAATTCCTTAATCTGGTATTTATTTACATATATTTCTATTTTGTAAAGCTAAAAACAAACAAAAGTCAAACTTTGTTCAAAAAATCGTAAAATCTCTTGAAAGCCGTTTGCTGACAGCTTTACAACGATTTATTCCATATTCTTACAAATATTTTTTTAATGAATTCTGTTTAATTCCGCATAATTGTTTGACAAATGAGCAAAAATATTCTATAATAGGCAATGCCGCAGACAGGATTTAATACTTTTGTAACATTATCGTTAAATTCAGGAGGTTTTTATGGGTAACAAAAAAGGATCTATTTTTACGAATGAAAAATTTTCATTCCGTGGTCCTTCCAAACGTTTCATTGCGATTATTTCCATCGTCGCAGCTTCGATTTTGTTCTACGGTTTTACTCCATCGGCTGATGAAGAATCACCACTTACATCAGTGACTATTGTTGACGGTGAAAATTATTTCGAGGTTGAAACAAAGGGCCAGACTGTTGGCGACGCGCTTTGCGTTGCAGACATTACTCTGGGAGAAAACGACTCGGTGTCGAAAGATTTGGGCGCCGAAATTAAAGACGGTGAAACCATTACGGTAAACCGCGGGAAACTGATTTTCCTAAACACTTCAGGCACAACATTTGAAATCCGCACCAACGCCGCTACAGTCGGCGATGCGCTCATATCCGACGGGTTCCAGGTGGGGAAATATGACGAGGTGGTGCCCGATGTGAACACCCCAACGGCCGACGGCATGACGGTGAGCGTCACAAGGGTTTACGTTGAGGTGTATGAAGTTAACGAGGAAATTCCCTTTACAGAAAAAACAATTACAAATGATGAAAAGGAAGCCGGATATAAAAATGTGATACAGGAAGGAAAGCCGGGCACATTGGTCCGCACCTTCAAAAAGGTTTCCAAAGACGGAGCAGGCGTAACGGCTACACTGATTGGTGAAAGTGTCGCATCACAGCCTGTTGAGCAGATAATTGAAATTGGCACAAAACAGGTTTCAGAACCTGCCCAGCCGCCAGCCGGCACGAATACAGGCGCAAATCCGTCTGTGACGCTGACGCCGGGCAAAACTGCCGACGGCGTGCCATTTGCGGCAATCCCCACAATGGCACAGAACAACACCAAAACCACAACCAGCGGAAACACCGCGGTAACGGCTTATGGAACGTTCACCTTTTCAAAAGTGATAAATGCAAAAGCAACAGCCTATGAGGGTTCAAGCGCCTCAAACGGCAAATGGGCCGGAAAAACAGCAACGGGACGCGCGCCTGTGTTTGGCGTAGTAGCGGTTGACCCCAGCGTTATTCCCTTAAACTCAAAGCTGTATATTGAATCGAGCGACGGCGGAAAATCCTGGATTTATGGATTTGCAGTAGCAGGAGACACCGGCGGCGCCATAAAGGGAAACAAAATTGATTTATGTTACAATACATTAGACCAGTGTTATCAGTTTGGAAGACGGGACGCAGTTGTCTATGTTTTAAACTGATTAAAAAAAAACAGGTGTAAGGCTTCTCGCCTTGCACCTGTTTTTTATCTTCAAAGGGTAATAACAAGTTTCCCAATGTTTTCGTTTGCGGCCATCATGGCATGTGCCTCATCCGTTTGCTCCACCGAAAACGTTTTATAAATTTCAGGCCGGAGTGCGCCGGACACAAAGTGGGGGAACACTTCTTCCGTCAGTCTTTTTAATATTTCCGCTTTCATTTCCGGCGTGCGAGACCGAAGCGTGCTTCCAATGAGCCGCAGTCCCTTTTTATAAACGGTTTTCAAATCAAGCTCTGTCACATCGCCGCCTAAGGTGGCAATGTCAATCCAACGGCCATACCGCGCCATGCGTCCGAAGCATTTTCCCATGTCCGGGCCGCCCACGCAGTCTAACACTAAATCGATTTCCTGTTGGGAAAAAACGGTTTCAATGTCTGTCGTTTTGGTGTTTACAATCAGATCCGCGCCAAATTTTTTAATTTTTTCTGCCTTTTCGTCGCTCCGCACGGTAGCAATTACCTTTGCGCCCCACAGCTTTGCAAGCTGTGTTGCCGCAATGCCCACTCCGCTTCCCCCGGCAAACACCAAAAATGTTTCGCCCTTTTTTAAGTTTCCCTCATAAAACAAATTTAAATAAGCTGTGGCATAGCATTCCGGAATTGCCGCGGCCTCGGCAAAGGAAAACCCGTCGGGAATGGGCATCACCATGCCGCTCTGCACTGCGGAAAACTCGGCATATCCGCCGCCGCCTAAAAGAGCGCAGACCCTGTCCCCCACATTAAAATTCGATGCTTTCTTTGCTGTTTCACCTATTTCGGCAATAGTTCCGGCAATTTCCAGTCCCATCCACGGGGGGCACCCCGGCGGAGAGGGATAGTCGCCGTTTCTCTGCATTAAGTCTGCGCGGTTTAACGAAAATGCTTTTGTTTCAATTAAAACCTCGTCCGCTTTTGGAACGGGCCGATCTACCTCAGTCCAAACAAGATTTTTTTGCTCGTCTGTCAGCATTGCTTTCATCAATTTAACCCCCGTTTCTTTAAATAAGCGTCCATGCGCTCGTTAATATTATAATGCACCATGCCCGACCAATCAAAATCCCGCGGCAGGGCGGAAAGCTCCATTTTTAAGCCATCATAAAGAGGCATAAAATCCGCCTGTTTTAAGCCTGTGACGTTTAAAATTTTGCGGTTGTCAATCACCCTGTCAAACAGCCTGTCATATGAAAGCTGCCATTTGGCATGCCGGTCTCCCTCTGCAATTACGTTAATATATGTGTCTGCGTCAACGGTAATATAATTCAGTCCGCCGATTTTTTCATAATACCCCGCAATTTCTTTCCAGGTGTGATGTTCGGCGGTGGAAACGGTGAAAATGCCGCGGTAAGCATCTTTGTTTAAAACCAGACGCGCAAGCATTTTTGCCACGTCACCGGCCCATGTCATGGTACCCTGCACCGGCATGGCTTCCTGCGGCAAAATCAATGTTTTGCCGCAAAGCATGCGGTGCACTACCACTGCCGCCTCTAGGGTAACAAGCTGAAACCGCCGTTTTGAATAGGTGATGGCCGGGCGCACAGTCGTCCAGTTTAAGTACCCGGACTGCATTAAAATATCTTCCTCCCGGGCTTTGTACAGCGCATAGTCCTCTGTTGCAAGAAATTCCTTATCGTCTGATACATCCAAAAGCCGCGGTGAAGTTTCTGAAATGGGCGTTTGCCCGGCATACACCCGGTAGGAAGAAAAGAATATGTAGTGATCTGTGTTCTCTAAAAACAACTGATACCTCTTACGGAATTCCTCCGTACCATAAATCATAAAATCTACAACGGCGTCATACTCCGCTTTTAAAAGCCGGCGCAGCGTGTCTTCGTCCTTTGCATTACAATTCGTGTAGGAAAGGCGCAGATTATCCCGGGGCAGGCTTTCAAAGCCGTCTAACGCCGCTACGTGTACCTGATAGCCCATAGAAAGCAGCTCCGGCACCAAATAAACTCCCATCGCGCCTGTGCCGCCCAATATCAGCACTTTTTTATCTTTTTCTGTCATGCTTCTTCCTCCTTTATGCCGCACACTTCCGCAATCAAACGGAACAGTCCCAGCTCGTAATCGTAAGAATAATCATTTTCCTGCTCACCGCGGATTTGGGCCGCAAAAGGCAACAGCATCACATCATACCGCTCGATTGGGCCAAAGGTCTTCACTTCTCCAAATGCATTCCAGTTTTCTTTTCCATTTTGCTTTCGCGTAACCACCCGCATGTCGGTGTACATTTTTCCGTCTTTAAAGTATTCTAAAGGCTTAATTTCTACGCTGCCCTCCGTGCCCGTCACCACAAGCTGTCGGCGCATAAAGCCGCCGAACTCCGCCGCGCTGGTTTTAAAAAACGACGGGCCTGTGTCATATTCAAACACCGCAAAGCCATAGTCTTTTGACTGCACGCCCGAAATTCCCGTGCTTGTGTTCATGGGGATAATTTTGTTCGGCTTTCCCTGAATGCGGTAAATCAAATCAATCAGGTGGCAGCCCAAAAAGTAAGTCATTCCGCCTTGAAAATTGCCCAGCCAGGCGCGTACCCGATCTGTGTGGTCGCAGTCCATGTGGGCCTCAACACAGGTAACCTTTCCTATCTCACCCTGTTTTATCATGTCAAGCAGGGCAATGACGGCAGGATTTTTGCGGTACATATATCCAAAGTTTAACACAAGGTTTTGTTCTTTTGCAAGGGCAATTAACCGGGCAAAATCGGAAACCGATTCTCCGCCCGGTTTGTCCATAAAGATGTGCAGGCCCCGCTTTGCCGCCGCTATTGCATATTTTGTCAAATCAGCCTCATAACTTTCAATGGCAACCGCCTCCAGGCCGGGATAGGCAAGCAGCTCCTCGAAAGACAAAATGGGAATTTTTCCAAACTCCTTTTGAAGCTCTGCAAAGCCCCGGCGAAAGTCCTCCGCCGGAATTTGTCCCTTGTCCATCTCCTCTTTTGTCTCATAGTCGGGACAAAGCCCCACAAATTCAAAAACCTCGCTGTGGGTTAAAATGCTTTTAAAATTTGAAAGGCCGTGCGCATGCAATATTCCCAGCACGGCAATCTTAATCCGTTTCATACATAGTCCTCCTTTAAAGCCTCGACCAGTCGAACTGCACGCCGATTGGAAAGTCTTTGTCAAAGGCAAGGCGGCGGAACACCTCCGGCGCTTCTTGCGGGGAATGGATTTCATGAATCATTTTCTTTAAGTCAATCCGTTTTCCTGCGGCCAGCTGAAAAATAGCCCCAATTTCGTCGGGATAGGCCCAGTAGTTGGGATGCGACTCCCGCTCCGGCCGGGCGTTGGTGTGCGCGCCGATGAGCGTTATGCCGGGGTAGTGAATTTTGCGGTAGTAGTCAATGGTAAAGTCAGAGTTGCGCGTGCAGCCCAAAAGGGAAATCCGGCCAAAACGGGCCATACAGTCTAACGCCTGGTCTAATCCTTTGCCCAGACCTGTCACCTCAATGGCAACGTTTGCGCCGCCGCCTGTTAAACGCTTTACGGTGTCGGCAAAGTCAGGCTGTGTGGGGTCTAAGGCAAAATCTGCACCCAGCAAAAGCGCAAACTCCCGCCGGGAGGCAACCGGGTCTGCTGCGATTACGGGAACAAGCCCCGCCGTCCGCGCAAACTGCACGGCAAACAGTCCCAAAATTCCCAATCCCATAACCAGGGCCGACTCCCCTATCTCCGGTTTCACTTTCCGCAGGGCCGCCAAAGGAAAGGTGGCAATCACCGCCAGTGAGGCCTCAGAAAGAGAAATTTCCTCCTGTCTGATTGGAATTGCCCGTTCTTCCGGCAGCACACAAAAACTGCTGTGGGTGCCAAACGCTGCCGCCACCCTGTCGCCGGGTTTTACTTTTGTCACGCCCGGCCCCGTCTTAATAACCGTGCCGGCGCCGCTGTAACCCAAATACCTTGGAAAATGGGGCGTGGTGTCTGTTCGCTTTTCTGAAGCGTTAACGTTTAAATTTCCCGTTAAATTGGCTTTTTCCGTTCCGGCGCTAATAGTGGTAAATGCCATTTCGATGAGCACCTCATTTTTCTCTGGTTCCCGTATTTCGCTTTCTAATAATTCCGCCGTATTTTTTGCCGTGAATACAATCTGTTTGGTTTTCATGTTCCTCCTCCTTTTCACTTTTTGTCTATTATACTCCATTGACGGTGCCGAAACAATGTGTTATACTATCAAAAAAGAACAGTATTCTACTGCCAGGAGGCGGTCTGCCTTGGAACGGATTTCTTATATCAACCATTTTAAAATTGTAAAATTTGAATTTTTAAACCATCACGCGGCAGGCGTGCTACAGGACTTTGAACGGCCCTGCATTGGATACATTTTAAAAGGCGAGGCAGAGTTTTTATACAGGGGCAAAACACTGCACGCAAAGCGCGGCGATCTGATTTACATTGCCAGAGGCACAAAGTATTATTCCGTGTGGAGCGGATTTCCCGAAATTGAGTTTTACTCTGTGGACTTTCGCTTTGCTAACGCCTCGGACAAGAGCGAATATCAGTTTCAAATTTTAAAAAACTATCCTTTAAACGGTTTAGACCAGGTGTTTCAGCGCTTTTGCGCTGCGCCAATGGAGGGGCTGGGCCTGTTTTACCTCTATCTTGAAACGCTTTACCTCCACCTGAAAAAAGAGGACGTGCCCGCAGGCATTAACGACATTCAGCCCGCCATTGACTATTTGGAATTAAACTATACAAAAAAGGTTTATGTAAAAGAGCTTGCCAGGCTTTGCGGGCTCAGCGAGTCACGGTTTTTCGTTTTATTTAAGGCGGCCGCCGGGTGTACGCCAATTGATTATAAGAACAATATTTTAATTCAGCACGCAACGGAGCTGCTTTCAGAAACAAGAAAAACAATTGAACAAATCAGCGATGAGCTGGGCTTTTCCTCCGCGTCTTATTTCAGAACCCTGTTTAAATCGGTTACGGGCAAAAATCCCAAAGATGTGCGCAGATAAGTTTTGGGTTGAAAAAACTTTTGATTTATGGTATGATAGAAAAGACAGATTAAAATTTATAAATGGGAGTATGATTGTTTAAAATGGCTGCAAAAAAGAAAAATAACGCAAAAAAGCCAGTTTCCAATAAAAAAAACACCGGCAATGCGGTTTCCAGTGCAAAAGCTGAGGAGTTTATTTCGCTGTTTACTTTGGTTGGCGGCATTTTGCTGGGCGTGTTTTTATATTTTCCCGAGGGGTTTGTAGGCTCGTTTATCAAAGACATTGCCACCGGTCTGTTTGGCTGGCCGGTTTACCTTGCGCCGGTTCTGCTCATTGTGAACGGAATACATAAAGCCGCGCGCAAAAACTATGAACTGCACAAATCGAAATATATTGTCATAGCGTCGGGACTTGGCGTTTTGTCCGTGCTGACGCATATTTTTGCTGTAAAAAAAGAAAACCCGTTTTCCTTTTCTAACATGCTGGTGAATTATGGTCAGGGAGGAGACGGAATTGGCGGCGGGCTTTTGGGCGGATTTATTGCCGATCTTCTGCGCACATTAATCGGACAAGTTGCCTCAGCAATTGTGGCGATTACCGCCGTGCTGGTTGTTACAATGATTTTGGTGGACTGGTCGCCTGTGAAAATGCTACTTCGAGCCATTGTGAAAACCTACGCCAAAACAAATAACGCCCGAATTACCGTAAAAAACTATGCCGAGTCTGAACGGGAAAAACGGAAGACCGCCGCTTCAGAATCTGATATGCCGGAAGGCGACGCAGAATTTGTAAACTTTTCCGACGAGGAACTGGGGATAAAGGGTACACACGTTGCAAAGGTTAAGAAGAAAAAGAAAAAAGGCGGCGCTGATGCTGTTCAGCCAGAAGCCGCTGCGGGCGAAAACCAGAACGAAGCGGATTTAGAACCCCTTGAAACAGAAGAAATTGCCGGAATTGACGATATTATTGAACAGGCGGTGCCTGCTCAGGACAACACTTTGGCGGAGAAAACACCCCCAGAAATTCCGGTTGCAGCGCAAGAGGCACAGGCTTCGGTTACAGCTCCCGCACCGCAAGCTGAAAACCAAGGCGCTAAAATTGTGGACGCACCGGAAAAGCTTACAGGAATGGAAGACGTGTCGGAAGAAATGGAAGACGTGTTTGAACGCATTCCTTACACTTTCCCCTCTGTTTCGCTGTTAAACAGCGTAAAAGCCACCGGCGACGACCTAAATTCTCGAACAGAGCTGCGCGAAACGGCACAAAAATTAATCGCCACCTTAAAGAGCTTTAACGTAGAAGCAAAGCTATTAAACGTAAGCAAAGGCCCTGCCGTAACAAGATATGAACTGGTTTTGGGCGAGGGAATTAAGGTGAGCAAGGTGGTGGGGCTGGCAAACGATTTGGCGTTGCGCCTTGCCGCGCCCAGCGTTCGGATTGAGCCCGTTCCGGGCAAGGAAGCCATTGGCATTGAAATTCCCAACAAATCCGTCAGCGTGGTGCACATTAAAGAGGTGTTGGACTCTGACGAGTTTAGAAATTTCAAATCCACCCTGGCCTTTGCCATGGGAAAAGACATTTCGGGCAAAAACATCGTGTTCGATTTAAGCCGCATGCCCCATGTGCTGATTGCCGGCTCCACCGGCTCGGGCAAAAGCGTTTGCATTAACACGCTGATTACCAGCTTAATTTATAAGGCAGACCCCAACGACGTAAAGCTGTTAATGGTGGACCCCAAGGTGGTGGAATTGGGAATTTATAATGGCATTCCCCACCTGTTAATTCCGGTTGTAACCGAGCCCCGGCGCGCTTCCGGCGCCCTTTACTGGGCAGTACAGGAAATGCTTCGGCGGTATTCTTTATTTGCAGACAACAACGTCCGTGATATTAAAGGCTACAACAAAATGGTTACCGTAGCCGGCAGTGAAAACACACTGCCACACATTGTAATCATCATCGACGAGCTTGCAGACCTTATGATGGTTGCGCCCAACGAGGTGGAAGACTCTATCTGCCGCCTGGCGCAGATGGCCCGCGCCGCTGGCATGCATTTGGTGATTGCCACCCAGCGTCCTTCCGTTGACGTCATCACAGGTTTGATTAAAGCGAACGTTCCCTCGCGGATTGCCTTTGCCGTGTCGTCCCACATCGACAGCCGCACCATTTTAGACTCCAGCGGCGCAGAAAAGCTTTTGGGCCGCGGCGACATGCTGTTTAAGCCTGTGGGCGCTTCTAAGCCGCTCCGTATTCAGGGCGCATTTATCGACGACAAGGAAGTAGAACGGGTGGTTGAGTTTATCAAAGGCGATTCGGAAGCGAAATATGACGAAGATATAATAGAAAAAATTGACGCCGGCAAGCCGGTGAACATTACAGACGAAATGGCAGACCCCAGCGACAACGACGAACTTTTGCCAAAGGCCATTGAAATTGCGGTAGAAGCGGGCAAAATTTCGGCCTCACACCTGCAAAGGCGCTTAAAGGTTGGCTTTTCACGGGCTTCGCGCATGATTGACCAAATGCAGGAGCGCGGCATTGTTGGCCCGCCGGACGGCAGCAAGCCCCGCGAGGTGTTAATCAGCAAAGAGGACTATTTGGAAATGTCCATGCAATAAGGAAAAAAACATGATATATGCAGACAAGGGTTTTTTACCCGTTTCAAAAGAAGATATGGACTATTTGGGCTGGGACGAGCTGGACTTTTTATACATCTGCGGCGACGCATATGTTGACCACCCAAGCTTTGGCCACGCAATCATCACCCGGGTGTTAACCGCAAACGGTTATCGGGTAGGTATTTCTGCACAGCCGGACATCCGCACAAAAAGTTCCATCACCTTAATGGGAACGCCCCGTTTAGGCGTATTAATCAGTGCCGGGAACATGGATTCCATGGTGAACCACTATTCCGTTTCCAAGAAACGGCGGCAGACCGACTCCTTTTCCCCCGGTGGAAAAATGGGCCTCCGGCCCGACCGTGCCACCATTGTTTACAGCAATTTGGCCCGCCGCACCTTTGGCAGAATTCCCATTTTAATCGGCGGTATTGAGGCAAGCCTCCGCCGTTTTGCCCATTACGATTATTGGCAGGACGGGGTGCGCGCTTCTGTTCTGGCAGACTCCGGCGCAGACATTTTACTGTACGGCATGGGGGAACACTCCATCGTAGAGCTAGCCCGCGCCTTGGATCACGGTGCAGACGTGCATAGCCTTCACAACGTTCGCGGAACCTGCTACATGGCAAAGGACATTGCCCATTTAAAAGAATATGTGGAAATTCCCTCTTTTGAAACGGTGAAGGAGGACAAATATCAATATGCTTTGGCAGACAAGCTTTGTGTGGCAGAGCAAGATCCCATCCGGGGAAAAACCGTGGTGCAAAGGCACGCAGAACGCTTCTTGGTTCAGAATCCGCCCACCTTGCCCCTGTCTCAAAAGGAGCTGGACGCGGTTTATGAGCTGCCATATAAAAGAACCTACCATCCCATGTATGAAGCCATGGGCAAAATTCCGGCTATTGAGGAAGTGCAGTTTAGCTTAAGCTCTGTTCGCGGGTGCTTTGGCGCCTGTAACTTTTGCGCCCTCACCTTTCACCAGGGTCGGATTGTTCAGGCCAGAAGCAACCGCTCTTTGGAAAAAGAGGCGGACGAGCTGATTAATACCCCGGCATTTAAAGGTTATATTCACGACGTTGGCGGCCCCACTGCAAACTTTAAGCACCCAGCCTGTGAAAAGCAGCTTACGCACGGCGCATGCCGGGAAAAGCAGTGTTTATATCCTAAGCCATGCAAGAACATAAACGCCGACCACAGCGAATATTTGGCCCTTTTGCGTACCCTTCGCAAGAAAGAGGGCGTGAAAAAGGTGTTTGTGCGCTCGGGAATTCGGTTTGACTATTTGCTTGAGGATAAAAACGACGAATTTTTCACAGAACTAGTAAAGCACCACGTCAGCGGCCAGCTTAAGGTTGCGCCGGAGCACGTTTCGCAAAATGTGCTAAAATATATGGGAAAGCCCAGACGAGAAGTTTACGATAAATTTTCAGAAAAGTTTTATGCGATTAATAAAAAGCTGAAAAAAGAACAATATTTAGTGCCCTACCTCATGTCCAGCCATCCGGGCAGCACGCTTTCCGACGCGGTGGAACTGGCGGTTTATTTAAAGGAGCACAATTTAAATCCTCAGCAGGTGCAGGACTTTTACCCCACGCCGGGTACCGTTTCCACCTGCATGTTCTACACGGGGATTGACCCGAGAACCATGAAGCCCGTTTATGTGGCAAAAAGCCCAGAGGAAAAAGCCATGCAGCGCGCGCTTTTGCAGTTTAAAAATCCGACAAACTTTTCACTGGTGGCCGCCGCTTTAAAAAAGGCGGGGCGGGAGGATTTAATTGGATTTGGCAGGCAGTGCCTGATACAGCCAAAATATAACACAACAGGAGGAAAACAAAAACATGTCAGCAAAAATACTGGACGGAAAAGCCGTATCGCAAAGAATCAAAACCGAACTGAAGGCCGAGGTGGAAAAGCTAAAGCAAACCGGAATAAAACCGGCTCTGGCGGTGGTAATCGTCGGAGATGACCCAGCTTCCAAAATATATGTCAGAAACAAAAAGTTAGCCTGCGAGTTCTGCGGAATTAAATCCCTTGAGTTTGCGCTTCCTGCGGAGACAACTCAGAAAGAGCTGCTCGCTTTAATAGAACGCTTAAACAATGACAATACTATAAGCGGAATACTCTGCCAGCTTCCCCTGCCGGAGGGCTTAGACGAGGAAGCGGTGATTAACGCAATTTCACCTGCAAAGGACGTAGATGCGTTTCACCCCTCAAACGTAGGAAAGATTATGATTGGCAATTTCGATTTTCTTCCCTGCACGCCGGCCGGCGTAATGGAATTAATTGCGGAAAGCGGCATTGACGTATCCGGCAAAAAATGTGTTGTCGTGGGCAGAAGCAACATTGTTGGAAAACCCATGTCTATGCTTTTGCTGCACAAAAACGGCACGGTTACCATTTGCCACTCCCGCACAAAGGATTTGGCTAAGGAGTGCCGGGAGGCAGACATTTTAGTTGCCGCAGTGGGTGTGCCGGAATTAATCCGCGGCGATTGTGTGAAAGAGGGCGCTGTGGTGATTGACGTTGGAATGAACCGCTTAGAAAACAAAAAGCTGGTAGGCGACGTGGCGTTTTCAGAGGCCGCAGAAAAAGCAGCCGCAATTACACCGGTTCCCGGCGGCGTTGGTCCCATGACCATTGCAATGCTCATGAAAAACACAGTGAAAGCAGCGGTTTTGAACAGCACAGGAAAAAACTAACAGGAGGAAGTTAATGTCCGAGTGTATTATCGACGTATCTGATGTGAATGTCGGTCTTCTTTTCGGAGACTTTGACGCGAATATAAAACTGATTGAAAAGGAACTGGGCGTTGTTGTTTCTGCCCGGGGCGGAAGCTTAAAAATTACGGGGGATGACGGAACCGTGGCCCTGGGCCAGCGTGTTTTAATGAGTCTTGCCGAGGCAGTGAAGCGCGGTGAGATGTTAAACGAGCAAAAAATTATGTATGCCATTACCTTGGCCATTGAAGGTGAGGAAAGCAAGCTTACCCAGGTGAGCGCAGACTGTGTGTGCGTCACCGCAAAGGGCAAGCCCATAAAAAGCAAAACCCTGGGCCAGAAACAGTATATTGAGGCCATGAACCAAAACACCATTGTGTTTGGAATTGGCCCGGCGGGAACAGGAAAAACCTATCTTGCCGTGGCAAAAGCGGTTGCGGCGTTCCGCAAAAAAGAAGTGAGCAGAATTATTATTACCCGTCCCGCTGTGGAGGCAGGTGAAAAACTGGGATTTCTGCCCGGCGATTTGCAGAACAAGGTGGATCCCTATCTACGCCCCCTGCACGACGCGCTTTATGATATGATTGGTGTGGAAAGCTACAACAACTATGTGGAGAAAGGCGCCATTGAGGTTGCGCCGTTAGCTTATATGCGCGGCCGCACGCTGGACAACGCCTATATCATTTTAGACGAGGCGCAGAACACCACGCCGGAACAAATGAAAATGTTTTTAACCAGAATTGGGTTTGGTTCGAAAGCTATTATCACCGGCGACGTGACGCAGATTGATCTGCCGGACGGCAAGCGCTCGGGGCTGGTAGAGGCTTCAAAAATTTTGGCCGGCATTGATGACATAGCGTTTTGCGCCTTTTCCCACAAAGATGTGGTGCGTCATCCGCTGGTAATGAAAATTATTCAGGCATATGAAAAGCACGACAACCTGCTTGCCGCGCGGAACAAACGAAAAACACAGAAGGGCGGAAAATAAACAATGGTGCGTCTGATTTGGGACAACGAACAGGAATTTATTGATATAACCGACGATTTGATTAAAACGCTGACGGCGTGCATGGAGCAAACGTTAGCATTTGAAACCTTTGACAAAGATGCAGAAGTCAGCTTAACATTCACCGACAACAGCGGAATAAAGGAGAGAAACCAGATCGCCCGGGGCATTGACAAGCCTACAGACGTGCTCTCTTTTCCCATGCTCGACTATGAGGCGGACGGCACCTTGGAAATTTGCGACGAGGATTTGTCGGAAGGCGCGGTTGTGCTGGGCGACATTTTAATTTCCATGGAAAGGGCAGTTTCACAGTCGGAAGAATATGGTCATTCTTTAAAGCGTGAGCTTTGCTTTTTAACGGTGCACTCCATGCTGCACCTGTTGGGCTATGACCATGAACGCAGCCAAAAGGAAGAAGCGCTGATGTTTGAAAAGCAGGACGAAATTTTAAACCAGCTTGGCATTACGCGGTGATTTGCATAAACGGTTTTCAAAACACGCCCGAAAGGAGTATATCCATATGAACACAAAAAAATATTATTTTCTGCCGTTTTTAGATAACCTGCTGGCGGTGCTTGTCAGCCTTTTGTTCACCATGTTTTTTGGCTCCTGGTTTCAAAACAAAATATTTGGCATTGCCATGGGCGTAATTATGACGCTGGTGATGTGCGGTTTTATTTATTCGAGAATGTGGAAGCTGAGCCGAAAAAACACCCGCTATGGCTACGGCCTAAAACAGTCTGACGGTGTAAAGTTTATTCTGCCGCTGGCCATTTTCAGCCTGGCGCTGATTTTATTTTTCTTTTTGGCACAGACAAACGTAATTCCGCTAAAAGACATTGTTTTAAAAACGTATTACACCTTTCCCGACAACCAGCCCCGAGTTCCGGTGCATATTTCTCCTTTCGACTATGTAACGGTGTTTACTCGGTTTTGGTTTTCTTACTTGTTAGGGTTTTCGCAAAATACACATGTGTGGCTTTTAGCGCTCTCCCCTGTGCTGGCGCTTCTGTCCGGCTGGCTGGGATTTAAGCTCGGTGCGGAAAACAAAGAGGTTTTGGATAAATATGCAAAAGCATCAGACAAAATCAAGAAAAAATTTAACGAATAGGGTAAATAAAAAAAGTGCGGAATATCCGCACTTTTTTTATTTCAAACAATACAATTTCACGTCTTTTAACTTTGCCTTTCCCTCTTTTGACCGGAATACCACCGAAACCTGCTCCGCGCTGACAGCGGGAATCCTTACAATCCGCTTATGCCCAATGGTTTTGCCGCAATATACCTGAATTCCGCCATGCCAGCCCTTGTGCGGCTTCACAAAAATCTCAAACTCTGAAACCGGATCGCCTGTTTTTAAGTCCTCCTCAATCACAACATGGTCTACGAGGGTCAATTCATCCAGCAGAACCGTTGCTTCATTTTCCTCCACAGTGAACCCCTGGGCAACCGGGCTTTGAAACCTGCGCTTCACTTCTCTGCCAAAGGCTAAAAGCGCCTGCTTATCTTTTTCCGGCAGCAGTCCGCGCCTGTCCGGCCCAATGTTCAGCAAAAGATTTGCGCCGTTTCCCACCGAATAGTAATAAAGCCCCATAAGCTCCTCTACAGATTTTACGGTATCCTCATCGCTGTCGCTGTAGAACCAGTTGTCTTTCCGCATGGTAACGTCGCACTCCGGCGGCAAAAACATGTCCTGCCCCAGCTCGTCGTCCGGCTCATTCTTTTCCGAAAACGGCACACGGTTCACCACATATTCCACATTCACCGGGGCCAACCCAGCCTCGTTTCCCACCCAGCGGGTATCCGGATCCCACATGTTAAACAGCATAATTTCCGGCTGAAGCCGTCTGATTTCTGCCACAATCCGCTTGGTGTCGTAGCTGTGTCCCTCTGAGCCGCAGCCGTCGAACCACAGATAGTCAATTTTGCCATATCCCGTCAGCAGCTCGCTGATTTGATTGATGAAATAGTCGTCATATGCGCTGTCGTCAATTTCAGAATAGCCCATCTGCGCCGGCGAATAGTAAAGCCCCACCTTAAGACCGAATTTTCTGCACGCATCGGTAAATTCTTTTACCACGTCGCCCCTGCCGTTTCGGAAAGGCGTGTTGTGAATGGCATAGTCTGTGTACTTTGAAGGCCAGTTAGCAAATCCGTCGTGGTGCTTGCAAACCAAAATTGCGTATTTTGCTCCCGCATCCCGAGATGTTTGAATCCAGTCCTCACAGTTTAACTCTGTAGGGTTAAAGCCCTCTAAGGGCATTTCTAAACCGTCCCAGTCCTTGTGGCCTTCGTAAAATGTCCGAATTCCGAAGTGGAAAAACACACCGAATTCCCAGTCTAAAAACTCTAATTGTCTGTCTGTCGGTAAAATTTGCATATTTTTAACCTCACTCATCTTTATTTTTAAGGTTATCTTAACACGTTTTCGTGCAAAAATCAATGAAAATATACTGGATTTTTGTAATAGAATTTGATATAATTACAATATTAACAGACAAGAGGAGTATTGTAATGAAATATGTTATTTTTTTAGGCGACGGCATGGCGGACTATCCCATAGAGACATTAGGGGGAAAAACACCGCTTGGCAAAGCCAATAAACCGAATATGGACGCACTCTGCGCCAGCGGCGAAACAGGGCTTGTAAAAACCGTGGACGACGCCCTGCCCCCCGGCAGCGACGTCGCAAACCTAAGCGTAATGGGCTACGACCCCACACTGTATTACACGGGCCGCTCTCCCTTAGAGGCGCTGAGCATCGGCGTATCGTTAAAAGACAGCGACATAACGTTCCGCGCAAACCTGGTTACTTTAACCGACGAGAATGTGTATGAGAACAAAACCATGGCGGACTATTCCTCCGGTGAAATCACCACTGCCGAGGCCCAAGAGTTGATTGCGTACATAAAGGAGCACATAAAACTCCCAAACATATCCTTTTACGGCGGTACCAGCTACCGCCACTTAATGGTTTGGGACGGAGGCTCGAAAAACGTGACGCTAACGCCCCCTCACGACATTTCAGACCGGAAAATCACTGACTATCTGCCCAAGGGCGACGGCGCGGAAGCGATTTTAGACATTATGAAACAAAGCTATGCCCTGTTAAAAGACCACCCCGTAAATAAAAACCGGATTGCACGAGGCTTAAACCCTGCCAATTCCCTATGGATTTGGGGCGAGGGCACCAAACCCCGTCTTTCCCTTTTTGCCGACAAATTTGGCCTGTCCGGCACCATGATTTCGGCTGTGGATTTGCTGAAAGGCATTGGAACAGGTGCAGGAATGGACGTTTTGGAGGTGCAGGGTGCCACCGGAACCATTGACACCAATTTTGACGGCAAGGCCCAAGCCGCAATAAACGCATTAAAGCGCGGCGCAGACTTTGTTTATATTCATATGGAGGCCCCTGACGAGTGCGGCCACCACGGGGATTTAGAGGGCAAAATTAAGTCCATTGAACTGATTGACGAAAAGGTGGTTGGCCCTGTGACAGACTTTTTAAAATCCACCGGCGAGGCGTTTAAAATTTTAATTACGCCCGACCACCCCACGCCAATTCGCCTGAAAACCCATGTGCACGACGCGGTTCCCTTTGTAATTTACGACAGCAGAACCAGCCATGCAGGCGGCTCGGGGCTTTCTTACTGCGAGGAAAACGCAGAAAAAACGGGGCTTTTTATTTCTCCGGGTCATAAACTCATAGAACGGTTTTTAGGTGAATAAAATTGGCAATAGAAGTGTTTAACCGGTTTGAAAACAAATATTTGATTGATGCCGACACATTTTATGAACTCACCGGTGCGCTGCACTCCCGAATGGTGCCGGACGTCCATAATCCCGTATGTCCGGACAAAAAGGACGGAAAGCATGAATATGCTTACTACACCATCAGCAACATATATTACGACACAGAGGACGATTACCTGATCCGCCAATCCCTTTCCCATCCGCTGTATAAAGAAAAGCTGCGGCTCAGAAGCTACGGCGTGCCGGGTTTAGACGATATTGTGTTTTTGGAGCTTAAGAAAAAATTTCAGGGAATTGTAAACAAACGGCGGACGAAAATACCCTTATGCACTGCATATACTTTTTTAAACGGCGAACACTATGGCACCTTACCAGAGCCGCAGCCTTGTATGAACCTGCAGGTTTTAAAAGAAATCGGCGTGTTTTTAAAACGGTATGCGCTTGTTCCAAAGGTATATATCGCCTATGACCGGCTGGCTTTTTTTGATAAAAATAGCGGGGATTTACGGATTTCCTTTGATAAAAACATTCGAACCAGAAGGCACGGCCTGCAATTGGAAAAAGGAGATTTTGGCGATTCGTTGATTCTGGAAAACCAGCGTTTAATGGAAATTAAATCGGCGGGCGCAATGCCACTTTGGCTCTCTGCCCTGCTCTCGGAGCTTGGTGTTTTTAAAAAGAGCTTTTCGAAATATGGAACGGAATATACAAACTATTTGCAGGCAGGGCGGGAGCCTGCCGCTCCGATTTCCGAAATTCTGGCGGCAGCTGGGCTTTCGTCATTTCCCCCTGCAACGGGCACCATAAACGAAGGGATGTAACTTTTTGTGAACGACTTTTTAAATTTAATTACACAGGGCGCAGGCAGTTCCATTCAAGGAATATCGTCTGCCATTGTCACCATGCTGTTTGCAATTGTATTCGGCCTTGTCATTGGAATTACCTACATGGCTACCAGCAAACGGCAGTATGCGCAAAATTTTGTGGTAACGGTGGTGATGCTTCCGTCTATTTTGTCCATGATTATCTTTTTAGTGGGCAGCAACCTGGCAATGGCCTTCAGCCTGGCGGGAACGCTGTCGATTATTCGCTTCCGAAGTGCGCCGGGCGATCCGAAAGACATTGGCTATATTTTTGCAGCCATTGCGGCAGGGCTTGCCAGCGGCGTCGGACTTTATGTTTACGGCATTTTGTTTGTTGCCGTGTTTAGCCTGCTTATGGTTTTGCTGTTCTTTTCAAAATTTGCTAAGCCAAAATCGAACAGAAAGATTTTAAAAATAACCGTTCCAGAGAATTTGGACTTTAACACTGCATTTGACGAGCTGCTGGAAAAATTTACTGCTCGTCACGAAATGGTGCGGGTGAAAACCACAAACCTGGGTTCTCTTTTTGAACTCAGCTATGACATAACGCTTTTAAAAAACTGCAATGAAAAAGCGTTTCTTGACGAACTCAGATGTCTGAACGGAAACCTTACTATTTCGCTGTCCGCGCCAATTTCAGAACAGCAATATTAAATTAAATAAAAAAGTTATGGGAAAATTCCCATAACTTTTTATTTTACCCGCATGCCGGATTCTGCTAACACCCCGCCGCCGGGCGCAAGAATATAGGTTCTAATTTGCCTGCACACTTGGTTTCGTTTCATGGTTAAGGTTTTTACAAGTTCTTCTGCTTTTACGCTGAAAGGTACCAAATCAACAGCTATGAGCCTGCCTTCTGCATCATACTGCGCAATCAGCGCTTTATACTCTTTGTTTTTCTTTTCTGTGTTCGAAAATTCCAGCACAATATTGTTGTTTTCAAAATAGCTGTGCAGTGCATTTTCGTCCGGCTCCGTTTCATCAAGCAAGGTTTTATAATGTTCATCAATCCATTTGGCTCGGTTTACGAGCAGCGGCTTATACCAGTCAATGCTCAAGTCGTGAATTCCCCATCGCAGGCTGTTCATTTTAGCAGACTCAGCCAGATACGCTTTATATTCGTCAATTTTTTCATTGGCCTTTGCAAATACTTCTTTTAAATTGCTGTTTTCATAGTAATAAATCAAGTATTTCACAAAATCCCTGCGTTTGGAAAGCTGCTGATAAAAGGTTGGAAACGTTGTGCCCGCAATGTCAATGGTGTTTAAATACCATCCTTCGGGGTAGTTCCCCTCCAAAATACGGTCGTTGTCCCAAATTGGCCCGGCGTAGATGAAGGGATCTATGCTGTCCCGGTCTTTATAAAAGAATGTGCTTCCCCGGCCGCAGTCTCCGTTTTTCAAAAATTCCTGGTGCCAGAAATATTTCGCAAAGCTTTCCGGGTCAATGTAGTCTAAATAGCTTCTGCCGTTGGGCATTTTTCCGTCGGTGAACACGCTGTCTAAAATATTTGTCATGCGCTCTTGAATGTAGGCATATCCATTGTCTTCCGACACTTTGTCTGCAACCTTTTCCGGGCTTTTCACGGTTATCCAGATGTTGTTGTGGCGAATTTGCAGCGGTTCGTCCCAGCTGTTGTCAATTTCTAAAAGATAACCGCCGGTTAAATCCGTATCGGGGGTCAACCCCTCTTTTTTAATCTCATCATCTATGTCTGTGATGTTCACACGTTGCTTTCCAACCTCAACCTTTTCGGTGAGCAAATAATTCCCCAAATATTGTCCGTTCATAAACAGATCGACGAATGCAGAGTCTGCCGTAAATTCCAGGCCTATTTCCTTTGCCAAATCCAGCCCCAGCTTATTTTTTATCAGGTCGTTGTTGTTTTTCAGCAAAATCCAGGTTTTTGCCGCACCCATGCCCAGCAAATCCTCTTTTTCCTCCAGCTTAAACTGGTAGGGCTTCTTTTCACTTAAATCAGACGTCCAGGTGTAGTTTCCCCGCCCCCTAATTTCCAGCGAGCCGGGCGTGTCCTCCTTTTTATCTTTGCTCACAATATTTTGAAAGCCTTTTTCTTTTGCGTCCTGCTCCGTCACAGTAAGGATTAAATCTCCGTAACACTTAGCAGAATGGTCGGCAGACGAATTCATGTCCTCAATTCGGCCAAAATTTTCGTCAATAGTAATTTGCAGTGTTGGTAAGGAAGACTTTAGAGCCTTAATTTTAAACTGCTTCATCTTCACGTCCACTAAGGGTTCCAAATCGCCTGATAAATCCACATTTTCATATGTATTTAAAACAGTTCCGCCAATGTCCCGCACCTGGTAGCACACGCTGGAAAGGTCTGTGTTGCAGGGCAGAAAAAAATAAACATATTCGCTGCCGTAGCTTGGATAGAGATCGCACGCAAGCCCGTTTTGCGCCGCAGGAATGACAATGTCCCACGCAAAGCCGGACTTTTGCCGGCGGTGGTAGAAATATTCATTGTTTTCATTTGCAACATAACGTTCAACACCGCTTGCCGCGGCCGTCCCGTCAATGATCATGGAGGGGTTTGTTTCGCTTTCCAAAGCGTTATAAAGCCTGCCGGAAAGCCGAAATGTGCCGCCGGACATGCGAAGCCCCAAGCTTTTTGATATATTGCAAAATCCCCGCACCTCCAAAGAGCCGCCCGTCATGGAAGCTGCGGCGCCGCTTGCCTGAATTGAAAGGTTTTCCAAAACCAGCGCTCCGTCTGTAAGAACAAAGCCATTGTTTTTTAAAAGCAGCTGTTTTCCATTCCCCGTTATTTTAACTCCGCGGCTCACCGGAATCGGGCCGCTTAACACAATGTCCTCTGCCAGCGTAATTTCACGCACCTGCTCATCATTTAAGGCGTTCAAAAACGCTTCCCCGTTAGTAACAAAGACCGTTGCCTCAACGCTTTCATCGGCCAGAATTTCCCCTCTGCCTACCTCAGTGCCAATTTCGTTGTAAAAATGTGCATCGGGGTTTTGCGTTGTTTCATCTAATGTAATGCGGCCATCTGCATTGGTGTAATAAACCGTTTCTCCTCCGTTTAAACGGCAAATAATCTTTTTCACGGGCTTATGATAGCTGTCTGCCAAAATGGGATAGCCCTCCTCCCCCTGGGACCACACATTTCTACCGGGAACGGTTTCCTCCTGGGTGTTCAGCATCCATGCCAGCGCGCCCGAATCAAACAGCGGTGCCTGCCCCGTTTGGTAGTTATAATCCGAGCGGGCGTAAACAAATGCGGTTTGCTCTTTGTTGGTATCGTTTAAAACCGCGCCGTCATAGCAGTCTAATTTAAACGCACAGGTCAAGGAGCCCTCTTTATACCCCACAACGCCGCCAACGGTGTCGCGCCCGGTCACGTTCCCCACGGAGGCTATATCCCGCGCCGAAGACGCGGTCATTTTGGCGATTGCCCCTGCCGCAAAGTTGCCTGCGCCGCTCACAGCGCCGAAAATGTCTGCAAAGTTCATACATGTTTCTATCGCCGCGTTTTCCGCCAACGCCGCAATTCCCCCGGCAAAGTGGGAATCAGCTGAAATACGGCCAAAATTCCGGCACACGCTTAAACTTCCTCCATTTAAATGTGCCGCAATGCCGCCCACATAAGACGCGCCCGTGCTCTCTGCATAATTGGTGCAATTAACAACCGTGTTTTCCGCTAAAGCCAAAATTCCGGCCACATAATCCGAGCCGGAAACCGGCCCGTGGTTTTCACTGTCTGAAAGCGGAACCTTGCAGTCTGCAGCAATGCCCGCCGTATGCGTACCATACCCTTTCACAGAACCATAGTTTTTTGCGCCGGAAAGTTTTCCGTCTCCGCCTGCAAAAGCTGCAATGCCTGCGGTGTAATTTGTCAGGCCGGAAACCCCGCCGAAATTCAAAACCTTTAAAACGCTGAACGCACCCTCGTTAAATGCCGAAATGCCGGCCGTATAGTTTCCGCCGGAAACGGCGGCCGCATTGGTGCAGTCTTCAATTATTCCTGTGTTTTCGCCGGCAATGCCGCCGGTGTGCTCCGAAAACAGATTCCCGCTGTTTCCGCTGACCTTGCCGTAATTTGAGCAGGACAAAACAGAGCCAGAATTTTTTGCGCAAATACCGCCGCCTGCCGCCTGCCCCAGAATATACACATCGCCTAAATTCTCACAGTTTACAATAGTTCCCCTGTTTTCTGCGCAAATGCCGCCGGTATTCTGCGTTCCCATAACCGTTACAAAATTCCTTACATTATCAAGCCGACCGCTGTTTACACCTGCGATTCCCGCGGCTCGGCTGCAGGAAACATTGCCCTCTACATCCAGGTTTTTCACCGTGCCGGCCGTGCCGATACAGGCAAACAGCCCTGCGGTTTTCTCTGCGCCGGACACAGTGTATCCGCTGATTTTGTGTCCGTTTCCGTCAAAGGTACCGCTGAAGGGTGTCTCTTCCGTTCCCACCGTGCAGTTTTCAAGGCTGCTGATGTCAATGTCTGCCTGCAAAACCGCATTTAAACCGCTGTTTTTGCTGTTAACTTCTTTCAAAAAGGCCGAAAACTCCTCAGTGTTTGAAATAGACATGGTTTCTGCCCCAAAGGCAGCAGGACAAACCGTTATCAACAGTGCCGACATAACCAGCGCCGATATTATTTTTTTCATGAAACCAACTCCGCACATCATTTGTTATTTTTTATTTTAACATGAATGTGCAAAAAAAACAATGGTTTTTAAGCGGGGATGGTTAGCACCTGCCCGGGATAAATTAGGTTTGGGTTACGAATTCCGTTTAAGTTTGCAATGGCAGAAACCGTGGTGTTAAACCTTCGCGAAATAGCCCATAGCGTGTCGCCCCGGCGAACGGTGTAGCGCACGGTTGTGTCTGCCGCGCCGCCTGCTCCCGGCGTAATTTTCAGCACCTGTCCCGGATAAATTAAGTTGGGATTTTGAATTCCGTTTAAATCTGCAATGGCGGAAACCGTGGTGTTAAACTGCCGCGCAATTGCCCAAAGCGTATCGCCCCGCTTAACCGTTACGGTTTGCACCGGCGCAACGCCCTCCTCCGTCTGCCCGGGAATAATTTTCAGAACCTCGCCAACATAGATGAGGTTGGGGTTCACAATTTTGTTAATTCCCACAATTTCCGAAATCGTGGTGCCATACCTCCGCGCAATTGCCCAAAGCGTGTCGCCCCGGCGAACGGTGTAAGAAATCTCTGCCCCGTTTTCGTGGGGCGTTCCGTCAGGAACATTTGGTACAGTTTCATCCTCCAGCAGCAGGTCTGTAAAAATATCCCGGTCCACATTTCCGTTAATGCCGTCTACACGGCCGACATCGGTAAATTGAAACCCGGCCCAAACGTTCCATTTACCATTGGGTTCCGGGTTTTCCACATAATAGTCCGCCACCCAGAGAGGATATTTCGTAAGGCGTTCGTCAAACACGCTGCGTGCATTCGAGGCGTCGCTGTAAATGCATACCTGCCGGCCGGAACGTTCCTGCACGGTTTGTAAAAAAACTTCCGAAATTTCGTTTATCTGAGCAACAGTTAAGCTACCGAAGCTTTCAAAGTCCATGGCAAGCCTACACTCCGGCGTAGTGCTGCCAATAATGTTTACAAAAAACTCCGCCTGCTGCCGCGCCTGGTCTGTGTTTCTTGCTGTCACATAGTGATAAAACCCAACCTTTATGCCGTTTTCCTTTGCACCGGCATAGTTTTCGGCAAACCGCGGGTCGCGGTATGCGCTGCCCGCGCTCGAACGGATATATGCTATTTCAATTCCGGCATCTTTTACCCTCTGCCAGTCGATCTCCCCCTGCCATTCGCTGACGTCAATCCCCTCATACCGGACGGTGCCTCCGGCGGAAAACCCCAGCACAGGAACGCACATCACCACAGATAGCAAAACTGCGGAAATCGCCGCAGTGAATTTATGAAACATAAAAAAACCTCCCACTTTGCCTATGGCAAACAAATTCTATTACCATAGTATGCAAATTGGAAGGGTTTGGTTAAAAGATTAACTTTTCAATGGCTTTTGCCACACCTGCGTCTTCTGCGCTGGCGGTGAGAAAGGTAGCAAGCTCTTTCATGGCGGCGTCGCCGTTTTCCATTACCACCGCAATTCCGGCAGCCTTTAACATATCTTCGTCGTTCACGCTGTCGCCAATGGCGACGCACTGCTCGTGGGGAATGTTTAAAAATTCTGCCGCAAACTGCATTGCCGTCGCCTTGGTGCACCCCTTTTGCGCCATTTCAAAATAGGAACCCTGGTCGTAGAGCACCAGCTCGTTTAATACGGGCGCCAGCAATTCCTTTTCCACTGGCTCGCAGGTAAATTTCGAAATTTTTGCTTCGGGATATTTCGTTTTAAAATCCTCCGGTGACGAAATTTGTATGCCAAACGGCACATCATACCAGGTTTTCGTAAAGTAGATGTGGTCTTCCCCTTCAAACAGCGCCACGTGCTCCGGCATTGGCAAAAACAGCTCAGAGAGCTTCATAGCAAGCTCTGTGGAAAAGGTTCTGGACAAAACCTGCTCGCCATGGATTCTCACATCTGCACCCAGGCCGCAGACAAATCCATCGAAATCTGCACAAGCCTTCACGTGCTCGGGCACATAAGCAAACGAACGGCCCGTGTTGATAAAAACATAATGGCCTTGTTTTTGCGCTTCACGAATCATGCGGGAGTTTTCCTCCGGAACTTTGCCGCCTGTGGAAAGCGTTCCGTCTATATCTAAAAAGATCGCGTATTTATCCATACTATCTCCTGCTTAAAAATTGTATTCCCTATTACATTTTCCCAAACGAGAA
The DNA here is from genome assembly GCF_014384785.1 of Congzhengia minquanensis. Taxonomy (NCBI): domain Bacteria; kingdom Bacillati; phylum Bacillota; class Clostridia; order Eubacteriales; family Oscillospiraceae; genus Congzhengia; species Congzhengia minquanensis. Next base: position 472,490 of record NZ_JACRSU010000001.1, read on the forward strand.
AAAATATCCCCCAGGTTCAATGGGGGATATTTGTTTTTGTTTTATTTAAAATCCCATTCCGCCGGGCATTCCGCCGCCCATCTGGGGTGCGGCAGCCGGTTCAGGAGCAGGTTTGTCTGCAACCAGGCTCTCTGTGGTGAGCACCATTGCAGCCACGCTTGCAGCATTTTGAAGTGCGGAGCGCGTAACCTTTGTGGGGTCTACGATACCGGTCTTCATCATGTCAACATACTCTTCTGTCAATGCGTTAAAGCCGATTGCATCAGCAGACTCTCTCACCTTTTCAACGATAACAGAGCCTTCCAAACCTGCGTTCTTCGCAATCTGCTTCACAGGCTCGTCAAGCGCTTTTAACACAATCTGCACACCTGTCTTTTCGTCGCCGGAAAGAGTGTCTAACAGCTTTGCAACTGCCTTTGTAGCATTGATATATGTTGTTCCGCCGCCGGGTACGATGCCCTCTTCCACTGCAGCTTTTGTAGCAGCCAGTGCGTCTTCTATGCGAAGCTTCATTTCTTTCATTTCTGTTTCGGTTGCAGCGCCAACCTTAATTACCGCTACGCCGCCAGCCAGTTTTGCAAGGCGTTCCTGAAGTTTTTCTTTGTCGAAATCAGAGGTGGTTTCTTCAATCTGAGCTTTAATCTGAGAAACACGGGCTTTAATTTCTTCCGCATCGCCTGCGCCGTCAACAATAATGGTGTTCTCTTTTTGAACTTTTACCTGGCGGGCACGGCCTAGCTGTGAAAGCTGTGTCTCTTTTAAGTCTAAGCCCAGTTCTTCGGTAATCACTTCACCGCCTGTTAAAATGGCAATGTCTTTCAGCATTTCTTTTCTTCTGTCGCCAAAGCCCGGAGCTTTCACTGCAACGCAGGTAAACGTGCCGCGAAGCTTGTTCACCAACAGGGTTGCTAAGGCTTCGCCCTCAATGTCCTCGGCAATGATAACCAGCTTTTTGCCCTGGTTCACAATCTGCTCTAAAATTGGCAGAATATCCTGAATATTGGAAATCTTTTTATCGGTAATTAAGATATAAGCGTCGTCTAAAACAGCTTCCATCTTGTCGGTGTCCGTTACCATGTAAGGCGAGATGTAGCCGCGGTCGAACTGCATGCCCTCTACAACCTCAGAATATGTTTCAGCGGTTTTCGACTCCTCAACGGTGATAACGCCGTCGTGCGTAACCTTTTCCATTGCGTCTGCAATCAGTTCGCCAACTTTTTCGTCAGCAGCAGAAATAGCCGCAACGCGGGCAATATCCTCTTTGCCGTTTACTTTTGCGCTAGCCGACAGAATATAGTCTGTAGCCGCGTCAACAGCTTTTTGAATACCTTTTCTCACAATCATGGGATTTGCGCCTGCCGCAATGTTTTTCAAGCCCTCATGCACCAGAGCCTGCGCCAAAAGGGTTGCGGTTGTGGTGCCGTCGCCTGCAACGTCGTTTGTCTTTGTTGCAACTTCTTTCACAAGCTGTGCGCCCATGTTTTCAAAGGGGCACTCTAAATCAATTTCCTTTGCAATGGTCACACCGTCGTTGGTAATGAGCGGCGCGCCGAATTTTTTGTCTAACACAACGTTTCTGCCCTTGGGGCCTAATGTAACCTTAACGGTATCTGCAAGCTGGTTTACGCCTTTTTCCAAAGCTTTTCTTGCTTCTTCACCAAATAAAATGTCCTTTGCCATAATTTTTCCTTACCTCCCGTTAGTTTAATTTTGCAAGGACGTCGCCCTGCTTCAAAATTGTGTACTCTGTGCCGTCTAATTTAATTTCCGTTCCGGCATATTTGCTTGTGATAACCTTGTCTCCAACGGAAAGCTCCATCACAACTTCTTTTCCGTCCACCATGCCGCCGGGGCCAACTGCAACTACTTCCGCAATCTGCGGTTTTTCCTTTGCAGAGCCGGGAAGCACAATTCCGCTCTTTGTTGTTTCTTCTGTTTCCACCATTTTGATGACGATTCTGTCACCCAAAGGTTTAATGTTCATAACGTTTTACCTCCTGTTTATGTCAATTTATTTTTTAACTCTTGTGTTGTTAGCACTCTATGCCAACGAGTGCTAACATAGTTATATATTACTCAAAAAGATTGATTTTGGCAAACTTTATCAAACGCGATTTATACAAATTATGCTTCTATTTCTTCTTTTTACTTTCATTTTTGCATGTTTTCTTTATTTTTCTTTAATATTGTAAATTTATTTGATTTCTGATATACTAATTTTAATGAGTATGAAGGAGCGTGTATCGGTTGAAAATAACAGTGATCGGCGGCGGCCCGGCAGGAATGATGGCAGCCGCGGCGGCAGCAGGCGAAGGTGCCATTGTTACGCTGCTTGAGCACAACAGCTATCTTGGCAAAAAACTGGGCATTACAGGCAAAGGGCGCTGCAACATTACCAACGCCGCAGATATTTCGGAGTTTATTCATAATATCCCAATTAATGGCAAGTTTATGCACAGCGCGTTTTTTGCATTTAATAATCAGGACATATTAAACCTTTTGGCACGCTTTGGAGTGGAAACCAAAACAGAGCGCGGCGGGCGGGTGTTTCCAACAACCGACAAGGCAAAAACAGTGGTCGATGCTTTAAAACACTATGTGCGCAGCATGGGCGTGCGCGTCGTTTTTGACGGGGCGGCAGACTTATTAAAGGAAGATACGGGCTTTTGCGTCAGGCGAAAGAATGGAAGCGCAATACACTGCGACAAAGTGATTGTTGCAACCGGCGGCGCGTCTTACCCGCAGACAGGCTCGGACGGTTCTGGATATCGCTTTGCAAAAGCGCTGGGCCACACGGTGGTTGCTCCCAGTCCCTCGCTGGTGCCCTTAACCACCCGGGGAAATTTGGCTGCAAAGCTTATGGGGCTTTCGCTGAAAAACGTATCCATTAAAATAACCGATGAAAACAATAAAACGGTTTACAGCGATTTCGGCGAAATGCTGTTCGCGCACTATGGCGTGTCCGGCCCTATGATTTTAAGCGCCAGCGCGCATTTGCGCGAATTTGACAAAAAGCGCTATACCCTAACGGTCGACTTAAAGCCCGCCTTAGACAGTGCCGCTTTGGATAAGCGGATTTTGCGGGATTTTGAAGCGGAGCAAAACAAGGATTTTATCAATTCGTTAGACGCGCTTCTGCCGCAAAAAATGATTCCGGTAATTGTGGAGCTTTCAAAAATTCCGCCCCGCAAAAAGGTGCGGGACATTACCAGGCAAGAGCGGCTTGCCCTCGGCTTCGCCATGAAAAACGTAACGCTCGAAATCACCGGCACCCGGCCCATCGCTGAGGCAATTGTCACCTCAGGCGGGGTGAGCGTGAAAGAAATTAATCCGAAAACAATGGAGTCGAAACTCGTTCCCGGCCTGTTTTTTGCCGGCGAGGTGATTGACGTGGACGCATACACTGGCGGCTTCAACCTGCAAATTGCCTATTCCACCGGGCATTTGGCCGGACAAAGCGCCGGAAAGGAATGGTAAACTATATGGAATTAAATGAAAATGCAAACAAAATAGAGCGGGCGGTTTTGGCAGGCGTTCACACAGGCAGCGCAGACACCCTTTCAGACACCACAGAGGAAACGCTTGCCGAGCTTGCCCGGCTGGCCGACACGGCCGAGGCCGAGGTTGTGGGCACCATGATTCAAAACAAATCTGCCATTGAAAAAGCGACCTACATCGGCGAGGGAAAAATGGAAGAACTGAAAAACGCCTGTGCGTCGCTTTCCGCAAACCTTGTTATCTTTGACGACGAGCTGTCTCCCATGCAAATCAGGAATTTGGAAAACGCGCTGAACATCCGCGTGATTGACAGAAGCATGCTGATTTTAGATATTTTTGCCCGCCACGCAGAATCCCGGGAGGGTAAAATTCAAGTGGAGCTGGCCCAGCTGCAATATTTGCTGCCACGCTTAACCGGCATGGGCTCAAAACTTTCCCGTTTAGGCGCCGGCATTGGCACCCGGGGCCCGGGCGAAACAAAATTGGAAACCGACCGCCGCCATATCCGCCGTAGAATTTCCCATTTAAAAGAAGAGCTGGTGCAGGTGAAAAAGCACCGGGAGCTGATTCGTTCCCGCAGAAAAAAGGAAAACCGCTATGTGCTGGCCCTGGTGGGTTACACCAACGCAGGCAAGTCCACGCTGTTAAACCGCTTAACCGGCGCCGAGGTGTTGGCGCAGGACAAGCTGTTTGCCACCTTAGACCCCACAGCCCGGGGGCTGACCCTTTCCGACAAGCGAGAAGTGACGCTGGTTGACACGGTGGGCTTTATCAGAAAGCTTCCCCACCACCTGATTGAGGCCTTTAAATCTACCTTGGAGGAGGCGGTTTTTGCCGACGCGCTGCTCATTGTGGCAGATGGCGCCGACGACGAGGTGAGCGCCCATTTAGAGGTGGTGTTCCGGCTGTTAGGCGACATTGGCGCGGTGGAGAAACCTAAACTGATTGTGTTTAACAAAACGGACGAAATTTGCGAACAAAAAAACCTGGCGCTGTTTACCAAGGGCGTTCCGCATGTGGAAATCAGCGCAAAAAGCGGCCAAAACCTCGGCACGCTTTTAGAATCCATTGAAAACTTGGTACCGGGCAGAAAAAAACAGGTAGCGCTGTTAATCCCCTTTGCCGAGGGGCAGGTTTTGTCGGAACTGCATGGCAATCACACGGTTCTAAGCGAAGATTACACCGAAAACGGCACCCGCGTAACCTGTCTTTTAGATGCGCCGGCATATGCCAAATTTAGAAATTATGTGTTAGAGGAAGCATGACAATGGAAAAGAAAATGACATATCGAACGGTTTTCGAACCTGCCCGGGACGAAATGATTGAAAAAAAGTCCCGCTTTATTGGTTCGGTTCGCCCCGTAACCACCGAACAGGAGGCCGTTGACTTTATTAATAGCTGCCGCGCAGAATTTCGGGACGCAACCCACAACGTTTATGCTTACATTGTGCAGGAAAACAATATCAGCCGCTATTCCGACGACGGAGAGCCCAGCGGCACGGCCGGCGTTCCTGTTTTAGAGGTTTTGAACAAAGAGGGGCTGACCGACGTGGCAGTTGTTGTAACACGCTATTTTGGCGGAACGCTTTTGGGAGCAGGCGGCCTGGTTCGCGCCTATGGAAAAACTGCAAAGCTGGGGGTTGATAAGGCAAAAATTACCGAAAAAATTTATTGCCACCGGCTTAGCATTCAAACTCCTTACGACCTTTTGGGAAAAGTGCGTTACCTCATTGAAACGGGCGATTACATTTTAGGTGAAATTGAATACACCGACTCGGTGACCGTAACGGCCTTCGTAAAATATGATTTGTTAAACCGCTTTCTGCAGGAGATGAAAGAGGCCACCAACGCCGCGGTTACTCCTGAAATTACAGGCGAGATGTATATTGACAACGTAATTTAAAAAGAGGCAGACGTTTTGTCTGCCTCTTTTAACGTTTGAGTCTTCCCGTCAGCCTGCCGATGGCAACAGACGAGGGCAACAAAATCAGCGTTGTCCAAACCACCACGAGAATGCTTACCCGGGGCAGATAGACAATCCACTGAATGGACCGTGCCGGCATGTAAAAAATGCCGGACAAAAGCCATATTCCCAAGCTGTATCTGCCAAGCAGTGAAATATAGCGGTTTAAGAGCGTCGGCCCCTTATCCCTTTCTTTTCTTTTGCGAAACTCCAGCACCTTTGCAAAAGAAAACACCAAAATTGGCGTATAGAGCGCGTCCAAGCTGGGAAGCACCCAAAACCAGTCCCGCACGGTTTTGAAAAACAGAACGACAATAGCAAGAAGGGCAAAATAGAACGGACGGTTAAAGTTGGTTTTTGAAACTTTAAAATTAATTTGTTCAAATACCGCATACCGCTCGGTGATGCACCCCAGCAGAAAAACCGGCGTGTAAACCACAACGCTCATCTCCAAATTATAAAAATAAAGCCCGGTGCAGGATTTAAAAACAAAAAATGCGCCGCCGGCAAAAAAGCTAAAGGCCAAAATTGCACCAACGTCTTTCAGCAATCCCCGGCCAATGAGCCTGGTAACAAGCGGCAGCAGAAGCAAAATTACCGAATAAAACGCCAAATACCACCCGAATGATACGTTTACATGCGCTACGTTGTTTGTCCACACCGTGCCTGTGCCAAAGGCAATTAGGTTTAAAAGCAGGCTTTTTCCGTCCGGCATGGGCTCTTTTAACAAAAGACCCAGCAGAAAAAAAATCAGCGCAACTGCCCAGTAAATGACGAAAATGTTCAGCACCTTGGCAAGCCTTGCACGCAGGCTTTCATATTTCTCCCGTTTCACCGAAAGGCCAAACCCAGCAAAAAACGTAAAAAGGCTTAAACAGATTTTAAATGTGCGTGCGCAGATGATTTGCTCCAACTGAAACAGCCAGGGAATCGCACTGTCAATGGGCATATTCTCCGGCAAAACCCATTCGGGAAAGCCAATGGCGTGGTTCGCTACAATCATAAGCAGCGCCACGCCTTTTAAATATATTGTTTTGTCTTTGTCAAGCAATCGTTGCATGTGTGTCATCCAATCATGGTTTTGTAAAAATCATGGTTATAAATTTTTTATAATATTCTTGAAAGTTTCTGTCTTCCACGTTCTGTTTCGCATTACGCTCCATTTTTATGCACACCTCGCTGTTAGCCGATAAAACGTCCATACAGCAGGCAAGGTTGTCAACAAGCTTTTCGTCCCGCTTTAAAATAAACGCACAGTTTTCGTTTGCAGTTTCCGCAACACCGCCGGCGTCGGTAGTAATCAGCGGAAGTCCCGTTGCCAGACTTTCTAAAACAGTAAGCGAGGCGGGTTCCTCCCAAATGGAGGGCAAAACTGCAACATCTGCCGCCGCATAAAATTTCGGCATTTGCTCAAAAGGCACATAGCCGGTAAAAATTATGCGGTCTGACACATCTTTCAGCGTGGCTTGCACCTGCTCAAGATAGGGGTCTGAAATGTTTTGTGAAAACCACCCGCTGCCCACAATTAACAGATATGTGTTTTTGTTCTTCACCTTAACAAAAGCCCTGGCGAGCTCTAAAACGCCCTTTTCAGGGATAACGCGGCCAGCAAAAACAAACAGCTTTCCCTCAGGCCCAACATTGTGCTTTTGCCGGAATTCGTTTCGGAACGGTTCATATTTTTCCCTGCCGAATGCGCTTAAATCGGTGCAGTTCAGCAAAACGGAAACCGCGCTGTCTGCGGCGGTTTTCACAGTCATCACCCGTTCTTTAATGTAGCGGCTCACGGTAATGACCTGAACGCCGCGTTTTAAAATGCGCTTTGCATAAATATCATTGCTGTTGATAATGTCGTTGTGAATGTGAGAAAAAATTTGCACGCCTTTTAAGGCTTTCGCGACGCGGTATGTAAAATAGGCGTCGTTTTCCACCACCACCGCGTCGTAAGACCCCTGTTTAACGACAGAGAGAACCCTGTGGATATACTCTCTGTCCTCGCCGATTTCAATGCCAAAAAGTTTTTTAAACACGCGGAATACAAAATGCTCTGCCCTTTTTAATGTTTGACTGACTGAAACCATTTTAAACTGCGTGTTCTGATATTCTTTTGCGACCGTAGCTGCCGCTTCGTCGTAAATTCCAAAAACGTGAAAGACCACGCCCGCGCTCTTTTCGTTTTCTTTTAAAATGCCGTCAACCAGCGTTTCCACTGCCCCGCCTTTCACCGGCGGCATGGGCAAAAGCGCCGGCATTATAATTGCCGCTTTTTTCATGCCTGCGCCCTCCATCTCAGTTTAAAAATCAGCTGAACGGCCCAAACAGGCATGCACAAGAGCACCCTGTTTATGAGCAAATCTTTTTTTAAACGTTTCACATGTTTTATTTTTTGGTAAGACTCCCTTGCTTCCTCCCGCTTGCCTAAAAGCAGCAAATGCCTACACCGGCGCATTTCAAACCATGTCATCAGGCTTTTTAAATGCTCTTTTTTGTCTTCCGGCACGGCTTTGTCCTGATAAATTATTTCGGCATGGTCAAAAAAACACCAGTTAACGTCGAAGGCGCTTTCCTTTGTGGCCACGCTTTCCTGGTGGTTATAAACTGCCGTTGTGGCCGCAGTTAAAACAAATGGGAAATAGGCCGCCACTCGCAAGGTTAGGTCTAAATCCTCGCCGATTTTGCAGCCCTCCTGAAACACGCCCACCCTGTCAATTGCCTTTTTTGCAATGCAGGAGGTGCTCATCTGAAACAGCTTCACCCGCTTATCTTCATCATATGCCTTATAAAAGTTTTCGAAATATTCCGTCTCCGGTTTCCCTTCAAAATAGGCCGGCTTATTTCGCATCGTGCCGTTTTGAAACAGGACAGACGCCCATGTGCCGTAAAACCCGGCATCAGGATAGGCCAAAATCAGCTCGTTTAAAACCGCCAAGTGGTTGGGCTGCCAGGTGTCGTCCGCGTCTAAAAACGCAATATAATCGCCCCGGCTTGCCGCAATTCCCACGTTTCTGGCCCGGGATACGCCACCGTTTTCCTGATGGATCACTTTAATCTTTTCGTTGCTTTCAAATGGGGCAAGAGCTTTGTCCAGCTCATCTTCGGAGCCGTCGTCAACGATAATCAGCTCCCAGTCGGGACAGGTTTGCCCCAAAACGCTTTTTACCGCGTTTTGAATTAAGTCCGCCCTGTTGTAAACCGGCGTGATTACTGAAAACATGAAACAACCTCCATTTTTAACGAATTCCAAGCATTGGTTTTACGATTTTTGCTACCGCCAATTTTTCCGATATCCGGTCAATGAAAAATACTGCAGCCACCATAAAAAGAAATACTGCGGCAGGCGCCGCCAACGTCAGCGGCCATAAGTCCAGCCTGTTTTTTAAATTCAGCACAATGGAGGCCACCGGCGAGTGCAGCAGGTAAACCGCAAAGGAATATTCCCCGGCCAGGATCCAAAAGTCCCTTTTTGCTCCGCCGTTTGTTTCACAGCAAAATGCCGCCGCCAGCAAAAAAACAACTGCGAACACCGGCAGAGAATATGGCTTCCAATAGGCTAAATAGTCTCCCCAAATCAAAACTGCGGCGAAAATGAGCACAGCGGCCCCAAGAAGCACAAACCGTTTTTTATAAAGCTGCTTGCCAATGCTCTCTAAGTCCCGTTTTTGGGCAATGAACATTCCCGCCGCAAAATAAACCATCCAGTTCACGGGATTTAAAAAGGGATTGATAAACTGCGCCAGCGTGTCATAAAAACAGGCCGTTGCCAAGTTCATAACAACAGAAATTGCCGCCGTTACTGCAATAAAAACCGTGTTCCGCTTTTGTGTAAAATAAATTAGATATAAAATACATAGTGAAGTGAGATAGTAAAACGGCGTATCTACGCCGATTACGAATTTGACCCATGCTAAAACGCCATTGCCGCCGTGCCGAAGCGACACATAGGCATAAATGACGCTGGCCCACAAAAGCCACGGCAAAAGAATTGTTTTTGCTTTGTTTTTCCAAAATGCAAGAAAGGGCCGGTCAGTGGATTTTACAAAAAGATAGCCTGAAATCAGCAAGAAAACGGGCACCCCCAAGCAGCCGATAGACTTTACAAAATTTGCACAAAGGGTGTTCGCCGCATCGGCCGTGTCCGGTAAATCTGCCATGTGTGCGCAGATAACACTAAAGATTGCAAGCCCTTTCAGCTTAAATATCATGGTGCTTTTTCCGCTCATTTTCAGACCCCCTTCGATTTGTGAAATCCCGCAGCGAGGCCTTTGCAACGCGCCCAAAGGCTTTGAAATTCCCTGGTGCGGCCAAATAGCAGCAAAACCGCCGCAGCAGCGAAGGCAAAGGAAACCAGTCCGCTCAGAATCAGAGCGACGAACCCGTCACCGGGGATTTGGTCGCAAACCAGCCGCGACAGCACTGCGGTTATCAGTGTAACGGCGAAGTAAACGCCATATTTTATAAAATAGGGTAACGATGAACTGCGAAACGCATATTTAAAAATAACATAGGGTTCCCACCACAAACAGGTTGCCGCAATGGAAACTGTGGTGCCCAGCAGCACGCCGTAAACGCCCATTTGAAACACCATTAAAAACAAAAACGACACCGCCAGATTGATGAAAACCTCTAAAACGGCCTTCAGCCTTAAATGGTTAAACAGACCGGAGGAATCAATAACCAAAATGTTGGTCTGACGCATGCCCGTCATGTAAAAATTCATCAAAACCACAAACGTAATCCACGGGGACATAACGCCTGCCTCGCCCACCCACAAATGGATAAACCGCTCCGCCGCGCTACCCAAAACCACACAAATTGTGAAATATACCGCAAAATTGATGAACATCATTTCTTTGTAAACGCCGTATTTATATTGGTCGTCGTCCTGCACCATTAAATTTCCCACACTGCCGATTACCGACTGGAACACCTGGGAAAGCACCCGGGAGATAGTGGAAATAATCATGGAATAGTTAGAGTAAATCCCCATTACAACAAGTCCAACGCTGTTTATCATTAAATTATCCGTCCCCGTCACCAATGCGGCGCTTAGGCGCTGGAACATAAGCGAAACCACACTTTTGCGCATGAGCGTACCGTCTTCCTTCGGAAGGCGCTCGTTTCTATATTGACGCAAAAACGGATACATTTTGCTGGTTTTTCGGTAGATAAACACGTTCGACAAAAAAACACAGCAAATTTGGATTACCAAAAACAAAAGGTAGTTGCGGCTGACAATCAGCACAACCGCCTGCAGGATATATTTTATCAATAAGAAAATATTTTCGTTGGTGCTGTTGATATAGTGAAGTTGATATGCGCTGACCAATGTACGCCGGTAAGAAAAGAAATAGCTTAAAACCGTGTTGGTTAAAAACAGCAGATAAATTGCCGTTACGTTGGGAATTACGTCTGCCGCGCCATTGGTAATGACGTTTAAGAACGGAACCAAAAGAAGCCCCAAAACAGCTGTTATAATGGCGATGACGTGATATACCCTGCGGTAAAATGCCATGAGCGTGCCGATTTTTGCCTCGTCGCCGCGCTCAATGGGGCCATAGAGCGCAAACGCCACAGAGGTTCCAATGCCAAGCTCTGCCATGGAGAGGAGCATAAGCACGCTTTCCATTACGCTGTTCAGCCCCAAATAGTCAAACCCCAGCTGTTTGATAAACACTGTTCGCAGCACAAAACCCGCCACCACGTTTAAAAGCTGCCATAGGAGCATAACCGCGCTGTTCCGCACCGAATTAACAAACCGCATGATAAATATAAGCCTCCCGCAAATGCGCAATAACCGCTAAATTAAAAAAAAGAACAAAAACCGCCAGTCCACAAAGTAGTCCACGCTTAAGCCGAACACCAAAAACACCGCCACAAAGGAAATTTGAATCATTTTAATATCACTGTTTTCCGCACGCTTATCCACGGTGAAAAAGCGGAATATGCGATAGACAAACGTAGACGCCAAAGATAAAAATATGGTAATTGCGCCGACAATGCCAAAATTTAAAAGGCTTTGCAAATACATTTGGTGGCAGGCCAAATCCTTGTGGAACAAGGATTCATCTGTCATCAGCGTGGTGATGACGTTCCCGCCGAACAATTTTCCAAGCATGGGCTGCCGGTTAAAGTGGGAAACTACCGTCTGCCACAAATCATACCGGCCTGTTGTGAGCATATCCCATCTGCCCAGGGCCAAATACATCATCTTTTCGTTCACACGGGTCACAATGCTGCCAATGGCCGCAATGTTCCTCACGGCGGGCACGTTCCACGCGGCAATGGCAAATCCTATCAGGCAGAAAAACAGCAGCACTAAAAACGGAATGGAACGGCTTCTGTATTTCATAATTACCACCAGCACCAGTGCCACCAGGCAGGTGAGCAGCCCGGACAGGCTTCCCGTTTGAAACAGAACCACAAAAAAGTATGCTCCGAACGCCGCCCGCATCCACCATTTCAGCCCTTTCAGCAGCATAACCGTCAGCAGGCAGACCGAATAGTAAAATCCGGCGTAGTTTGCATCGTAAAGCGCACCGTAAACACGGGTAATCTCTGTGGTTACGCCAACACCCACGTCGATATTCACTGAAGCTTCGGCCGTCCAGCCGAAGATACCCGAGGCCACGCCGCCCAGAAGAAACACAAACAGATACAGGCGCATTAAATCGTCGTCCGCCAATATTTTTGCCAGAATAAAATACAGCACCACCAAATCCATGAGGCTCTGAATTCCGGCACGCATGTCAAGCCGCCCAATGCCAAAAATACAAAACAGTGAGAACACAATCATGGGCGGCAGCGCTGCGACTCTTAATTTAACGTTTTTAATGTCTAATATAACTTTAAAAATCACCAGATAGGAATAGACTCTGTAGACTGTGGAACCGCCAAGCAGCATAAACTCGCGGAAATACATAAACAGCGCGGCATACACATAAAACGTGTTGCTTCGGATGCTTAAAACCACACAGGTCAATAAAATGAATGATAAAATCAGATTATACTGCGGCAGGGGGCCGCAGAGGGCGCAGGTTGCAAAGCCGATGAGCAGCAGGATATGGTCAAACGACAAAAACCGCCTTAAAATAGACGGCTCGTTATTTTTTTGTCCCAGCATGGGTGATAGCTTCAATGCGCCCGCTTCTGCCATTCTGCTCTCCGCCTCCTATTTTTGCAGTTCTTCCAAACACTCATTAAAAATTTTTATTTCATTTTCGTTTCCAAAATTGGTATTCCAAACCTTTTGTTTTAACCCTTTCACATCTTCCGTGTGCTGAACAAGATAGTTTAATCCCGCATAAATGCCCTCGTCTGAGTTGTCAAAAATATATCCGTCTTCTCCGTTTGTTATCTGCTCTTGCGCCGAGGCGTAGCGCGTCACCGCGGGAACCACCCCCGCCATTTGCGCCTCTGTCACTGCCATGGGCTTTCCCTCAAACCGGGAGGGCAGGAAAAACACGTCGCACGCCGCCACATAGGGCATTGGGTTTTCTCGAAGGCCAATGGCAAAAACCGTATCGCTTAACCCAAATTCTAAAATCATTTGGTTTAAAGCTGCGCTGTCCGGCCCGTCGCCAACAATCAGCCACGTTACGCCGGAAAGCAGGCCCTCATTCTTTAATGCACAAAGCGCCTTCATGCCCCGGTCTAATCCCTTGTGGGGAAAATCAATCCTGCAAACGGTAACAAGGCTCAGTCTGTTTCCCTCCGGGCAAAAAGGCAGCGATACCTGCTTTTGTGCCGCCGTCCTGACGTATTTTTGCGACATCAGGTTCGGCATGTAAATGCATTTGTCTTTCATTTCCGGATGGTTTTGCACGAAGTTTGCCAGGCACTGCCTGCTCACAACCATGATTTTATCAAACTTCTCCAGGTTTTTTCTGTCTACCTTATAGTCTAAGCCGCTGGCGTCAAAATCCAGGTGCAGCCACAACAGCTTCTTTTTTGCTTTTACATAGCTTGCGGTATAATTAAAGGGCCAGCTCAACTCGTAAGAGATTGCAACGTCATATTCTTCGCCTAATCTGCGGCTGTAACGGCAGCCCTGCTTAGATATGATTTGAATGCCCTTCTTCTCACGCCCCAATATGCGTTTATAAAACTCCGCCCGCACCTTTGCCGCCACATAAGACGGGGAGAAAACCTTGCCCAGCACGTTTTTAAGCGAAAATTTGTTGTGCACCTTTGCCTGGGGCAAAACGTGAACCTGTTTTGGAATTCTATCGTCTGCCTGGCCGTCATATTCGTAAAACAAAAGGTCCACATCATATTTTTCATAATCAAGCTCCTGCAAAAAGTTCAGCAGGGAGGTCGTTGCGCCGCCGGTATGATAGTGCAGGAACGTAATTAAAATTTTCGTTTTATTTTCCCTCATGCCGCCCTCCGAAAAAGTTTATGAAAGCGTAATGGCATGTTTGAAAAGCCATTCTTTCGTTATCATGGGCTTGTCAGTGTCCAAAAGCGCGCCGTCTTGCCCAAAGGTCGGGTGCGTCATCAGTTCTAAGTCGCCGTCTACCGTTCTTGTTTTTACATACGCCTCAAAGTCGGCCACATCGCCGAAATATTTGGTTGTGTAAACCTTTTTTCCTCCCGCTGCCAGCTTTAAAATTTGTTTATTGTAGAAGAATTTATACGGTCGAAACAACAACGAGATGTTCTCCGGCGGAATGTTCCGGCTGATTCTTACCGATGTAAACCGGTATTCGGAAAGCAGCGGGTTCACCACCCTTGCAACACTGAAATAGGTATGGGTATAGTTGTGGGAATCCGCGTGCATTAGGGAAAATCCCATTTCTATATATTTTAAAATCTGGGCGCGGGTTTCCGCTTCAATGGCCCGACTGATGTCACTGTTTAAGAAAAACCGTGCGGCAATGGGCACATGGAACCTACCCAGCAGAAAACCGTTCTCGTCACACAGCTCCGACTGCCTGCATTCATCTGACATGGCAGGCCCCTCAGTTAAATTTATGTGCAGGCCCACACGGTGAAAGAATCCGTTTTTTTCTGCCAGTGCTGCCGCATTTTCAGCCTCCGGCATGTTCATCATGAGGGTGGTTCTGTTAATCACACCGCGGCGAAAACATTCTGCCACCGCTTGGTTGACAGTTTTTGAATATCCAAAATCGTCTGCATTAATAATTGTTTTCATTTTGTTAGCCCCTTAGCTTTAATTGCGCCGCAATACGGCCAGTTAGTTTTGGAACATAACGGAACATGGTGTAAAACAGCTTTCGTTTCAGCGGTATGTGTTCTTTTTTTAGCGCTAAGGGATAACAGCACTTAAAATTTCGGTGATAGCTTTTACGCCTGTTCTCGTTAATTTCACTTTTCACGCGCATCATTTCTGCATATCTTAAAATAATGTCGATGCAAATCTTTTCATAGGTTCTGTAAACAAGCTGGGGCTCATTTTCCTTTTCAAAAAACGTAATGCGCTCAACGTAGGCCAAAATCCAGTCATTTCTTCGGTTATACTGGGCAGAAACGTTTGTCACGTTCCCCATAATGCTGTTGGGCCGCTGATAGTAGTAATACAATTCGTCCGTCGTGACGGCCACTGTTTTACTCCGGTACACCAGTTTATATGTAACATATTCGTCCTCGTGAATCAGCCCCACAGGAAACCGTATTCCGTCAAACAGCTCTTTTTTATAAAGTTTGCAGCACGCCTGAGATTTGATCCGGTAGCCGCACAGGGCCTCTTTTGCCATGAAGCTTTGCGTCTTTACCAAGTTTTGCCGTTCTGAAAAACAGTCTGCGCTTCCCTTTTCATAGCCGCACTGAACGAGCTGAGCATCAAACTCTGATGCAAGCTCCATCATTTTTAACAAAAAATCTTCTTTTACAAAGTCGTCGGAATCCACAAACGTAATAAAGTCTCCGCAAACCGCGTCTATCCCGCTGTTTCTTGCCGCAGAAAGTCCTGCGTTCTGACTGTGGTGAATCACTCTTATTTTATCGTTTTTTCCTGCCAAACTGTCGCACATCTCACCGCTGCCATCGGTTGAACAGTCGTCAATTAAAATAAGCTCATAGTTGGGATAGTTTTGACGCAAAAGGGATTGAACGCACCGCTCTAAATAGAGCGCCACGTTAAAAACTGGAACGATTATGCTGACTTTGTTCAACCAACTACCCCCAAACAGGCAAAGCAGCGCTGCCGATTTGCCAAAAAGTTGTTGTTCCTATCCCCTGAGGTTTCAATATTCGCCCCTTTATCTTTCGCTCCTTAGGGTCACAAGCAACACCTCAGGGCCGTTAAATACTCTCATCTTCAATAAATTATAGTCACATCCCCGGCTGACAATCATTTTCGTGTGCCCTTCGTCATATTCCCCATAGGTATAGTCCGGGTGCAGTTCCATGTTCTCCCCCACCATGCCGCCCAGTCCGGGCAGCCGCACAATGCCGCCGTGCAAATGGCCGGACAGCATTAAATTCGTGTTTAAATCTTTGAAGAATGGGTAAAGGTTTGCACGGTGGCAGGCCAAAATGGAAAAACAGTCCGCATCATCATACAAACAGCCGTTCACAAACCACTTCATTTCTTCAATCTTCGATTCCCCTATTTTTCGTGTGGCATTGCCGGGGTCTTTTAATCCGATAATTTTAATGTGCTGATCTCCGCGCCAAACGTCCGTTGCCTCGTTTTCCAATACCTGAACATTCCACTCCCTTAAGGTGTGAACAATATAATCATACCGCGTGCTTTCCGACTCGTGGTTGCCGCTCACGGCCATCACCTGAGTATTTTCCGGCACGCGCTCTATCAGCTTTTCCAAGTTGTTAATTTTGTTGTCAGGAAGCTCGGTTAAATCCCCAGTCAATAAAATTAGATCTGGCTCCGTCTGCTTCATGTAGTCGCCAATTTGGTCGTAAAAACGAGAGTTATGGTAATCTGAAATTACCATAACTTTAAACCCGTCAAATTCCTTTGGTAGATCCTCCGACGCAAACCGGTATTTTGTTAAACGGACGTGCCGATTGTTCATCAGGTTACAGAAAAACACAATGAGGCACACCAAAAAAATGCTAAACACCACCACTATCCATGTTCTGATTACAATAGTTCTCTGCGCCATTCTTTTAACCTTTCGCGTTGTTACATTCTTTCAAATCCTGTATGTGTTCTATCACCGGCTTTGGTTTGGCATACAGATAGCCCTCCTGGCAATCTGCACCGATTAAGTCCGACAAATTTTTCTGCGTTTCTGTTTCTACCCTGGTGATAATGGTTTTTACGCCGGATTCCCGACATTGGTTAATAATGTCGCGGAACTTAATCGCCAAAGTGAGGTTGCTTTCTCCACCGCCTTCGCGCTCCATACTGGACAGGATATCCAGCTTAATACAGTCTGGCTTTAAGGCCTTAATAATTTTAATGTTGTTCACTGCGTCGTAGCGGTCAACGCACACCTGTGCGCCCAAATCCCGCAATACTGCCGAAGAGTATGCAATAGAGGAAGAATCGCTTCCCATAACCTCTACACAAATCCGCTTTGCAACCGCTTTGTTCACCTCTAAAATATCTTTCAAAACCTCTTCAAAGTCGCTGTCTTTCAATTCGTTAGCTTCACAGTTAATGTTCATTATATGGTCTGCAAATCCGGCCTTGTCAAACTCATGAATTTGGTCCACAACCTTGTTAATCAGCCATGCATTTAGCTGCCGCTCAAGCTTCAGTTTTTCAGCCATGGCAAAGAACTTCATGCCCGAAACTTCGCCAAGCTCTTTGCTGTTCCATCTCACATAAACCTCAGAGCGGCGACAGGAGCCATCCCGCTCAACAATGGGCTGGTATACCAGATAAAATTCGTTGAAATGGTTGTTTGCCTGCTGACACAAAAGCTGCTCTTCCCGCGATTCCGGTTCCGGTAGAGGCCCATTTTCAGACGGTTCTATGTCAGAAGGTTTTGCATTCTCCTCTTTTCCATGCCGATTGGCTTTAGGCCCCAAGAACTCGTAAATAATGGCAAAAATACAGCCTGCCGCCAAAGATACAATCAGCGCGATAATTAAAATCAAAGAAACCGGCAAATTCGATTCAACTGACGCGGAGGCGACATATTCTATATCGTTGGTTACAATTTTGTCGTAATAGTCTTCCAGCGTCTGGTTTGCAACCACCGCATAATCCTTTACTTTTTCAGCCAATTCCTGCAAAATGCTTTCGTTCACTTTAAGCAGTTCTTCTTTTGTTTCCGGCGGCACAGAGTCGTTTTTATATTCGTCAATCACCTGCTGATAAAAGTCCGTCTGACGTCCCATATTGGTGGACGTTGTGCCGGTGTTTGTGTAATTTAGAACAATATCGTCATAGGTGTTAATTACCTTTTCTAAATTAAAGTCGTAAATCATTTCGTCCTTTTCATTGGTCGCCCCAATTTTTGCCTGGGTTCCTGCGGCCTGAGCGTAAAGGCTTGAAGCTTTATATGCGTCATAAAAGGACGTAACCTCACGCTTATACATTTGCGACTTTTCATAGTTTACGTCGCGTTCTGTTGCCAGCTGCCTGATTTTGTTCTCATAGCTTTTGATAAGCATTTCTTTGTCGCGGCTGAGCAGGCCAACCCGCACGTTGGCATAATATTTACCATAATCAATATCTTTTAAATTTTGGTACATCTGTGAAAGCTCTGAAAAGGAATAGCCCGTCTTCAAAGACCGGAACTCCTCGTCGCCGCCAGCCATTGAGTCCAAATAATCGGTGATGATGTCCAGATTATTTTGAATTACCTCGCACAAATCCATATATTCCATGTTCTTGTAGTCAATAACGCCTAAAAAGTCGGAAATTTTTTCCTTGTTATAATACTGACTCACATACCAGTTGTCATATGCGGAAACAATTCTGTCGAACATCATGCCTCCGAATTCTTCACCTAAACCCGCGCCATATTCATATTTAATGATATATTCATCCGGAATAACTTCATATTTTTCGCCCTTTGCTGCGGCAGATTCTTTAATGTCAGTGTCCTGTGCCGTGATGACCTCGGAAATAGACATATTACTTCTGACCTTTTCGACCGTAAGGTTGTTGTCAATGTCTAAATGGTCTAAAGCGTCCGCCACAACCACCGGACTCATAATATCAAATACGTTCAGCTTATCGCCGTTGGGCGCTAAGCCCTCTTCCGCCCCGCTGTTTTTAAATTTTAAATCCAGCGTGCAGGTATAAGACTGCATACCGGAGGCGACAAAATATGTAGCAATTCCAATTAAGCAGACGAAAATTAAAATCTTCCTGAAATACTTCCGAATTATTTTTATAAATTCTAATATATTAACAGCGCCCATGAATCTACCTCCCCCATCGGCTTTTTATTTTTGATCTTCCGCAACCTTTTTCACAACTTCTTCTCTGTTCTTTTCAATTCTTCTGATTGCCGATGCGCCAACAATAATGTATAAAATCAGCGCCGCACCCGCGCCCAATGCAAACGCAGTGGCAAGTTTCATCAGAAAGGAAGAATTAATTAAACTGATATGATTAATATCTTTTGAAAAAATATCGTTGTTCCTGTGGTTGATGTAGTCGTCAATCGTCACGGAAGCGGTATTCATCAGCTCGTGATACTCTTTGTCAAATTCAGTAATAAGCGTTTCTGCCTTATCACAAAGCCGTGCATATTCGTCTGTGGTGGTTGTAACCAGGGAATATTCATACAGGTCGTTGTTGTCCTCCCGGATAGCCACGCTGTATTCCGCCGCCGCGCCTTCAGCCGCCAAAAGCTGCTGCACCACCGTGTCGTAGGCCGTTTTTGGTCTGGCCTGATACAGGCCGTTTTCTTCGTTTGCGGAAACCACAATCAGGTTTTCGGTAAATGTGTGGTCATAGTTCATCTGGGCATATTTATTAATCTGCATCTCGTCAGATTTTTTCAAATATTCTGTGGTATTGCTTTCAATTGCAATTTTCATCTTGTTGCTCAAAAGATTGATGTTTGAGGTTAAGTGAGAGGAATTAATAAAGCTTGAAAGCTGGTTTAACTTTTCATCCCGCAAAACCTGAAACGCGTTTTTCAGATCAAAAAAGCCAAGATTATTTTTCGGCGAAACAAAGCCATTGGAGTCGGTGTTCTGCGCAGTTAAATAATTCAGCGCAAAGTTCAGCTTCGAGTCGTAAACAGCCACCTTTTCGGAATAGTCATAGTCCGACATGTCCTCAACCGTCACCAAGTTGATAAAGCCGTTTCCCCCGGCATGGTTTTCTTTTATAAATTCTGCATTTTTCTTCATCAGCTCTTCTAAAAACTCTGCACTGTGGTCGCCCTCTAATAGCCCGAACAGGCTTTGTGGGCGGGTAATGCTGAATTTTAACGGCTGCGCAAAATAAATTTCATATTCGCTGCCATAGTAGGAATAGTCGCTGCCCTGGGTGCGCATATAGTTAACGGTGGTCTGCATGGACTTTTCCAAGTAGTTATAAACATTAATATGCTCTAAAAGGTCCTCAGGCTCATATTGGGTGTAAATTCCCTGCTCCTGCAGCGATTCTAAAGCTTCTCCCACCCGGTCTTTATTAATCAGGTCATAGGAGGAAAAGCGTGTTCCGTCCGGATATTTGCCCAGCGAAATTTCTGGGAATACAAAGGAAAGATGCGCACTGGACAGATAAAAATTGGAATACAAATTTTTAATTGCAAAAACACCGGACACGATAATGCCGCCGATCAAGCAAAATGCAATCAGTCTTCTATATCTGTTCCGTTTGGCTGTGCGCATTTGTTTGTTAATGCCGCGTACAAGCTTGTTATTCCTTTTCAGTTTAATTTTGATAGACAAATTTGTTTACACCTCTCTTTTGGGGCCAGTTCATGCGCTGACGCCTGTTTTTGTGTCATACAATGCTGTATCTTCGCCCTCCGCCATATCTTTAATAAACATGGTCCGTGAGGTTAACAGAATTATTTTAATATCTAAAAAAATGGAATAGTTGCTGACATAAAGCAGGTCGTAGCAGGTTCTGTCCTGAATGTGCGTGGAATATTTCCCGTAAATGTGCGACAGCGACGTAAGGCCTGCCTTCACAGCAAACCGCAGATCGTAATTGTCGAACTCCTTTTCAAACTGTTCCACAAAAAAGGGACGCTCAGGCCGCGGGCCAACAACGCTCATTTCGCCTTTTAAAATATTAAACAGCTGCGGGAGCTCGTCGAGCCGCATGGCGCGCAGAACTCTGCCCACCTTCGTAATTCTGGGATCCTCTTTCACCGCAAAAACCGGGCCGCTTAGTTTCTCAGCATCCTGCACCATGGTTCTGAATTTATAAATTTCAAATTCCCGTTTGTTTTTCGTTAGCCGAACCTGTTTGTAAAGCACCGGCCCGGGAGAAGTTGTTTTAATGGCGATTGCAACAATTCCCATAGGGATTGCTGCAAAAATTAAAGCAACAAGGACAAAAATAAGGTCAAGGGAGCGTTTTAGAAAACGGTTTACTGTGCTCATGTTGTCGCTTCTCATGTGAAAGGTTAAAATATCGTCAAAGCGCACCAGCTTCGAGGTTTTATAGTTAACGGTCGATAGCTTCGGCACAATATACAGTTCTTTCCCCATCTGATAGGCCGCGTCACAGAACAGCCTGTATGCGTCGTCCGACACGTTGTCTAAAATGCAAATTGCGTCATACTCTTTAAATTTTACGTTAATATACTGCTGAATAATGCTTAAATCATCGGTGTCAATCTGTTCATACCACGAGTCGAAACCAAGCTGTGCACCATATTTAATTCGCCTTAAACGGCTTGTGTCATCTGTGGTGCTCTCCAGCACTAAGAGCCTGGGCTTTTCCTTTTTTGTACCTTTGCGAAGCCAATCATGAATCATCAGATTATAAAATTCCAACAAAATTACCGTTACCGCCACCGTAACAAGCTGAAACAGCAGCATTTGTGTATTCCGGTAAACAATCAGGCCGGCGGCAATCCATATAATGCCGGTGTAAATGCCTGACAGGATAAACGTCACCTTTTTTTCCTGGCGGCTGATTAAAATATGTGTATATTCCTCAAACACATATAAAAACCCCATCATACACACCAAATAGAACAGACAGTTGTATAAAATATGCACATGGCTGATGGCATTGTGCCAATAATACTGGTCGAACACAACGCCTAAAGCACATGCACCCAGCAGAATAATGCATGAGTCTATTAAAAATCGAATATGCCGCTCGCGGTCTAAATTATTTTTGCGCATTTCCTTCCACCCCTTGAACACCTTTTGAATATACAGTATCCTTCAATGTCCGAAAAAGTTTTGACACGGTGAGCAGATAAGGCCGAAACCACGCCACTACAACAAAAAACGGATTTTTCATTTCCCAGTTTTTTAAATTGTCAATCATCATTGAGGATATGTATCGGTTGGCGTTCCATTTTTCCCTGAAAGATAGACTGCTGCCGGTTAAGTTCCCCTTTTCGCGATAGTAGTGGTACATAGGGGCAGGAATATACACATATCGTGCGGCCTTTGGTATCAGCCTGATGCAAAAAGCCAAATCCTCCCCGGTTTTCAGTTTTGTGTCGAACCGAAGGTCTTTCACCAAATCCCGCTTTATCAGCTTCATGCACACATGATTCATTTTCATGCCGGTCATCATGCGCCAGTAAATTTTATAAAACTGCTTCCGCTCCAGCATGGTAAACAGCTTAAAAATGCTGCCTGGAACATAGCCACCGCCGTTAGCGTAATTATACTGGTATTTACACTGCACAATTTCTGCACCGTACCGCTGTGCACAGTCTAAAAGGGTTGAAAGCATGTCGCAGTCCCACCAGTCATCCGCATCTAGAAAGGCAACATAGTCGCCGCCAGCCAAATCCAGAGCACGGTTCCTCGCAGCTGCAACGCCTAAGTTATTGTCGTTTGAAACAACCATAAAACGCCTGTCGTGCTCTGCATAGCTTAAAAGCCTTTCCAAGCTGCCGTCGCTTGAAGCATCGTTCACCAAAATTGCCTGCCAATCGGAAAATGTCTGGTTCAATATGCTGTTTAAGCACCTATCTATTGTTTTCTCCGCCTGGTAGACGGCAACAATAATCGTAACTGCTGGCTGCTTCACATTTTCCCCTCTTTCCGTTCAGCGGTATAGAATAAACTAATTTTTTTACATACTTAATTTATAGTATACCACCGTACAAAAGTCTTGTCAATAGTTTCTAAACATAAGTATGTCAGAATTTGTCTTAATTTTCCATGCCTGCCAATGACCAAAACTAATACCAAATTCGTGCAACAAAAAACCATATGGTTTCTAAAAACATATGGTTTGAAATGTTATGAGCCGATCAAAGAGTTCGGTTTCATATTAACTTTTTACACACGTTTCTCCATCCAAAACCTCCGGGTCAATTTCCCCTGCAATAAATGGCGCTACGTCTTTTATCTGAATGTCCAGCGTGTAGGCAAACTCCTGATGTATCAAATTTTCGGCGTTTTCCATAATTTTTTCATCACACACATGCAGCTTCTTGCCCTGACCTGCAAGCTCCTTTTGCTTACTCCAAATCGCCGCAATCATACGCATTACCTCGGTGTGGGAGCCTTGCTTCAGAACCTGA
Organism: Congzhengia minquanensis; assembly: GCF_014384785.1. Lineage (NCBI taxonomy): Bacteria > Bacillati > Bacillota > Clostridia > Eubacteriales > Oscillospiraceae > Congzhengia > Congzhengia minquanensis. The sequence continues at coordinate 495,524 of NZ_JACRSU010000001.1, forward strand.
GAAAAATGCTTCTGGCGCTCTTTGCTGTCTGAAATCCAGCTGCTGCCGGGCTTGTTTTTAATTTCGCAAATCAGATCGTGAATCTCTTGTTTGGACATTACTTTTCTAAGCCTTACCTTTTCATTGTCAACAGGCAGAAAAATTGTGGTTCCGGCGGTTCCGTAAATTGGGGTCATTACGTAATAAAGTTTCGGTTCCGCGTCCTGAAAGGATTCTTTTCTGATGTCTGTAATTTTGCAAACACCCTGGCTGGGGTGCATGACCATTTCATTTTTTTGCACGCTGTATCACTCCTTTAATACATTGTATGCCAGATTGCAGATGAAAGAATAAAAAACGTGTAATCTGCAACCGGACTTACGTTCCGCCAAGCAGACTACACGTTTCAGTAATTTCATTATAGCACACTTTCAGTAAAAATTCAAGGAGCAAAATTTACAATTTAAACGGGATTAGCGCCAAATGGAACAAGCATCTTGATTAAAAAGGTGTTTGCCTTTACATTATTTTAACCTGTTATATGCACCCCGCACTGTAAAGCAACTCGCCTGTAAAGTTGCTTGCTTTACATCAACCAATCACGCACAACGGGCTATTCAACTGTAGTTCAGTCTCAAGCTTCACCAATTTTTCGCCGTCTACCTGAAAAAAAGTCACGTTTCCGCTGTCTTCATTGGTGCAGACCAAAAAATTGTCAAACAGGTTAAAATCCCGGGGGCCTCTGCCGCCGCAGGGCGTAAGGTTTAAAAGCTTTAGCTTCCCATTATGAAAGGTTAAACACGCAATGGAATTGTGGCCCCGGTTAGAAGCGTAGATAAACTCGCCCCGCACCCGAATTGCCGCCGCGGTGTTTTGACCTGTAAAGTCTTCCGGCAAGATATTCGCCGTATCTAAAAGCGAAAGCTTGCCGTTTTCGTAGGCAAAAGCCGAAACAGACGACGCAAGTTCGTTCACACAAAAAAGCTTTTTCCCATCTTCAGAAAATGCCAGATGGCGCGCACCGCTACCGGCCGGGACATAGGCGGTCGACACCTCGTTTAGCTCACTGTCGTAAACCGTGATGGAATCCTGACCCAAATCGGTTGCAAGAATATATGTGTTGTCCGGCGACTGCCCTACATAATGGGTGTGCGGCATGTCCTGCCGCACCTCATTTGGCCCGCATTTGTCTGTGTGGGTTACCACCGTTTTGGGAAGATGAACAACATTTCCCGAAAGGTAGTTTGCCACATAAACCTGTTCCTCCTCAGTCACGCACAGATGGCAGCCGCAAACGCCGTGAACCGGTACAGTGGCAATGCAGGTATGCGGTTTTCCCGTCTGGTCAGTTTCATAAACCGCAAGTCCGCTGACATTTCCGCAAAACGGCTCCCGCAGCAAAACATATAGCTTTCCGTTCTTTTTTGCAAGATACATGGGCCTATCGGCAGGCGTTTTTAACAGAAGCTCCGCTGTGCCGTCAGAATGGAGCCGATAAGTATATACGCCTCCGTCATGAACACAGTCTGCAATGTAAATATTATGCATGGCCGTCCCCCCCGCCGTCGGTTACAGATTCCTGTATAAGCGCATCCTCCGGTGCAGCCGGCGTTCCAGATTCAAAGGGAAGCACAATGGTGAAAGTGCTGCCCTTCTCCTCCTCACTGGACACCTCAATGTAACCGCCGTGCAGTTTTACGGCATCCATTGCGATGGAAAGCCCCAGCCCCGTGCCGCCAGTGTCCCTGGCACGCGCCTTGTCCACGCGGTAGAACCGGTCGAAAATCTTTTGAATTTCTTCTTTTGGAATTCCAATTCCCGAATCGGATATGCGAATTAAAATGTTTCCTAAGTCGCGCAGCAGCTCTAATTTCACCGTACCGCCGTTTTCTGTATATTTAATGGAGTTGTCCGCAATGTTATAAATTGCTTCTGTCATGCTGTCGCGGTCTATCGGCATCATTAAATCATCGTCCGGCCGCGTGTAGATGAAGTTAATTTGCTTGTTTTCCGCCAAAGGTTTTAACTTTTCACACACCTCGCCAGCAAGCGCCGTGACAGACACAACCTCCACATTCATGTTCGTGTGGCTCTGATCCATTTTGGTCAGGTCTAACAGTCTTTGAATAATGCGCGTCAACCGCTCCACTTCCTCATTCATGTCCGTTAAGAACTCCCGCAGGAACTGAGGGTCTGGATTTTCTGTCTGAATCAGAGAGTCTGACAACAGCTTGATGATAGAAAGCGGGGTTTTCAGCTCGTGGGACGCATCGGACACAAAGGCCCGCCGTTTTTCCTCCAGCTCGGCTACCCGGTCAATCAGTTCATTAAACGCAGTCACCAGCTCACCGATTTCGTCTTTGCTGCTGACTTCGCACTTTTGCAGCTTGTCCTTCGGCATGTTTTTGATAAACCGCGTCATCTTTTCCACCGGCATGGTTAAAACGCTGGCCATAGACGTTCCGAAAATGATGACAAACAGCACCAGCACGGCGCCGAAAATTAAAATAGCCTGGCTGATATGCTCCACAATGCCGTCGATGCTGTCGCCATTTGCCGTAACCAAAACCGCACCAACGGTTTTAGCATTGCGGATAATGGGCACAGCGGCCTCAATGTTCCACTTTCCTTTTTCTTCATAGAACCCCGCACTGTCCTTGCCGCTTAACAGCACCTCGGTCACCGGAGAATAGATGAAAAGCTTACCCTCGTAGCTCCCCTCGCTGTAAGAGTCGTAGTAAACCCTGCTCTGGCTGTCTAAAATCATGGCGCGGAACCCCACCTCAATGGGCATGGTCTCCATTTTTTTCTCAATTACCTGCTCGTCAAACCCGTCTATCTGAACGCTAGCAATTACGTTTGCCCGGGTTAAAACCTCCAGCTTTTTCTGGTCTAACAAATAAGTTCTTAACGTCCCCAGCATATACGTTCCGATTACCACCAGAACAATTACCACAATGATAATATATGTAGCGATTATTTTGTTTTTAATGCTGAAAAAACCATCTTTAAACTTCTTTAAAATAGTAACCTACCCCCCATTTTGTGTGGATAAAACGGGGCTCGGCAGGATTTGGCTCAATTTTTTCCCTGAGCCTTCGCACATGGACGTCCACCGTTCTCACGTCGCCTGGATAGTCATATCCCCAAACAATGTCCAAGAGATTTTCCCTGGAATATACCTTGCCAGCGTTGCACACGAACAGGTCGATTAAATCAAATTCTTTTGCCGTCAGCTCAATAATTTTTTCTCCAATTGTTACCCGGCGCAGGTTATAGTCAAGCGTTACACTGCCTACCGTGATGGTAGATTCCTGCCTGTCAACACCGTCTGCCGGCGTCATGCGGCGCAAAACAGCTTTAACGCGGGCCTTTAGCTCCAAAATATTAAACGGTTTTGTCAGATAGTCGTCAGCGCCGTATTCCAGGCCCAAAATCTTGTCCATATCCTCATTTTTTGCCGTTAGCATGATAATCGGTACATTTGAAAACTCGCGCACTTTCTGGCAGACGGAATAGCCGTCAACCTTAGGCAGCATCAGGTCCAAAATAATCAGGTCAATGCTTTTGTCATACGCCGCCTTAATTGCTTCCTCGCCGTCATATGCGCAAACAACCGTGTAACCGTCCTGCTCAAAGTTATATTTAATGCCTTTCACCAACAGCTTTTCATCATCAACGATTAGAATTTTCAAAATAGTACCCTCCTGTTCATGTTTCATTTTTATTTTACAGCCGCTTTTAGCACCTGAACCTTATCCAGCCGCTCCCAGGGCAAATCCAAATCGTCCCGCCCAAAGTGGCCGTATGCCGCCGTCTGTTTGTAAATCGGCCGTCTTAAATCCAACATTTTTATAATTCCCGCCGGGCGCAGATCGAAATGTTCTTGAATCAGCGCCTCGATTGTGCTTTCAGGAACATGGGACGTGCCAAAGGTTTCCACTGAAACCGACACGGGCTTTGCCACACCGATGGCATAGGCAATCTGCACCTCGCAGCGGTCGGCCAAGCCTGCCGCAACCACATTTTTCGCCACATATCTGCCAGCGTAGGCCGCGCTTCTATCCACCTTTGTGGGGTCTTTCCCAGAAAATGCGCCGCCGCCGTGTCGGGCATAGCCGCCGTAGGTGTCCACAATAATTTTTCTGCCAGTGTGGCCTGAGTCCCCGTTAGGGCCGCCCACAACAAACCTACCAGTGGGATTTATGTAATAGTTCGTTTTTTCCGTTAACAGCTCTTTTGGAATAACGGGAAGAATGACCTTTTCAATAATATCCTTTTCTATGGCATCGTGGGTCACATCCTCCGCATGCTGGGTTGAAATAACCACTGTGTCCACATAAAGGGGTTTTCCGGATTCATCATATGCCACGGTGACCTGAGATTTGCCATCCGGTCGGATATAGCCGATTTCTCCGGACTTGCGCACCGCCGTGAGCCTTCTTGTCAGCTTGTGCGCCAAGCTGATGGCCAACGGCATAAATTCTTTTGTTTCGTTGCAGGCATAGCCAAACATCATGCCCTGGTCGCCTGCGCCAATGGAAGCAATATCATCTTCCCCCGCCTTTGCCTCTAAGGATTTATCTACCCCTAAGGCAATGTCGGCAGACTGCTCGTCAATTGCCGTGATAACTGCGCAGGTGTCGCAGTCGAACCCATATTTTGCTCGGTCGTAGCCGATTTCACGAATGCAGCTGCGCACGACTTTAGGAATATCTACATATGTAGTGGTTGAAATTTCACCCACCACCAAAACCAACCCCGTAGTGACGGTAACCTCACAGGCCACCCTCCCCTGGGGATCGTGCTTATAAATTTCATCTAATATGGCGTCGGATAAAATGTCTGAAATTTTGTCCGGATGTCCCTCCGTAACAGACTCCGACGTAAATAACTTCACTGCCATAATTTTCATCTCCTGTACTATGTAATAGGCTGCCCGGGCATTCATTGCCCGGGTGCCGCATTTTATAATTAAACTTCCATAATAATGGGAAGAACCATTGGCTTGCGCTTTGTTTCTTTATAAACAAAATCGCTCATGGATGACTTTAAAGCGCCCTTTAGGCTTGCCCAATCCGTCTGTTTTTTGTCTGCACATTTGTGCAGCGCCGCTTTTGCGACGGTTTTTGCTTCTTCCATTAAATCAACCGACTCGCGCACATACACAAATCCGCGGGAAATTACGTCGGGTCCGGTTAAAATCGAGCCGTCCTGCTTCGATAAGGTCACGACCACAATGATGATTCCGTCCTCGGCCAAATGTTTTCTATCCCGCAGAACAATGTTGCCCACATCGCCGATGCCCAGGCCGTCAATCAACACCGCGCCGGACTGCACCGTGCCATTAAGGCGCGCACTGTTCTGCCCAAGCTCAATCACCTTTCCAATGTCGCCTACAATGACATTCTTTTGTTTTATGCCCATTCGTTCCGCCAGCATTGCATGCTGTTTTAAATGGCGGAACTCGCCATGAACCGGAATAAAAAATTTCGGTTTCACTAAGGACATAATAAGCTTTAGCTCTTCCTGGCAGGCGTGTCCGGAAACGTGAATATTCTCTAAAGATTTATAAACCACATCTGCGCCCTTTTTAAACAGCTCGTTGATCACTGCTGAAATCTGTTTTTCATTGCCCGGAATGGGTGACGCGGAAACAATAACCAAGTCGCCCTTGTTAATTTCAACCTTTTTATGGTCAGAAAACGCCATGCGCGTCAGCGCCGACATTGCCTCGCCCTGGCTGCCTGTGGTGATGATGCACAGCTGGTTGGGCCTGTATTTTTTAATTTCATCAATAGAAATTAAAACCTTTTCGGGAATGTTTAAATAACCAAGCGTTGCGGCTACCTCCGCCACATTTTCCATGCTCCGCCCGGAAATGGCAACCTTTCTTCCATACCGGTGAGCAGAATTAATAATCTGCTGAACGCGGTGCACATTTGAAGCAAAGGTGGCAACAATAATTCTGCTGTTGCAGTTTCTAAAAAATTCTTCAAAGGTGTCGCCCACCGTGCGTTCCGACATGGTGTAACCGGTGCGCTCAACATTGGTGCTGTCAGACATTAAGGCCAAAACGCCCTTTTTCCCAAGCTCGCCAAACCGGGCTAGGTCAATCATTTCGCCGTCTATGGGCGTTGAGTCCACCTTAAAGTCACCGGTGTGCACCACGGTTCCCACCGGCGTGTTGATCGCCAGCGCTACAGCGCCGGCAATGGAGTGATTCGTATGAATAAATTCAATTTTAAAGCAGCCAAGCTTCACCACGTCGCCCGGTTTCACTCTGTGCAGCTTTGTTTTTGATAGAAGATTGAATTCTTTCAGTTTTACTTCAACCAGCCCTAAAGTGAGCCTGGTTCCGTAAATCGGAACGTTCATCTCCTTTAAAAAATAAGGGATTGCGCCGATATGGTCCTCATGACCGTGCGTAATCACAATGCCGCGGATTTTCTGCCTATTTTTCACAAGATATGTGATGTCGGGAATCACAATATCAATTCCGGGCATACTCTCGTCGGGGAAAGCCATCCCACAGTCCAGCACGAATATGTCGTTCTCGTACTCAATAACCGTCATGTTCTTTCCGATTTCATTCAGACCCCCCAACGGGATAATTTTCAGTTTTTGATTTTTTGACACAAAAAGACCTCCATATATTCTTTTATTTTTCCGTTCGTGTATTTACAGCCTTTCGGCAAATTATACTTTTAATCAGCCATAATTCCGTCCGTTATACATCAGTAATATATTATATCAAATTTTAACCAAATAATAAAGACATTTTTAAAAAATTTTAAAAATAAAAAAAGTAAAATTTTTGTTGACGTTTTAGTTAGAATATGCTATAATATTCTCAAATAAAAGCAATGACCGGAAACAAGTAGGAACGCACAAAGCCTTTTAGAGAGCTGCCGGGTGGTGCAAGGCAGCGGCGGAGGCGTTTTCCGAATACATTCTGTGAGCCGCGCACCGAACGGCCTTTCGGCTTAGTAGACTGCGACGGGTGTGCCCGTTACAGCACCTGGGTATATAGCGCTTAAAAATTTAGCGCCGTTACCCGTAGAGGCCGGTTTCGTGAGATGCCGGTAAAATGAGGTGGTACCGCGAGATTCTTTCTCGTCCTCATATTTTTGAGGACGGGATTTTTTTATGCCCATCCTTAAACTCTAATTTTATTTATTTTTTTAGAAAGGGTGGTACAGTCATGGTATCAAAAATTGTTATGCTTATCGTGTTTTTCGCGGTAACGGTGGGAATCGGCATTTACTGCCGCGCCCACGCAACCAACGTGAACGGGTTTGTTTTAGGGGGGCGCAACGTGGGTCCCTGGCTCACAGCCTTTGCCTATGGAACCTCGTATTTTTCAGCAGTTATTTTTATCGGATATGCCGGCCAGTTCGGATGGAAATTCGGTCTTGCCTCCACATGGATTGGTTTGGGAAACGCCTTTTTGGGTTCCCTCCTGGCTTGGGTGGTGTTGGGCCGTCGCACAAGGCTGATGACGCAGCATTTGCAAAGCTCCACCATGCCGGAATTTTTCGGAAAGCGCTACGGCAGCAGGTCTTTAAAAATCGGCGCGTCCATCATCGTGTTTATCTTTCTAATTCCCTACACAGCATCGCTTTATAACGGTTTATCCAGGCTGTTTTCCATGGCCTTTCAAATCGACTATGTCTACTGCATCATTGCAATGTCGGTTTTAACTGCAATTTACGTCATTGCAGGCGGTTACATGGCAACTGCTATTAACGACTTTATTCAAGGCATTATTATGATCGGCGGAATTATTTTAGTTATTCTTTCTGTGCTGAAAATTAACGGCGGATTTATGGGCTCGGTAACTGCTTTAGCAAATGTGCCCGGTGATTTTCCCGGCTCTTTTGCTTCCTTTTTCGGTCCTGACCCCTTCGGCCTTTTGTGTGTTGTAATTTTAACCTCTTTGGGAACCTGGGGTCTGCCGCAGATGGTGCATAAATTCTACACCATTAAAAGCGAACACGCCATCTCTCACGGTGCGATTATTTCAACGCTGTTTGCCGTAATTGTTGCAGGGGGCTGCTACTTCTTGGGCGGCTTCGGCCGGGTTTTCACAGACGCTTTAAACGTTGGCGCAAACGGAATTCCCGCCGGCGGCTACGACGCCATTATCCCAGCCATGATGTCTTATCTGCCCAACATTCTTTTAGGTGTGGTTGTTATTTTAGTACTGTCTGCTTCCATGTCCACTTTGTCTTCTTTAGTACTAACCTCCAGCGCCACGCTGACGTTAGACGTAGTAAAAGAATGTTTTGCAAAAAAAATGAGCGACAAAAAACAGGTTTTTGTAATGCGCGGATTTGTTGTTGTGTTCATCGCCATTTCAGCAATCATTGCAATTGTGCAGTATAAGGGCGGCATCACCTTTATTGCCCAGCTGATGGGAATTTCCTGGGGCGCCCTTGCGGGAGCATTTTTGGCGCCGTTTATCTTCGGGCTTTATGTTAAGCGTACCTCAAAGGCCGCCGTGTGGACCAGCTTCATTTTCGGCACGGGTATTATGGTGCTGAATATGGCGGCAAAGCAGCTGTTTCCCGTTTGGCTTCAGTCCCCCATTAACTGCGGCGCCTTTGCCATGATTGCAGGGCTTGTAATTGTGCCGGCAGTATCTTTGTTTACCAAATCTCCGGACAAACAGCTTGTGGAAGACTCCTTCGCGTGCTACAACCGAAAAGTGACAACCATTGCAAAAGATTCTTTGGGAGAAAACGACTAATCGACCGTTTCTACTCTTTTTCCCTCGCTTTCGCTCTTATTTGTTACTGATTTGTTTCGAGTTTGTAGAATTATGTCGATTTATGTTTGATACTTGTAATTGATTTGTAACATAAAATACTATATAATGTACCTACACCACAGGAATCCACAATATATTATTTTATGAAAACGAAAGGAGCATATCCCAAATGAGTATCAAAAAATTGATACGTAAGGTAACAGTAACAGTAAATGAATGTGAGGTGGCGCAAAGCTTTACACTGGAGTACTTTGTGTTAGAGCGTGAAACCTTTGTAGACGGAATAGGTTCAAACACGTACGGCATTGAGGTTTTAAAGCGCAGCAACCCGAATTCGAAAACATTGAAAGTTGAGTATCGGAAGATTTTTGATATTTTCTGCACCGAAGCGGAAGCTACCGAGGCTGCTTTCGTTTTAGCTGAAAACACCGTTACCCCTGTTTCTGTTTGCGACATCATTGAGCAGTTCATCGGCACTGATGAATTTGAATGTGAAGAATATGAAGTCGCGGCAATTTAGACACACAGTTCACACACACCACTAATTTTTAAAAAAAGACCACCGCAGGCAATTGCCTGCGGTGGTTTTGTCATATTTGAAACAGCTTGTCAATATAATAGTACAAACTGTTTTAAAAGGAGCGAAACACATGAAAATTCAGGAAAGAACACCGTCTTACCGAAGGCGCACATATGGCGGCTTAGATGACCAATATGAAGGCGGTCTGAAGCAGACCTTTGCCGCACAGGTGCTTATTTGCATTTTAATCCTTATGTTTTGTGTTTTAGTGAAGCTTTATCCGGGAGAAAATTTTGAAAAGGCAAAAAACAGCGTTCAGCTCATTGTGACGCAAAACACCGATATTAAGGCTGAATTTGAAAAATTGAAAGCAAACTTTAAAAAAGACGAATCATTAGAAACGCTGAACCCCGTTTCCGGCATGGCGGCGCCGTCTACCGGCAAAATTGTAAAGGGATTTGGCATTCAAGATGCCTCCGGCAGCGGTTTTCACTATGGGCTTGACCTCTCTTGCGGAGAAACAGAAAACATTGTTACGGCAAACGACGGCGAGGTGACGGAAATTGCAACCAACGCCGAGTTTGGCTCTTACATCATCATTCGCCACAGCGAAGAAATTACCACCCTTTACGGACAACTAAACGAAATTTTGCCCAACGTGGGTGACAAGGTGACAAAGGGGCAGGCAATTGCCCGTGCCGGCGGCGAAAACTCCACCTTTTATTTTGAACTTCGCCGGGGCGACACCTATTTAGACCCCACGCAATTCATTGAATTCAAGGAGTAACAGATGATTAAAATCACCCGTTTCTTTTACATTCATCTTTTGGTGCTTCCACTAATTGCGGTGGCCTTTTTCACCAAAAGCCAAATGACATTTTTCATTGCTTACGGCGTTGTGCTCATTCACGAGCTATGCCACCTTCTCGCGGCGCTGTGTTTAAACGTTAAGGTTTATTCCATCATTGTTATGCCGTTCGGCATGACGCTGCGGCTTGACTCCTCTGTTATGCGCTCGCCGAAAAAAGAAGCAGCAATTGCGCTGGCAGGACCGTTATCCAATGCGCTCATGCTGCTTTTCGGGTTTTGTTTGTTCGACGTCTACGCCCCGTCGTTAAACTTCTATTTGTTTATGGTGATTAACGGCGCTCTGCTGGTTTTAAACCTCATTCCCGTGCCGCCCTTAGACGGCGGCAGAATTGTTCGCGCAGCGGTTATTCATCACGCCGGACTGATTCCGGCCGCAAAAATAACGCGGCGGATTTCCTATGTGTTCATCGGGCTTATTTGTGTAATGGGGGTGCTGCTTTTAATTTTGTTCCGCGGGAATCCAAGCCTGATTATGATTGGCGCTTTTCTGTTCTACAGCCTGGCCGATGAAAAGAAAAACAGCGATATTTTAATTATGCGTGAAATGATTTATGAAAAAGAAAAACTCAAGAGCGATTCGCTGATTCCCTCCAAAATGATTTGTGTGCACCAAAACACGCCTGCAAAACGCATTTTAAGGAAATTGAACCTAAGCACCTTTTACATCATTTCTATCATCGACGACAACATGCGCATTTTAAGAACGGTCACAGAAAGCGATTTTATCCGTTCTGTCACCGCAAAGGGTTATGGAATTCTTTCGAAAGACGTAGTTTAATACGCCTGCCGTTTCTTAAAATAACACCAGATATCCCAGCGCAATTAAAAGGAGCTTATCCTCACAGCCGGAAAGCAAAAGCAAAATGACAAGACCGATAATTAAAATGGTGTCCTGATCCAGCTCTTCTAAAAACCCTTTCTTTGCGGGCACTGGTTTTACATCGTTCTCCCGCTCTTTTACCCGCTCACGCTCCCAGTCCTGCTGCCGCTCCGGGTACTGCGGACGGAAGGGCTTTGGCTCGCGCCGGATGGGCGCGCTGAAATTGTTGCTGGCATTATAATAGTTGGTTACCACGCAAATTCACCCCTACAGTTTAAAATTTTTCAGCAAATCGGTTTTCCCCGCCGCTTCGGCCATTTTGGCAAGCTTTAAAAGCTTTACCGCGTTGTCTACCTTGGGCCTTTTGTCCTCGCTTAAAAACGGCTTTAACGCATTTAAAAGCCTTGCTCGTTCGTCCTCGCCATTAACGTTTGAAAGCAAGTTCCCAATTTGCAAAAGTGCGTCTAATTCCGTTCCCTGCGAACCCGCTGACGTTTCCGGCTCGGATTTTTGGGGCTGACCGCTTTCCTCACCGCCAACGCCAAGCGACGACAGGGCCGCCGCTATCTTCTGTTCGGGATTGTCGCCAAGCATCCCCATCAGCGTGTTTAAAAGTTCGCTGTTATCCTCCGCCATAATCGTTCCTCCTTAAGTTTGTTAAAACAGTTTTTTCAGTTCTTTTAAAATATCTGGATTTTTTTTCACTTCGTTCATCAATTTTCCCAAATCTACGTTTTTTGTTTTTTCGGAAAGCCCTAAATCTGCAATCATCTTTTCGGCCTTGTTGGTATCTACCGAATCCAGCATCTGGGCAAGCTCGCCGTTTTCTGCTTTCTTCTTCAGTTCCTCTAATTTCGTTCTATTCATTGATTTTAAAATTCCGTCTAAATTGTTTGCCAATGAAAACACCCCTTTCTTTGTATCGCTACATTATATGAATGATATGCGGTTTTATTGACAACGAACAAAAAATTTTGTTGTTCATATAATGTATCAAAAAGAAATGAGGGGTATTATGATTTATCTGGACAATGCCGCAACCACATTCACAAAACCGCGCCAGGTTTACGAGGCCGTGGTAGACGCCATGGTGAAAAACGGCGTTAATGCCGGCCGCGGCGGATATGACGCAGCCGTGCGTGCCAATGAACTTTTATTTGAAACAAAAGAGCGTTTGGCTGCCCTGTTTCATATTGAAAACCCGGAACGCATCGCGTTTGCATATAACACCACCCACGCGCTGAACATGGGGATTAAAGGCGTGCTGTCTTACGGCGACCACGTGATTATCACTTCCATGGAGCACAACTCGGTTCTCCGCCCCGTTAAGGAGTGCGAGCTGCATAAAAGAATCTCCTACACAGTGCTGCGGGCAAACGACAAGGGTGAAATTGACATGAATTCGCTGGAAAAAGCAATCCGCCCAAACACAAAGCTCATATGCATGACGCACTCTTCCAATGTATGCGGGACAATGATGGATATTTACAAGGCGGCAGAAATTGCACACAAGCATAACATATTGTTCATGGTTGACGCTGCGCAAAGCGCCGGGGCAATTGACATTGACGGTTCCAAATTAGACCTTTTCGCTTTCCCCGGCCACAAGGGACTTATGGGACCCATGGGCACCGGCGGCCTTTATGTGCGTGAGGGGCTAACGCTTCAAACAATTATTGAAGGCGGTACAGGCAGTCTGTCTGAAAGCGTTTACCAGCCCGAAATGATGCCCGACCGCTTAGAAAGCGGAACGCTGAACGTTCCCGCCATTGTCGGTTTGGGGCAGGCCGCAAAATTTCTGTTAGACACCGGGGTGGAAACCGTCCGCCGGCAGGAGGAAGCACTGTGCTCCTATTTTGAAGAGCGCGTTCGCGCGATGCCTGGTGTAACAGTTTACGGATCAAGCAACAAAACCGCCATCTGTGCCATAAATATCGAAGGTGCCGACTGTGTGGAGGTGGCCCAGATGTTAAATGACAACTATGACATCGCCGTGCGCGCAGGACTCCACTGCGCCATTTTGGCCCACAAAACGCTGGGCACAGAAAAAACGGGGTGCGTCCGCTTTAGTTTCGGCTATTTTAACACCATAAGTGAAGTGGACAAAGCCGTAAACGCAGTTTATGAAATTTCAAAGGAGCTTTAACTGCTAAAAAACCGGCCTGCACAAATGATTGCAGGCCGGTTTAAATTTTATGAAAATGGGAAAAATATTTACAAATCTGTAAAAATAAAACCGTTGACTTAAAAGTATATCCGTAGTATAATGAGTAATACATCCTGGGGACGCAATGGTTTCGACGGGAATGCAGAACATTTGGGAGCGGGTAGTGGTGCGGAGCCACTTAAAAATCCGCAAATTAAATATAATCGACAATAACGATTTAGCTTTTGCTGCCTAATTAGGCGGCTGTCCTGCCTGCGGTAACCGCGCCAAGGGGTCAGGGCATCATGAATGCGGTGAACGTGAGCAGCTTAAGCTTTGCGGCTGCCATGACCAATGAAGCTACTAAACCTTAAGGTTTGTTTGTGAACCTTAAGGCGAGGGAATGTAAATCACAAACTGCACCCGGAGCGCCCGAATCGGAAGTATTTTCGGACAGGAGTTCGACTCTCCTCGTCTCCACCAAGTAAGGACAAATACAAATAGGATTGTATTTGTCATGCAAATAGCCATCGCCTATATTGTAGGCAATGGCTATTTTGTCGTTATACAGTTCTATTTTGTTTACAAAGGTATTGAGTAGCTTCTCATGAAAATACGCATCATGGATGTCGCCGTTTATAAAGCGTTCCATAAAAAACGTAACCTTGTCCACCGTCAGCGCAGGAATCCGAATCCGTTCCGCTTCCATCTGCCGTTCAATATCCTGCTGCTGTATTTCTAACTGTTCCAGTTCGTCCAGCAGGATTTGTTTTGCCTTTCCTGCTTTTATAGCGGCTAACAGATTGCGTGCTTCCTTCTTCACTTTCCGCAGTTCTTTTTCAAGGGCTGTGATTTCGCTCTTGTCATTTCGTTCCTTTTCACAAAGGGCTACTATCTTTTTGGCAATGTACTCTATCCGTTCCGGCGTTAAGAGTTGCAAGGTCTGTGTTATCACAAACTCCTCTAAATCTGCCCGCCTGCGGTTTTTCAGTGCGCATTTGCACTTGCCGGAATGGGAAGCGCAGCTATAGTAATAATGGGTTTTACCGCCGCTCTTACTTGTTCCGCTAATTCCGGTAACATTGCGTCCGCAGTAGCCGCAGAATGTTTGACAGCGTGCTTGAGGCGGATTTAACGGAAAATAAAATGCTGCGGGTTGAAGCCGCCGACTTGGTAGAAAAACTCCACGGAGCGACGGGCGCCCCCTTTACGGAAACTGTTTCAACGTTTGCAGAAAACTACGTCCATCCTAACGCAAAAGCACAGCTAATAGCCCGTTATGATTTAGAGCATTTAAAAGACAGCTTTGCCCGCGGCGCAGACGAGTTTTCTCACAATGAATACGTCCATCTTGGCGGGCAGGGCTTTTGCTGGGTGCAGTTCACCAGCCGGATTTACCACTCCCGCATTTCCAACACCCTTAGAATTACCACATTTTTAAGGAACATTGACTATGAAATCCGCCGCAGGCAGGCACTTGTAAAAAAAGCGGCAGCCGACGTGCTTACTGGTCTGCCCAACCGTGAAAGCGTGTCAGGCAGCGTCCGGGCTTGTCTTGCGGAAAAAAACAGCGGGCGCCATGCCATGTTGTTTATCGATTTGGACTGTTTTAAGTTTGTAAACGATAACTGGGGCCACAATTACGGCGACAAGGTTTTGATAGAAACGGCAGAAAAACTGCGTAAGCTCTTTTCCGGCGGCGAAATTTACGGCAGGCTTGGCGGTGATGAATTTCTGGTGTTTTTAAAAGACGTTCCTTCCCGGCAGGCCGTAGAACAAACAGCCCAATAAATTGTGAACGCCCTTCCGATTCACATTGCAGAAGGCAACCTCGAAGTAGATGTGACCTGCAGTATTGGCATTGCTTTAAGCAACGGCAAAAGCGCCACTTTGGAAGCGATGTATGAACAGTCTGACCAGGCGATGTATCGGGCAAAGGAGTTAGGCCGAAACCAGTTTTATTTTTATGACGATTTGACATAAGCAAACCACACCGGCTTTCGTGCCGGTGTGGTTTTTCTATTGCGGCAAAAAAAGCTTTGAAGGCGGACAGCCATAACGTTTTTTTATAACCCTGCTAAAATATTTCGGGTCTGAAAAGCCACAAAAATTAGCAATTTCTTCAACAGTGTAACACCGCTGAGCCAAAAGCTGTTCTGCACAGCCCAGCCGCAGCTCTAAAAGATAATCCTTTGGGCGCTTGCCAAAGGTTTTCTGAAACCTGCGGCGAAAATTTGTGTCGCTGATACCTGCCGCATCACACACTGACGAAATGTTCAGTTCAGGATTTTTAAAATTATTTTCTAAAAACGAAACCGCCTGAAAAAATGTTTGATTTCCAGTTCGTTTCTCCTTTGCCACAGATTGCTTTTGCAGCTCCGCCAAAATCTCATAAAAACATGCTTTTGCCTCAAACCCGCCTCCGGCGCCGCGGGTATTCCAAATTTGGTGCAGCTTTAAAAACAGCGCGTAAAGCATTTGAAAATTTGCCGGGGTAAAATTTTCCATTTCGCAACCGGCGTCATCTGATAAAAAGTGCACCGCCAAAATTTCGCCTGGGGTGTAAACTGCCCGATAGGCAAAATTCTGCGGCATAAAAATTACATCTCCCACCGATGCTCGGACCATTTTGTCCCCGTTTGTAAAACAGCCGTTGCCGCGAATACGGCAGGCCAGCGCACAAAAGGGCCTTGGGGCCACCTCATAGGTGCCGCTGTCCCAGTGAAAACGGCTGACCGATAAAAGCTGAATGTTGATGTCATCAGCTAAAAAGAGCATGTTTTTCCCACCTTTTTTTCATTTATAACTATGTTACCACATTTTTTCAAGTTATTCAAGCCTGAAAAATCCACCTTTTGTTTTGTTTTTTCAGTTCCATTTTTATTTATGCAATGATATACTGCCTGAAAAGGAGTGATGATCATGCAGAATTTATTTATTTTCGGACCAAAGGTAACTGCAACATTGAACCAAAGCTGCTGCTGCAAAACGCTGCAAACGCTGTGGAACGGTTTTTGTTGTACCGCTGGAACCATTGATTTTTTGCCGGAGAACAACTTCATCATGAAAATTGGTGATGTGCGTCCTTTGCCTTTAGAAAACTGCGACTTTTCCATTTCGGTGACAACAGACGGTTTTTGCATTGCCGCAGAAGACAGGCGCGGTCTTTTAAATGGCTACATGGCGCTGCTTCGGCAAATTCAGCCTATTTGCTTAGAGCGCGGAAGCGAGCAATTTTTCATTCCGTGCGGGGAAATTTACGGTAAGCCGGCGGTAAAAAAACGTATGGTGCACCTTTGTGTATTTCCCGAAACCACGCTTCCCTTTATAACCAAATTTGTCCGGCTGTGCGGTGTGTTAAACTATACCCACCTGGTATTGGAATTTTGGGGTACACTGCATTTCGACTGTTTGAAAGAGCTTTCCTGGCCGCAGGCCCTTACGAAAGAACAAATCAAACCAATCATCAAGGAAGCAAACGACATGGGGCTTGAAATCATTCCCATGTTCAACCACTTGGGCCACGCCGCCGCCAGCCGCGGTATTCACGGCAAGCACGTAGTCTTAGACCAAAATCCCAGATTACAGGGACGATTTGACGAAGACGGCTGGACCTGGAACATTACAAAGCCGGAAGTAAGAGGGCTTTTTCAGAAAATCCGGCGGGAGCTTTACGAGCTTTGCGGCGGAAGCTATTTTCACATTGGCTGTGACGAGGCCTACCGCTACGGCGGCGAAAATGCTGATATTTCCCTTTTAACGCGCTTTTTAAATGAAACGGCGGCAGAAATCGCCGGCGAGGGGCGCCGCCCTATTATGTGGGGCGACATGCTGCTGAATTCCAAGGCGGCAGGCGTGCAGGAGGGATACACCTGCAACTGCCGAAACAGCAAAGCGGCTGAATCCTTGCTGACATCTCTTGACAAGCGGCTGGTGATTGCAGACTGGCAGTATGATGTGACACGCTCCCCTGTGCTCACGGCAGAATATCTTTCTTCCTTTGGGTTCGACACGCTCCTTTGTCCCTGGTATGATTTCAAAAACATTGGCGCATGCGTTGAAACGGCACAGCAGATAAATAACAGCGGCGTTATGCTCACCACATGGCACACCTTAAGCGCCCGCATGTTTTCTCTTTTGGTCTGCGCACAGGGCTGTTTAACGGGAAAAGTGAACTTTGCCGGCCGCGATTATGCCGCTGAAACCGCCGCTTTGATAAGGAAGGTTTATTTTGCAGACGGAGATTATGAAACCGCAGGCTGGGCAAAACATCAAATTAGCGAGATAACGCTATGAACATGATATGCTTTTTCGGCATTATCCTGTGTGCCTGTGCTCAATCGTTGCTTGCAAAGGCCTGCAGCCACAGCACAAACAATCCAATTTATTTTAATATGGAAAAGGCGCTTTTTGCCTTTTTGCCGTTTGCAGCAGTTGTTGCCGTAACGAGTACGCCCAGCAGGTGGTTTCACGCCGAAACCGCTATATTTGCCTTTTTCTTTGCCGTATCGCTGTGTATTTCCATGTATGCCGGCTATCAGGCACTTAAGCTGGGGCCAGTTTCGCTTACCAGCCTGATTGTTTCATTTTCACTCATAATCCCCTGCGCTTATGGCATTCTGTTCTTACACGAACCCATAACATTTTTTAAAAGCACCGGATTTGTGTTTTTGCTGGCCGCCATACTTTTGACAAATGGTAAAAGAGAGCATAACACTGTTCCGGTGTCAAAAAAATGGGCAAAATTTACATTGCTGACACTGGTTTCAAATGGTCTGTGCTCCTGTTTGCAAAAACAGCATCAAACTAAATATCCTGGTCTGTATTTAAGCGAATTCATGTGCAATTCCATGCTGTTTGCCACGCTCATTTTTGCGGCAGCCTTCGTTGTATCCCGCAGGAAAACAGTTTCATTGCTCAAAACGAAAAAGGGAATTCACAAATTCGGAATTTTATCAGGCTTTGCAAATGCAGGCGTCAATTTTTTAACGCTGGCCCTTGCAGCTCGCTCCGACGCCAGCGCCCTGTTTCCCTTAATTTCTGCCGGCACCATTGTTTCAACAAGCGCCGCAGGCATCCTGCTTTTTCGGGAACGGCTTGAAAAACGTCAATTGGCTGCTCTTTTAGCAGGTTTTGCCGCTGTTGTCTGTTTAAAACTCTGAAGCTGCATAATTTTCCAAATTTTGTTGAAATTATATATAACGTATGATATAATTAGGAAGATTTTGGATAAACAGTAATGATTTCAAAATCAATCTGAACTGTTGGAGTGTTATCATGGAAAAAAGAGAAAAGTTCTCTTCCAGGCTTGGGTTTATTTTAATTTCAGCGGGATGCGCTGTGGGCCTGGGAAATGTGTGGCGGTTTCCTTATATTGTAGGAAAAAACGGCGGGGCAATTTTTGTGGCGATTTATCTTGCGTTTTTGCTGCTGCTCGGCCTTCCCATTCTTGTTATGGAATTTGCTGTGGGACGGGCCAGCCAGCGGTCGGTGGCAAAAAGTTTTCGCCTGTTAGAGCCTGAGGGCACAAAGTGGCACCTGTTCAGCTATGTGGCGCTGGGCGGGAACTATCTTTTGATGATGTTCTACACCTCGGTAGGCGGCTGGATGCTGGCGTATGTATTTAAGGCGCTGTCCGGCCATTTGCACGGTGTGACTACTCAGGGCGCACAGCTGGTGTTTAACCAACTGCTGGCAAGCCCCGGAAGCATGTTTTTCTGGATGATTTTAATTGTGCTGATTAGCTTTGGAATTTGCAGTTTGGGTCTGCAAAACGGCGTAGAACGCATTACGAAGCTTATGATGAGTTCCCTGTTCGTTATTATTTTAGTTCTGGCAATTCGGAGCATTACCCTGCCGGGCGCAGCAGAAGGGTTAAAGTTTTATCTGGTACCCAACGTTGAGCATGTGAAAGAACAAGGCATAATCAACGTTATTTTTGCCGCTATGGGACAGGCCTTTTTCACTCTGAGCATCGGCATTGGCTCTATGAGTATTTTCGGCAGCTATATCGGCAAAGACAGAAGCCTGACAGGCGAGTCGTTAAGCATTTGTTTTTTAGACACATTGGTTGCGCTGTTTGCCGGCTTAATCATCTTTCCCGCCTGCTCTGCCTTTGGTGTAAACCCGGGTGAGGGGCCAGGGCTGGTGTTTGTTACCCTTCCGGGCATTTTTAATCAAATGCCGTTCGGGAAGCTGTGGGAGTTTTTGTTCTTTGTGTTTATGACGTTTGCGGCAATGTCCACCATTATCGCCGTTTTTGAAAACATTTTAAGCTTTTGTATGGACATGTGGGGCATGAGCCGCACAAAAGCGGTGCTCATTAATGCCGT
Organism: Congzhengia minquanensis; assembly: GCF_014384785.1. NCBI lineage: Bacteria > Bacillati > Bacillota > Clostridia > Eubacteriales > Oscillospiraceae > Congzhengia > Congzhengia minquanensis. Next base: position 514,964 of record NZ_JACRSU010000001.1, read on the forward strand.
CCTCGTAATTTTGCTTTCTCTGCCCTGCGTGTTCGGATTTAATTTGCTAAGCTTTATAAAGCCTTTGGGCGCAGGCAGTACCATTCAGGATTTGGAAGATTTTATTGTATCAAACAATCTTCTGCCCCTGGGCAGCCTGGTATTTTTGCTGTTCTGCACGCGAAAAAGGGGCTGGGGCTGGGATAATTTCATTAAAGAGGCCGACATGGGCAGGGGTTTAAAATTTCCCAAAGCCCTTCGGTTTTATGTGTCTTACATTTTGCCGCTGATTGTTTTAATTATTTTTGTCTTTGGTTATCAGCAAAAGTTCTTTGCTCAATAAAAAAGGTGCCTTTCGGCACCTTTTATTTTTTGTTCTCTGTTTTGTTTTTCAGCAGGGCTTTAAACTCTTCTTCCGGCAGAGGCTTGCTGAAATAATATCCCTGCATGATGTCGCAGCCATAGCCAATGCACAGCTCCATCTGCTCCTTTGTTTCCACACCCTCGGCAACGGTTTCAAATTTCAGCTGTTTGGAAAGTTTGATGACAGAACGAATGACGCATTTTCCACGCTCGTCAGTTTCGTTGCCCGCCAAAAAACCTCTGTCAAGCTTCACCACGTCCACAGGTAGACTCCTTAAAAGAGTCAACGAAGAATAACCGCTTCCAAAATCGTCCATAGCCACGGTAAAGCCCCGTCGTTTCAGCTGCTGAATGGTTTGAACGCTTAATGCAACGTCACTGGACATTGCAGTTTCTGTGAACTCAATTTCTATGTAAGAAGGCGGAATTTGATACCGCGTAATAATTTCCATCAGCCGTTCAGGGAAATCGGGCTCATAGATGTGAATTTGTGAAAAGTTCACCGCAACCGGCACCGGGGCAATACCCCCGCGGATGAATTCACGAAGCGTTTTGCACACCAGCTCAAACATGTAAATGTCCAGCTTTAAAATAAATCCGTTTTCCTCAAACAGTCCAATAAATTTATCTGGAGTGATAACCCTGCCGTCATAGCGCCACCGCACCAGCGCCTCACAAGAAACCACAGACCGCGTTTTTGCGCCGAACTTTGGCTGGTAAACCGCGTAAAACTCGCCGTTTTCCAGTGCATCTTCCATTCTAAAAATCAGCTGCCGCTCCTCTGTTTTTAAAAGCTTCATTTCCTCTGTATAAATACCGATAAACTGGTTGTAGTTCCCCTTAACCGCTTTTTTGGCAGTTTTTGCACAGTCCACCATTTGCCGCACCGGCATTGCTTTATCCGTAATTTCAAAAACGCCGTAGCTAATCAAAATGTGGTTGTGCCCATCGGCCTTATCCCGAAAACGGCTGTTTACCTGATATATTTTTTGAAACAGCCCGTCTATGCTGTCGGCCGTTAAAAGGCAGACAAATTCGTCTGCATACAGTCGAGCGCATATTTCCTTGTCCTGCTTGGACGACAAGGAAACGGAGGCCAAGGTCTTCAGCACGTCATTGCCTCCATCAAGCCCCATAAGATTGTTATAAACTGCAAAATTGTTTACGTCGTAACACACAATGTAATATGGTCGGTCCGACCGTCGCAGAATTTCATTTGCCCAGATTTCAAACCCACGTTCGTTTAACAGCCCTGTTAAGCCATCTCTGGAATATTGCTCTACCTGCCGTTTGTGAAGCTTTTCAATTTTATTCTGCTTGTTGAGAATAAGGAAAAAGAGCAACAAGCTGCAAACCAAAATAGCGCTGCCCAGCAACAGATTCCCAATAAAATCTGCTCTGCGTTCATTTAAAAAGGCGCTGTCAGGAACCGCATAGCAAATCGACCAGTTGTTAATTCCAAGCGGTTTTGATACAACATAGTGCCGGCCAAATGAGGTTTTGTAATGCACGAAAAATTCTTCTCCGTTTTTTAAACGTTCCTGCATGACCTCTGTAGAAAATTTTCGGTCTAATGCTTCAGTTGTTAGAACATTGAACAAATTGTCAAATCCGTTTAAAACGCTGTTTTGATTTTTGGTTAAAATGGTTCCGTCCGAGGTCACCAACGCCGAAACTCCCTGTCCCTGAAAGGAAGTTGCGCTGATTACATTGTCAAACATTTTTTCGTTATAAACTCCAATTACAGCACCTTTCACCGAACTGCCTTTTTTTATCGGAACGGCAATTATAAATCTTGTGTGCCCCTCTTTCACCTGGCTTGCATCTAATCTTTCAATGGCGCGTTTGCCCAACATTGCCTCTTTAAAATATTGTCTGTTTTTACAGTCGACCACTTCGCCGTCATTGTCATATGCTTTTCCGTCCTGTCCGGCCACTGAAATTTTTGTAAAATCGGAAACCAGCACAATGGCCCGCATTCGCGCCGTAATGTCGGACAACTCAAAGTTTGTTTGAGACATAAATTCCGCTGACAGCGCCTCTAAGGTAGAGAACTGACCGTTTAAATTGGACTGCACCGTCCGCGTTTCTTGGTCAGCCAAATCAGACAGCGTCGCATAAATTTTCTGTTCTGCCGCCCGGGCTCCGAAAAATTGGTATACGATAAGGCTTGCCAGCATGACGCAAAGAAGCAAAATTGGAAATGGACCTAACCCCGGCCATGTTTTTTTCTCTTTTTCACGTTTATCCACAAATTTTTCAATAACAGAAAAAGGCGGGCCGTTTGCAGCTGCGGCGGTGTTACTGCGTGACACTTGTTTCATAATATTTCTCCTAAGATGTGCAATTGTGTACTTTTGCACACCCCACTTTTTTTCTGAGAAAATTTATATAAATGTTGCTTTATTTCGCATTTTATGATAAAATTTGTATATGTATAAAACGATATACGTTCTGTGCAAAAGTACACTTTTTCACAGCGCAAACTGCTGCATAAAGAACCTCCTATACGTTAAAATAGAAGCAAGGAGGTTTGTTTATGAACATCAATACTTATGGTTACATGCGTGTGTCTTCCGCCGACCAAAATGAAGACCGTCAAAAAATTGAGTTGCTTACCTGGGGTGTTCCTGCAGGCAATCTGTTTTGCGACAAGCTGTCTGGAAAGAACTTTTCCCGTCCCGAATATCAAAAACTAAAAACGCTCCTTAAAAAAGGTGACCTTTTGGTGGTAAAGAGCATTGACCGTTTGGGAAGGAACTATCTCCAAATTCAGGAGGAGTGGCGGTATATCACGAAAAAGCTGGAGGCAGACATCGTGATTATCGATATGCCCCTTTTAGACACCCGAAGAGACAAGGATTTGCTGGGGACGCTGATTTCCGACATTGTGCTGCAGCTTTTGTCCTATGTGGCGGAAACGGAACGGCAGTATATTCACCAGCGCCAGGCTGAGGGCATCGCAGCCGCCAAGCTCCGCGGCGTGCGGTTTGGACGGCCTGTAATTCCCTTACCCAAAAACTTTAAAGAGATTTATCTGCGGTGGAAAGCAGGAGAAATTTCGCTTTCAGAGGCCGCGGATCACACAAATATGTCTAAAAACCAGTTTAAATGGGCGGCGCGCAAGCACCGCGGATTTAACCGAAGAAGTTAGCTTTTTTCACTCCTGCGGGGCCTGCCTGCCCTTTTGCAGGAGTTTTTTTATCCCACTTTCTCCAATTACGTCAATTCCGGCCTCTTTTAAAATTTGCGCCGTAACACCGATTCCGTTTATCAGGCGGCCTGAAAACGTACCGTCATAAATTTTTCCGCAGCCGCAGGAGGGGCTTTTTTCTTTTAAAACGGCCGTTTTACAGCCGTGCCGCTTTGCCAAATCTAACGCCTTTTCCGCACCTAAAACATACTCTGCTGTCACGTCTCGGCCATCTTTGGTTATTACCATATTTTCCCGCCGCTCAGCCGGCGTTCTGGGTGTGGAAAGCCCTCCTGCCACCTCGGGACAAAATGGCACCAGTTCAAATGCCTGTTCCAGAGCAATAACGTCTTCATTGGGCACTGCCCTCCCGTCATACCGGCAGGGAGTTCCCAAAAGGCACGCGCTTACCAATATTTTCATCTTTCCCTCCTGCTTGTCTGTTTTGCACAAAGGTTTATGAAAAACCTCTATCATTTTCTCTGCCTGTTTTTAAATTCTTAAAATTCTTTTAATCTTGTCTTAATGTTTTTATCATATCATAAATAAGTAAGGTTGTAAATCGCTGTTAAACAATTGTAATATTTATAATTTGTTCACAGCTTAGACTTATTTTCATTGTATAATGTTAAATAAGTAACGAATTCTATCAGGCAGAAAGGACTGTATGTAATGAAACTAAAAGCAAATTTAAAGAAGTTCAGGCCGAAAAAATGGATGGTCGTGACGGCGGTTATTGTTATCATCTGTGTTGCGGTTGGAATTTTCTTTTCTGCTTTTCGAAAAAATAAAGCCAAGGACGCGATGTCACAACTGTCAAACGAATCGTCGGTTTCCCGCCAGAGCATTGTTTCCTCTATCACCGGTACCGCGGTGGTGAAGCCCAAAGACCAATATTCCATCACCTCTTTGGTGAACGGCGACATTCTGTCTGCCAGCTTTGAGCAGGGCGACATGGTAAACGAAGGCGACGTGCTTTACCGCATTGACGCATCAGACGCGGAAAACAGCATTGAGAGCGCCAACATCGCCGTTGAGCGTTCGCAAAATAATTACAGCAAGGCTGTGGCAGACCAAAGCGATTTAACGGTGAAATCGGACGTATCCGGCATAATTAAAAAGCTTTACATAAAAAAGGGAGACTCGGTGAACGCAGGCGCGCAGATTGCAGACATTTATGACGACTCTGTGCTGCTGCTCACCATACCCTTTAATGAGTCGGACATTCCTCAGCTGTTTCACGGTGCAAACGCTACCGTGCGCATTTCTGGAACCAGCGATACGCTGTCCGGCACAGTAAAAGAAATTAAAGGCGCCAGCTATGCCAAGGCCGGCAATATGCTGGTGCGTGACGTGGTAATCCGGGTAGAAAACCCCGGCACCCTGATGGTGACAGACACCGCTGTTGCCTCCATTGGCAGCATATCCTGCAACGACTCCGGCACGTTTGAATATGTTACGGAAAAAACTGTTACCGCAAAGGCATCGGGCGACGTATCAAAGCTTTACGTCAGCGAAGGCGGCAAGGTGAAGGCCGGCGGCACAATCGCACAGTTATCCAGCGACACGGTTTCTGAGAATATTAAAAGCAACGCTTTGTCGCTGAAAGAATCCCAGCTTTCTAAGAAAAACGCACAGAAAAAACTGGAGGACTACACCATCACCGCGCCCATTTCCGGCACGGTGGTTGAGAAAAATGTGAAAGCCGGCGACAAGTTAGACAATTCCAACGCCTCCACTGTGATGGCGGTGATTTACGACATGTCCAGCTTAGAGTTTGAGCTTGCAGTGGATGAACTGGACATTAAAAATGTTGCGCTGGACCAAGATGTTACCATTACCTCCGACGCATTGGAAAACAAAACCTATCATGGCAAAGTAACCAACGTGAGCGTCAGCGGTACAACTGAAAACGGCGTAACCACCTATCCTGTCACCGTTGAAATTTTAGACTTCGACGACCAGCTCCTTCCCGGCATGAACATTGACGTTGAAATTGAAACGTCCCGGGCGGAAAATGTGCTCTCTGTTCCTGTTGCGGCAGTAAACCGCGGAAATACGGTTTATGTGAAAGGCGAAAAGACAGATGAAAACGACCGCGCGCCAGAGGGCTTTAAAACGGTGAAGGTTGAAACAGGCGTTTATAACGACGAGCTGATTGAAGTCACCTCGGGACTTTCTGAAGGCGACGTGGTTTACGTTCCCCAGCAGGCCTCCAAGGCCTTCAGCATGGAAGACATGATGGGCGGCATGGGTGGTCCTGGCGGAATGACAATGGACGGCCCGTCCGGCGGAATGGGCGGCGGTCCCTCCGGAGGCGGCTCGTCCGGCGGAGGTTCCGGCTCTGGCAGGAGCGGAGGCGCAGGCGGCGGAGGTATGCGCTAAATGAACCCTGCCGAAAGGAGATTTTCTTAACATGGAGAAACCATTGGTTGAATTTAAAGACATTTATAAAATATATGTAATGGGCGACCAGGAGGTCCGCGCCATTGACGGCGTTTCGTTTTCTGTTTATCCCGGCGAGTTCTTGGCCATTATCGGCCAGTCGGGCAGCGGCAAATCTACCTGCATGAATATCATCGGCTGTTTGGATGTGCCCACCACCGGCACCTACCTGTTAAACGGAACGGACGTTAGCAAATTAAATGACAACCAGCTTGCGGAAATCCGGAACGAAATGCTGGGCTTTATCTTCCAGCAGTATAACCTTTTGCCCAAGCTGAATGTGTTAGACAATGTAAAGCTTCCGCTCATGTATAAGGGCCTCAAGGAGAGCGAGCAAACAAAACGTGCCATGGAAGCCTTAGAGCGTGTGGGACTGGCAGACAAATATCACCACAAGCCCTCGCAGCTTTCCGGAGGTCAGCAGCAGCGTGTTTCCATTGCCCGCGCCCTGGCAGGCTCGCCCTCGGTGATTTTGGCCGACGAACCCACCGGCGCGTTAGACTCTAAAACCAGCAAAGAAGTTATGGCATTTTTAAAGGAATTGAACGAGCAGGGCAACACCATTATTCTAATTACCCACGACAATTCCATTGCGGCTACCGCGAAACGCGTTATAAGGATTCACGACGGCAAAATTATTTACGACGGTGAAGCGGAAAACGACGAAATTATCCGTTCCACGGTGTTTGCCCAGCTGAAAAAGGAGGCGGCCGCAGTATGAAGCTAACAAAAACCATGCAGCTGGCCATATCCAGCATTGTGTCGAACAAAATGCGGTCTTTCCTTACCATGCTGGGCATTATCATCGGCGTTGGAGCGGTTATCATTTTAGTCAGCATTATGGACGGCGTAACCGGGCAGGTAACCGACGTGTTTGAAAGTATTGGCATGAACAACATCTCTGTTTCCATCACCTCAAGGGGCAGTACACGGCAGATTTCGCCGGACGACCTGTATGAAATGGTGGACGAACATCAGGATTTGTTTACCTATGTGTCCCCCAACGTGTCGTTAAACGCCACGGTAAAGTCGCCCACAGCTTCAGATAACACCAGGGCCAGCGTAACTGGTGTGGACGAAACCTATGATAAAATTAACACCCTTACCGTAGAACAGGGGCGTTTTCTGCAGTATGTGGACGTGAGCAAAATGCTTAAGGTCTGCGTTATCGGTACCTATTATGAACATGAATATTATGAAAAAGGCAAAGCGCTGGGAGAGACCATGAAAATTAACGGCGAGCCTTACACCATTGTTGGTGTTTTAGAGGAAAAGGCAGACTCTGAGGAAGGTTCTTCCGACCAGTGCATTTACATTCCTTACACCAACGCCTCGAAAATGTCTTGGAACTCCACCATCGGCAGCTACACCATTATGGCGGCCGACACAAATCGGATTACCGAGGCAAAGACAATTTTAGAGCAGACGCTGACAAAAATTTTAGGAAGCAGCGATTTTTATAACATTATTTCCACAAAAGAAATTTTAGACGAAATGACCACCATTACCAACACCATGAAAATGGCCTTGGTGTGCATTGCGGGCATCTCCCTGCTGGTAGGCGGTATTGGAATTATGAACATTATGCTGGTGTCAGTAACCGAGCGTACCAAAGAAATTGGTATTCGCAAATCTCTGGGCGCAAAGAAAAAGCACATTATGCAGCAGTTTGTATTTGAAGCGGGAACGGTGAGCGGCATTGGCGGCGTAATTGGAATTGTAGTTGGAATTTTGCTTTCCTCTGCCGCCGGCAAGCTGTTAGACATTACGGTCACTCCCTCTGTGAGCGCAATTGTCGTTGCGTTTACCGTTTCGGTTGCAATCGGCGTAATTTTCGGGTTCCTGCCTGCGAAAAATGCGGCAAACTTAAACCCCATCGACGCCTTAAGGTTTGAATAACAATTGGCTTTTTTGATAGAAAGGATTGATGAATTTGAAAAAAATAGCTTCTGTAGTGCTTGCAGCGTTGCTGATTACAAGCGGTTTCGGCGCACTGCCGGTTTTCGCCGCCCCAGCTTATTCCGACAATGTTGCTCCGCTGCTTGCCGAGCTGAAAATTATGCAGGGCGACCCTGATGGGAATTTGCGGCTTGACGCTTTTGTTTCCCGGGCGGAGTGCACAAAAATTGCAGTTGCGGCCTCAAAATTCCGGGACACCGTGGCCACAGGCAGCAAAACGTCGCCTTTTAAAGACGTATCTGCCGACCACTGGGCCGCACCTTACATCACCGTAGCGGTGAAAAACGGGCTTTGCAAGGGATATTTAGACGCAACGTTTAAGCCCTCCGACACCGTGACCTATGAAGAGGCATTAACCATGTTCCTTCGGGTTTTGGGCTATTCAGAAGAGGATTTTGGCGCATCCTGGCCGGATGGTCAAATTGGCCTTTCCCAAAATATTGGCCTGAGTGACTCTCTCTCAAAATCGGCCGGGCAAGAGCTCACCCGCCGGGACGTAATGATCATTGCCTATAATCTGTTAAACACGCCGGCAAAGGGTTCAGGCAGCGATTACATATCAGAGTTCGACCGGGCAATTACCGATGACGTTGTGTTGATTGCCTCAAACAGGGAGGACTCTTCCGTAAGTGCGGGCAAGGTGTTAACCTCCGCCGGAACGTTTAAAATTACAGACGATTTTGACTTTAATAACATTGGAAAACGCGGCAGTATTACGGTTCGGAACAACGACACTTTGGTTTCGTTTATCCCGGGCGAGCAAATAACGGAAGAATATATCGTCAGCGGCACAATGGGATCGGATATTCTGTTCGACGGCAATATTTTAGATGTGGACGAGGGAACGCCGGTATATTTTAAATCCAAAACCTACACCTACGAATCTGTAACCCAGGAAATTGAAGCCGGCGACGTGTGCAAGGTGTTTAAAGACAAAAACAATGAAATTGATTATATTTTATTTACCACAAACCCGAAATCTTCCTCATTAACTACACCCAACACAAAGACCTGCGTTGTCACCTCGGTGCTGGGCGACAAAGTTTTAGGCTACATTGACGAAACCCTTTCCGAGGTAACGCTGAGCCAAACGGTTTCCTACTTTGACGGGGACGACACTTCAAGCTACCAGCAAATTTCCTCAAAAATTAAAGCGGGCGACACTTTGACCCTTCGTTACGACAAAAACAACCAGCTTCAGTATATCATTTATAACCGCGTGGACACCAACACCGACGTGGACAATCCCGAAATAAAGCGCCACATCGTCTACTCCATTTTGGGCAACAGCATTATTACCTATAACAAAGGTGCATTTGACAAGGTAGAGTTCACGGCAGGAACGTTATTTTATGAAGACGACACCCAAACCTCCTACTCCGCTGTCTCACAGAAAATTGCAATGGGCGACGTGCTGAACGTGAAATATAAACAAAACGGCGCAATTGACTATGTTATTTATGAGGAGGGCAACACCATTGGCCCTGTGACGGTAAGCGGCACAAGCTGGTATTCCTCCTTTGGCGTAGATCCTGACAGTACCACCATCATGCGTGACGGTGCGAAGACTGCGCTTTCAGACGTTAAGGTTAACGACATTGCCTACTACTCTAAGGATCTGGATATGATTTTAACCTACAGCAAAAAAGTAACCGGCGTGTATGAATCGGCAACGCCGAATAAGGATACGCCGCAAAGCGTAACCGTTTCTGGAATTACCTATGCGTTAGAGGGCGTTGATGCGTTTACCAAGCTTTCGTCGAACGGCAGCTTTAACTTAGGCGACACGGTAACGCTGCTTTTGGGCAAGTCCGGCGAAGTGGCGGACGTTTTAACGCAGGCGCAGCTATCCGACGAGGTATATGGCTATCTGATTGAAACAGGAACAAAAGAAACCACGGTGAACGGAACCGCCGTTACAAAACCGTTTGTGCGGTTGGTGCTGCCTTCTGGCGAGTCCAGCGAATACATTACCACAAAGGACTATAAATCGCTTTTAAATCAGCCGGTTAAGGTGTCATTTAAAGACGGTAACGCCAGCGTTTCTGTTGTAACGCAACAATCAACCGTTTCGGGACTCTTTACCTGGAACAGCAATACCCGCTCGCTTGGAAACAGCAAACTTGATGCATCTTTAAGCATCATAGAGGTTAGCACAACAAATCCGGGGGATTCAGGCAATGCGGCAAACGTGTTCCCCCAACGGCTTAATGGCTTAAACTTAAACGCAAGCGATATTCTTTACGCAGAAAAAAACTCCGATGGAAAAATTATCGAATTAATACTCCGTGACATCACAGGTGACATGCACGAATACGGCGTTGTTACCTCCGCAAGTAAAAATACGGTTGGTATGTCTGTTTCGGGTTCTTATACTTATCTGTTAAATGGTACCTCAAAATCGCTTTCCACAAATGGCGCGGCCTATACCGTTTCCAGCGGTCAACCAGTGAAAATCAAAACTTCAGAAAATGGTGCGGTTACGGGAATGTCCCCCTTAACTAAGGTGAACGGCAGCAAGGTTACTGATATATCCGGCTCTAATATCAATTTTGGCGGAAAAATTTATAAGATGAGTGACGATATTTCAATTTATACCAAGGACGCCTCTTATAACTACTCCATGCTGACATTGGATGAACTGAAAAATACCTTTGAAAACTACAGTATTTCGCTTTATTGTGATAAGGATGACTCCGTAGGCGGAAGAATTAGAATTATTATTGCAACTCCAAAATAAAAATAACTAAAGTGCCGCGTTTTGCAAGAACGCGGCACTTTTTTCTTTCAAAATTTTACAGAATATACAAAAAAACTTGAAAATTCCTCTTTACATTCGTGCATGTGTGTGATACAATAATTTGGAAATAAAAAAAGGTCTTTAAACGCGATGCGGGACATCGGCAAGACAAAAGGGGAAACGACGGAATTCAACTGCCCTGCCCGCAAACTGCGGACAGGGCTTTTTTATTTAAAATTAAAGGAGAGATGTTTTTTATGTCTAACGAAACACAGACCGGAATTTACGACGCACGCACCCTGGGCAAGGGGAAAATGCTTCTGCTTGGCTTTCAGCACATGCTGGCCATGTTCGGCGCAACGGTTCTGGTGCCGCTTTTAACAGGGCTTGACATTGCAACTACGCTATTAATGGCAGGCTTGGGCACGCTTTTGTTCCACCTGATAACCAAAGGCAAGGTGCCCGCATTTTTAGGGTCGTCTTTTGCGTTTTTGGGCGGCTACGGCGCTGTTGCTCCCCTGGCCGGAAACGGCACCATGACAAATGCACAGCTTTTGCCCTATGCATGCTTGGGCGTTGCGTTTGCAGGTTTGGTTTACTTAATTTTGGCCGCTTTAATTAAAATTGTCGGCATTAAGCGCGTAATGAAATTTTTCCCACCTGTTGTTACCGGGCCAATTATCATCTCCATTGGTTTGGGTCTTGCCGGCAGTGCGGTTACAAACTGCACCACAAACTGGTTAATTGCCTTTATCGCGCTGGCATTGGTTATTGTGTTTAACATTTGGGGCAAAGGCATGGCAAAAATCGTTCCCATTTTAATTGGTGTTTTGGGTTCCTGTGCCATTGCCGCCATTTTAGCGCTCACATTAGGCGAAACCATTACAGGGGCAGACGGAAACGCTTATATTACACTGTTTGGAAATCCCAAACTGCAGTTGTTCTCTGTTTCCGCATTAGACCAGCTGAAAAACGCGCCGTGGATTGGAATTCCTGTAAAATGGCACAACACCGTGTTCGGCGGCATTGACTGGAGCAACTCCTCTTTAGTTATCAGCTCTGTGATTGCAATTGTTCCAATATCGCTTGCAACCATGATGGAGCACATCGGTGACATTTCAGCAATCTCCTCCACCGTTGGCACAAACTTCATTGCAAAACCGGGACTGCACAGAACCTTAACGGGCGACGGCCTGGCAACCACTCTTTCCGCCCTGTTCGGCGGTCCTGCCAACACCACCTATGGTGAAAACACCGGCGTTTTAGCGCTCTCGAAGGTTTACGACCCGCGGGTTATCCGCCTGGCAGCAATCTTTGCAGTGATTCTTTCTTTCTCGCCTAAGTTTGCAGCGCTAGTCAGCGTAATTCCCACGGCGGTTATTGGCGGCATTTCCTTTGTACTTTACGGCATGATTTCTGCAATCGGTGTTCGTAACGTTGTAGAAAACAAGGTTGACTTTACCAAGAGCCGTAACCTAATCGTTGCCGCTATTATTTTAGTTTCCGCATTGGGACTGGGCACCGTAACATTCATGATCGGCAAGCTCACCATTTCCCTTTCGGCCCTGGCGGTTGCCTCCATTGCCGGCATTGTGTTAAACGCGATTCTCCCTGGCAAAGACTATGTGTTTGGCGACACACCCGATGAAACGGAAACCGGCGTTAATTTTGAACTTTAATTATTTTGGAGGCCCGCTATGAAGCTGAAATCCCTTCTTTTTGACGAAAAGGCTGTCAGCCGCGCCATTATGCGCATTGCCCACGAAATTGTGGAACGGAACGAGTCGGTAGACAACATGATGTTAGTGGGCATTAAAACCCGGGGCGTGCCTCTTGCTCAGCGGCTTTCGGACTTTATTTATAATAAAATTGAGCCGTCTTTAAAGCTGCCCGTGGGCACGCTGGACATTACCTTTTACCGGGATGACCTGACCAAAATTAAGGAGCGCGGCCCTGTGGTGTCGGACAGCGCTATTCCCGAAAGCATTGAGGGTAAAACGGTAATTTTGGTGGACGATGTGATTTTTACCGGCAGAACAGTGCGTGCCGCATTAGACGCGCTGATTGCTTTTGGCCGGCCTGCAAAAATCCAGCTCGCAGAGATGGTTGACCGCGGGCACCGGGAGGTTCCCATCCGCGCAGACTATGTGGGCAAAAACATTCCCACTTCGAAAAATGAGGTAATTCGAGTTAAGCTTGCGGAAACTGACGGGGTTGACGCCATTGAAATTTGTGAACTTTAAAAAAATAAAAAAGAAACGCAGCAAAATTTTGCTGCGTTTCTTTTTTTGCCGCATAATTTCAATAAAAACACGAAAAATATCCCTGAGGTGTTGCAAATTGAGAACGAAAAAAGAAGGTAACCAAACCGTTGTTTTTGAAAACAGTCCGCATATCATCGCCACAAACGCCATTGCCGGAAGCAAAGAAAGCGAGGGGCCGCTGGGCGGCCAGTTCGACGAAACCGTGTCAGACGACCTGTGGGGCGAAGCCAGCTGGGAAAAAGCAGAGAGCAAATTTATGCAGCAGACCGTTTTGTCTGCCCTGAAAAAAAGCAATCTGCACCCGGCGGACATTGACTATATTTTTGCCGGCGACCTTTTAAACCAGTGCGCCAGCACCAACTATGGAATTCGCGTGTTTTCCATTCCCTTTATCGGGCTTTACGGCGCCTGCTCCACCATGGGCCTATCTATGAAAATGGCGGCCATGGCAATTGACGGCGGCTTTGCCGACAGCTGCGTGGCAGTTACGTCCAGCCATTTTTGTTCAGCAGAGCGCCAGTTCCGCTTTCCCCTTGAATATGGCGGCCAGCGCCCCCCTAGTGCGCAGTGGACGGTAACAGGGTCCGCATGCGTTATTTTGGACAAAGATCGGGGCGATTTAAAAGTAGAATGTGCCACCACGGGTAAAATTGTTGACCGCGGCATTACCGATGCCAACAACATGGGCGCGGCAATGGCGCCGGCGGCCATCGACTGCCTATGCGCCCATTTTGCCGACACAGGCAGGAAGCCCAGCGACTATGACGCGATTTTTACAGGAGACTTGGGAAAAATCGGAAAATCAATCGTCGTCGACCAGATGGGCGAAAACGGCTACGACATGTCGGAAAACTACACCGACTGCGGTGTGCTTATATTTGACGAGTCTCAGGACGTGCACTCCGGCGCCAGCGGCTGTGCCTGCTCCGGCCTGGTTCTGTGCTCGCACATTATTCCAAAGCTGCAAAGCGGCGAATTTAAAAAGGTGTTGTTTGTGCCCACCGGAGCTTTGATGAGCACCACGGCCGTTCAGCAGGGCGAAAGTATTCCGTCTATCGCCCACGCGATCAGCATAATGTCATAAAGAAGCAATTTAAATAAACGGGCGTCTGTCTAAAACCAGTTTTAGCGGACGCTCGGTTTTTATTTTCCCGGGCAGTGCCTGCTGAAGCTCTGCCAAGGCACAAACCGTGCCGAATAGGCCGTGAAGGTCGTTAAACCCGTCGTGGGTTTGCGGGTCGACGGTTTCTAAAAAGTCAATCAACCTGTCTGCATACGTTTCTAATGCCTGTTTGCCGTCGTCGCGGCGATATCCTGTTTGCCGCATAGCGCGGGACAGGCAGTAAATCCAGTCGACGTCGATAAAACTAATTCTTTGCGCCGCAACCTCCCGGAAAGTTTCATCCACATATAAGAGCCAGAGCATGGTGTCAATCATCTTTTCCGGAAAAGGAAGCGGCTGTTTTGCATATTCATGGTTAAACAGATAGTGAAAACTGCCTGCCATATGGTGCCACACAGGCACGCTTCCCTCTTTCACGCAGCCCAATCTCCACAGCCCCGTTTCGGGATCTGCTTCCCGCCTCAGCCAGGCAAAATAGCTGTCTTGCCACTTGCCGTCCACCGCATTTGTAAGCACCAGCGCCGCATAAATCCCTGCGCCGCGGTGGGACTGAGACCACGGGTCATGTTTCCAGTCCAGCCCGTCTAACAGGCCATATAGCGCCTGTATGTCTGTGTATTGCAACAGATCGTGCATTGGATATTTGCAATCTGCGTCAAACAACTCCAACGCTGCTGCGCAGTGAGCCGTAGTATGAATAAAATGATGGGTTGGCTCTTGAAAAAGGCCTGTCTTTGGATTTTGAAAGTTTTGCAGCGTCTGCACCCAGGCGCTGCGTTCCTCCGCATCCTTTGGAAATTCCCCGATGGTATATAAAATGTTTGCCGCGTCAGCACAGCCATATTCGCTGGGCAAAAGACTGCGGCGTTTTTCTTCGTCCTGCCAAATCCAGCGGGCATATTGCCCTATGCCTTGATTGTGCGTTTTTAGAACATATTTAATATTATCAATGATGCCGCCGATATCGCGTTGTCTCATAATTTTATTCCCTTCCATAAAAATAGGGGCTGCTGATACAGCCCCGCGTTAATCGCTATTCGTTTCCCAAATCCCGGTGGTTCACCGAGGTTAAATAGTTTTTCTGGCTCAAAAATTTTGCCAAATGCTCTGCCACAGCCACAGAACGGTGTTTGCCGCCGGTGCAGCCAATTCCCACCACCAAAGACTGCTTGCCCTCCTCGGCATAAAGCGGCAGCAGGAAAGTTATCATATCCTCCAGCTTGCGCAAAAATTTCTGGCTGGACTCGTTTGCCATGGCATAGTCTGCCACCCGTGCGTCCTTGCCTGTAAAACCTCTCAGCTCGTCGTCATAAAACGGGTTGGGCATAAAGCGCACATCAAACATCAAGTCGCAGTCTAACGGAACGCCCCGCTTAAATCCAAAGGACACCACGTTTACTGAAATCGGCTCATATTTTCTGGTGGACGATTCAAAAATCGTCAGCAGTTTTTCTCGCAGTTCTTTGGTTAACAGCTTCGACGTATCCACCACAATGTCTGCACGGCTGCGGATTTCAGAAAGCAGGGCGCGTTCGAACTTAATGCCGCTTTCAATTCTGCCGTTGGCGGCGTGGGGGTGTTTGCGGCGCGTTTCTTTATACCTTTTGATAATGGTTTCGTCATCTGCGTCTAAAAACACTACGGCGCACTCGTTTCCGCGTTTTTTAAACATGTCAATCTCGTCGGCTAAGTGCGTCACCAGCTCTCCGCTTCTGGCGTCTACCACAAATGCAATTTTATTCAGCGCAAAATTCGAGTTCTGGCAAAGTATAATAAAGTTTGAAATTAATGTCGGCGGGATATTGTCTATGCAGTAGTAACCAATATCTTCTAAAATGTGTACAGCTGTAGATTTGCCCGCTCCGGACATGCCGGTTATGATAACTGTCTGCATAAATAGCCCCTTCTTAAAAAATTTATTCTACAGTAACAGATTTTGCAAGGTTCCTCGGTTTGTCAACATCTAATCCCTTGTGCAGGGAAATGAAGTATGCAAACACCTGAAGCGGAATGACCTCTAATGCCCCTGCAAAGCACCCTTTTGTTTTCGGCACATAAATGACGTAATCTGCCTCTTTTTCAATGGCGGTGTTGCCCTCCTGGGCCACGCCGATCACATAAGCGCCCCTTGCCTTAACCTCTTTAATGTTGCTGAGCATTTTTTCAAACAGCTGGTCTTGGGTTGCTAAGGCCACCACCAGCGTGCCGTCTTCAATCAGCGAAATGGTGCCGTGCTTTAATTCCCCGGCCGCATAGGCTTCTGAGTGGATGTAAGAGATTTCTTTCAGTTTCAGCGAGCCTTCCATGGCAATGGAATAGTCAATTCCACGGCCAATGAAGAACACGTCTTCTACGTCTTTAAACTTTTTGCCTAACGTTTCTAAATATTCAATATCAGAGAGCTGGCCTTTCACTTTTTCCGGTATAGACAGCAGCTCATCGACAAGTTCTGCACGTTCCTCTTGGGTTATTTTTCCCTTTATTTCTGCAATGTAAAGTCCCAGCAGGAACAGCACTTCCATCTGTGTACTGTAGGCCTTTGTGGTAGCAACGGCAATTTCCGGGCCGGCATTGGTGTAAAGCACGTCGTCAGACTCTCTGGCAATGGAGCTTCCCCGCACATTTACAATGGAGATAATTTTCGCATTGTGCTGTTTGGCATACCGCAGTGCCGCTAACGTGTCGGACGTTTCGCCGGACTGGCTGATGATAATTGCCAAATCACCGTCGTTAATCACCGGGTTTCTGTAACGGAACTCAGAAGCCAAGTCCACCTGGGTGTCTACTCTGGCGATACCCTCAATGATATTTTTCCCCACAAGCCCCACGTGATATGCGCTGCCGCAGGCAATGATATGCACCTTGTTTAAGCCTTTAAAATAGCTTTTGTCTAACGACAGCTCGTCAAGCACAATTTCATTGCCCTTAATTCTGGGGTGAATGGTGTCTAAAATGGCTTTGGGCTGTTCCATAATTTCTTTCATCATAAAGAAGTCGTAGCCCTCTTTTTCCGCGGCGGAAACGTCCCAGTTCACCTCAAATATTTTTTTGTCAATGGGGTTTTTGTCCTGATCCACAATTTTAATTTCATCCGCTGTCACAATGGCAAACTCGCCCTGTTCTAAAAGATACACATCCTTCGTTTCGGAAAGAATGGCCGGAATGTCCGACGCAATGTAGTTTTCACCCTTTCCCAGCCCTGCAATCAGGGGGCTGTCTTTTCTTGTTGCGTAAAGCGTATTTGGCTCATAAGTGCTTACCAGCCCCAAGGCATAAGCGCCCTCAAGCTTTGAAACAACGGTTAAAAACGTATCGAACACGTTGCCGTTATAGTAATACTGCATGAGCTGGGGAATGACCTCTGTGTCGGTGTCAGAAGCAAAGGTAAAACCTTTTTCAGCTAAAAATGCCTTTAAATCCAGATAGTTTTCAATAATTCCGTTATGTACAATGGCAAAGTTGCCGTCATTGGAAAAATGCGGGTGCGCGTTATATTCCGTCGGCGCGCCGTGGGTCGCCCACCTGGTGTGGCCAATTCCCGTTGTGCCGCTTAAGTCCATATTCTTTGATTTTTCCACCAGCTCAGACAGTCTGCCCTTTGCCTTGCAGCTTTTTAAACCGGTTTCGTCTGCAATGCAAATGCCGGCGGAGTCGTATCCTCTATATTCTAATTTTTCTAACCCTGAAAGCAGGAAGGGTTTTGCCTGGTTTTTTCCAACATAACCTGCTATTCCGCACATAATTTAAAACCTCCAGTTCTTATTTTATACAAGCCTTGCCTCAATGAGTTTTGCAAGATAGTTTGCTTTTTGGGTAATAATTCCCTGCTCCGGCCCCTCAATCATAACGCGGACACAGGGCTCTGTTCCAGACGGGCGTATCAGCACCCGGCCATTTCCGGAAAACTCCTCCTCTACCTCGCGGATTGCTTCCATAATTACGTCGTCGTCCCGGTAAGTTTCCTTTTTGGCATTGGAAACCTTGGCATTCACCATAACCTGTGGAAGCGGCACAAACACAGATGAAAGCTCACTTAAGCGCTTGCCGGTTTTCTTTAAAATTGAAAGCAGCAGCAGCGCAGAGCATAGACCGTCGCCTGTGGTGTTAAAGTCTAAACAGATGATGTGGCCAGACTGCTCTCCTCCTAGGGTGTAGCCCTTTTCCAACATTTCCTCCAGCACATAGCGGTCGCCAACTTTTGTCTGCACAATTTGAATGCCCTTTTCCTTTGCGGCGTTCACCAGTCCCAAATTGGTCATCACCGTTGTTACCAGCGTATCTTTCGAGAGCATTTTGTGCTCTTTCATATAGTCTGCGCAAATCAGCATAATTTTGTCGCCGTCAATTAACGCACCGTTTTCGTCCACCACCAAAAGCCGGTCTGCATCGCCGTCAAAAGAAAGTCCTAAGTCTACGTCAATGTTTTTCACATATTCGCAGAATTTATCGGTGTGGGTTGAGCCGCATTTTAAATTGATATTGGTGCCGTTGGGGTGGTTGTGCACTACAAAAACCTCTGCCCCCAGCTCAACCAACGTTTCAACGGAGCTTAAATAGCTTGCACCGTTGGCGCAGTCTACTGCAATTTTCAGACCATCTAAGCTTTCACCCTTTAAGGTTTCTTTCACAAAGGCTTTATAGTCTGAAAGAGCGGTGTCGCACTTGGAAATGGTTCCCACTGCATCGCCTGTGGGGAGGTCTAAGCTGGCGCAGTCGTTTTGAATAATTTCTTCAATTTCGTCTTCTATGTCGTCGCTCAGCTTATATCCGTTACCGTTAAAAATTTTTATCCCGTTAAACTCGGCGGAGTTGTGTGAGGCTGAAATGACAATGCCTGCGTCTGCGTCGTATTTCCTGGTTAAATATGCCACGGCAGGCGTGGGAATTACGCCCAGCGAAATAACGCCTGCGCCCAAACTGCAAAGACCTGCAGAAAGCGCCGCCTCCAGCATATCGCCGGAAATGCGCGTGTCCTTCCCAATTAATATTTTAGGCTTATGCATGGTTTCTTTTGTCAGCACATGCGCCGCAGCTTTTCCTATTTTCATTGCCAGCTCCACGTCGAGTTCTGTGTTGGCAACGCCGCGCACACCGTCTGTCCCAAATAATCTGCCCAAATGATAACCTCCTTAATTGCTCGTATATAGAATTTTAATACAGTTATTATTATTTTAACACAATTTTGTCAAAAAGTAAAAGTTTTTTTTCAAATTGTACATACTAAAATTAACAAAAATTTACGGTTAGGAGAAATGTGAAATGGTAATAGCGGTGGAAAAGGGATTAGATGCAATGAAAAGTTATTTAAGCAAACGGGGTTTTCAGGTTGTAGACCTTGACAGCTCTCAGGTTTTTGACGCTGCAGTTTACGAAAACCTAGGCTTTTTTAACATTCCCACGCCAAATCAGGTGACGGCAAAAGCAGGCACGGGGCAAGCAGGCACTTTTTTGGTCTGTGCCCGGGGCAAAACGCCCCAAGAGGTAGAAACCATGCTTCGCCAAAAAGCCTACGGCAATCTCTTTTAAATTTGGTGGATTTTGTTGTTGAATTCCATACCTTTTTGGTGTATAATAGAAATAAAGTTAAATTTAACAAACTAACCATTACAGGAGTGTTAAAAATGGAACCATCAATTTATCTTGATAACAGTGCCACAACTCCGCTTAAAAAAGAGGTTCTGGATAAAATGATGCCGTATTTAACCGAAAACTACGGCAACCCGTCCTCTATATACAGTATCGGAAGGTCTGCAAAAGCGGCAATTGATGCGGCACGCATACAAGTGGCCAATGCCATTGGCGCTCAGCCCGCTGAAATCTATTTTACCGGCTGCGGTTCAGAGGCAGACAACTGGGCTATTAAGGGCATTGCCCGGGCAAAGGAGAAGAAGGGAAAGCACATCATTTCCTCTGCCATTGAGCACCACGCGGTGCTCCACACCCTAAACTATTTGGAAAAGCAAGGCTTTTCTGTAACGTATCTACCAGTGGACGAGTTTGGCAAAATCAGTTTAACCGACCTGGAAGAAGCCATTCGCCCCGACACCATTTTAATTACCATTATGACAGCCAACAACGAGGTGGGCACCATTGAGCCCATTTCTGAAATCGGCGCAATTGCAAAAAAACACAACATTACCTTCCACACCGACGCGGTTCAGGCCGTGGGCGCAATGGAGCTTGATGTGAAGAAAATGAACATCGACATGCTTTCCATGTCGGCCCACAAGTTCGGCGGGCCAAAAGGTGTTGGCGCACTTTATGTGAGAAACGGTGTGCGGCCGGAAATCTTTATGCATGGCGGCGCGCAAGAACGCGCACGGCGGGCCGGAACAGAAAACGTGGCCTCCATTGTGGGAATGGGCGAGGCAATTGCTTTGGCAACCCGAAATATTCCCGAAAAGGCGGAAAAGCTTTGTATGCTGCGGGATTATTTGATTAAAAATATTATGGAAAAAATTCCTTATGTAAAATTAAACGGCCACCCAACCGACAGGCTTCCAGGAAATGTAAACTTTTCGTTCAGCTACATTGAGGGAGAATCGCTTCTGTTAATGCTGGACTTAAACGGCATTGCAGCCTCCTCCGGCTCGGCCTGCACCAGCGGGTCGCTAGACCCCTCACATGTGCTGCTGGCTTTGGGCCTGCCCCATGAAACGGCACACGGTTCGCTGCGCATTTCCATTGGGGATTATAACACAAAAGAAGAAATCGACAAGGTGATTGCGCTTTTGCCGGGCATTGTGCAAAGGCTTCGTGATATGTCGCCATTATATGAAGAAGTGAAAAACAAGCAATAGCAGAAAGGACGGTTTACTATGTATAGTGAAAAAGTAATGGACCACTTTTCAAACCCCAGGAACGTTGGAGAACTTCCCGATGCCAACGCTGTGGGACAGGTGGGCAACGCCAAGTGCGGCGATATTATGAAAATATACATGAAAATTGAAAATGATGTGATTCAAGACGTAAAATTTAAAACCTTTGGCTGCGGCGCCGCGGTTGCCACCAGCTCAATGGCCACGGAAATGGTGAAAGGAAAAACTATAAAAGAGGCGTTAGAGCTTACCAACAAAGCTGTGATGGAGGCGTTAGACGGGCTTCCGCCGGCAAAGGTGCACTGCTCTGTTTTGGCGGAGGAAGCGATTAACGCTGCCATAGCGGACTATTACAAGCGTCAGGGCATTGAGCCGGACATGGAAATCCGCTGTGCGGGCTGCAACGGCGAGTGCCATGTTGACAGCCATCACCATGGAGAATAAAATGCGCATTATGTTAGGAATGAGCGGCGGCGTGGATTCGTCCGTCGCTGCTCTTTTGTTAAAACAAAGCGGTGCAGATGTTGTTGGCGTAACCCTTAGGCTCACCGAAGACGACGACGGAACAAACGCCGAGAACGCCAAAAAGGTAGCAGACGCGTTAAACATTTCCCACATCACGGCAGACATGCGGGCTGAGTTTCAAAAAAACGTTACGGACTATTTTGTTCAGGAATATAAAAACGGCAGAACACCGAATCCCTGCGTTGTGTGCAACAGAACCATTAAGTTTGGAAAAATGCTGGATTTTGCAGAAAAAAGCGGGTGCAGCCATGTTGCCACCGGGCACTATGCACGGGTGGAACGAAATCCTGCCACGGGGCTTTATGCGTTAAAAAAAGCGGCTTACTTGGAAAAGGATCAGACTTATTTTTTATACACCTTAACACAAGAACGCCTTTCAAAAACACTGTTTCCGTTAGGGAGCTACACCAAGCCCCAGGTGCGGGAGCTGGCTGAGCAGTACGGCCTGGCCAGCGCGAAAAACCGCGACAGTCAGGACATTTGCTTTATCCCCGACGGGGACAAAAACCGCTATTTAAAACAGTTCTTAAATGAACAGCCAGGCAATTTTACCGATGCAGACGGCAACATTTTAGGAACCCACAAAGGCATTTTTCACTACACCGTCGGCCAGCGCAAGGGGCTGGGCACAGCCTTTGGAAAGCCAATGTTTGTGCTTTCCATCAACACGAAGGACAACACAATAGTGCTGGGCGAAGCCGGAAGCGAGTTTTCTGAAGGGTTTTATGTGGAAGACTGTAATTTCCTGCCCTTTTGTGCTGCGCCGGATGGGTTTGAATGTCTTTGCAAGGTGCGTTACAGCGCGCCCGATATGCCCTGCCGGCTGGAAAAAACGGAAAATGGATATTGCGTTCGTCTCACCGCGCCCGCCAGGGCCATAACGCCGGGGCAGGCGGCGGTGTTTTATTCAAGCGACGAGTTAATCGGCGGCGGAACCATTATAAAGTCGTTTTCAGGCAAGCTATAACGTGGCGTTAATGGCCTCGGCGGTTTTAATTTTGTCAGGCAGTTCTTCAGGGAGGGAAACAACCACGTTGTCGCTTTCATCGGTTAGACGCCACAAAATCATTTTTTCGTCGCTGTCTAAAGACAGATCGACAATCACCAGCGCACATCTTAAGTCGCAGCTCCGTTTCATTGCCAGGCGCACGTCGCACTCAAGGCTTTCTGCTCCGTGTTCTAAAGGCAGCACAATGCAGTCTTTCGGCCTGTAGCGCGAGAAACGGTTCGTAAAAAATTCGCCGACTTCATAAAAGATATTAATAATTGCATATGCAATTAAAAATATAACCACTGCATCAAAAAATACATTCCCAGTCATACTATGTAACCTCCGAATCTCTTTTTGATACATAGTATGGCGGAAGTGTGATTTTGGTGAAAGAAACAAAAATGGAGGGTACATATGAATAAAACAACATTTAATGCAAAAGATATTGCTATAGCGGCGTTACTTACGGCCCTTGCAATTTTAATTCCGATGCTCATGCCGTTTAAAATTGTGCTGGAACCAATTTTTTCGGCCACCTTTGCTTCTCACGTTCCCGGAATTTTGGCAATGTTCGTTGGGCCTTTTGCTGTTATCGGCACGGCCATCGGCAGCGCGGTTGGGTTCATCTTTTGCGGCCTGGGGCCCTGGGTGGCAGCCCGGGCATTTCTGCACATGGTGTTTGGCTTAATTGGCTACCAGCTGATTAAAAAGAAGTATAACATTTTTTTGGTTGTGCTTGCCACCGGGTTGATTCACGCTGCAAGCGAAATGCTTGTAGGACTGATATCATTACCATTTGTTGTAACGCCTGCACGCGGCGCCTTGTTTTACATTGTGGTGTCCATTGGCTGCGGAACATTTATACATCACTGCATTGACTTTGCGGTGTCCTTAGTGATTTTGGGCGCATTAAAATCGGCAAGGCTCATATCCGGCACGGTGAATTACAAGTCGCTGAAGCAATAGAAATTTTATTTATTCTGAAATAAATTTATCGGAGGTTATTTATGAGGGACGAGAAACAAAAAGTTGTTTTAATTGGCACAGGGTTTGTGGGCATGAGCTTTGCCTATGCCCTTTTGAACCAGAACGTGTGCAACGAGCTTGCACTGATTGACGTAAACCGCGACAAGGCTCGCGGTGAGGCCATGGATTTAAACCACGGTTTAGCATTTTCCGGCGCCAACATGCGTATTTATGAAGCGGACTACGACACCTGCAAGGATGCAGACATTGTTGTAATCTGTGCCGGCGTGTCGCAAAAGCCGGGCGAAGATCGGCCTGCGCTGCTCCAGCGGAACACCGCAGTGTTTAAATCCATTGTAGACCCGGTTGTGGCTTCCGGTTTTTCGGGCATCTTTTTGGTAGCCACCAACCCGGTGGACGTGATGACCCACGTAGTGAAAACCCTTTCCGGGTTCGACAGTCACCGCGTTATCGGTACAGGAACCACGCTGGATACCGCAAGGCTGCGCTTTTTGCTGGGAGAATATTTTAATATTGACCCCAAAAACGTTCACGCCTATGTAATCGGTGAGCACGGCGAGAGCGAGTTTGTTCCCTGGTCGCAGGCCATGGTGGGAACCAAGTCAGTTTCGCGGATTGTGAACGACTATGGCGACCGCTTTAAAAAGACCGACATGGACGAAATCGGCGCCAAGGTGAAAAATGCCGCCCAGGAAATTATTGCGGCAAAGCAGTCTACCTACTACGGAATCGGCATGGCCTTAGTTCGGATTACCAAAGCCATTTTTGGTAACGAAAACAGCATTTTGACCGTGTCCTCCTATTTAGACGGCGAATACGGCCAGAGCAATGTGTATGCAGGCGTTCCCTGCGTTGTTGGCAGAAATGGCGTTTTAGGACAGCTCACTTTAGAGCTTACCGACGAGGAGCTTTCTAAAATGCAAAATTCCTGCGACATTTTAAGGCAGTATTATAAAGAAACAAATTTATAACCTCTGTTATAAAATAAATGTAATTTTGGACACAAAAACCCGGCATGGCCCGAAAAGCCATGCCGGGTTTTTGCCGGATTGACTTTATCGCGCGCACATGATAAAATAGGGATTACAGAATGAAAGGTGTGTGAAAAAATGGAATTTATGAACTTTGAAGACTTAAACTATATTTTCATCAAACCCAAAGAGTTTGATGAAACAAAACAATATCCGGTGATTTTGCACCTGCACGGCGCAGGCTCCCGCGGCAGCGATTTAAATCTGCTTTCTGATAACCCTTTTTACCATCACTTAAACACATATGAATCGTTTCCTTTTGTGGTGTTTGGCCCCCAGTGCCATTTAGACACTTGGTTCGATTTGTTCGAACAGCTGCGCAGGTTTTCGCAGTACATAGCCGGGTTAAACTTCACCGATGCCTCTCGGATTTATTTAATGGGCGCCAGCATGGGGGCATATGCAACCTGGCAGCTTGCCACTTCCCTGCCTGAAGTGTTTGCTGCGGCTGTGCCCATTTGCGGCGGCGGAATGTATTGGAACGCCGGCAGGCTGAAAGACGTGCCGGTTTGGGCGTTTCATGGTGCAAAAGACGACACTGTTTTTTGCGAGGAAAGCAAAAAGATGGTAGACGCGGTGAACAAAAATGGCGGCTGTGCGCGCCTTACAGTTTATCCTGAAACCGGCCATGACTCGTGGAATGAAACCTATGAAACTCCTGAGGTTTTTTCCTGGCTTTTAGCACAACAAAAAGATAACGTCCAAACGCCTGAGGTAAAATGCTGCGAGGGCAAACAATTTGGCTGAGGGAGCTGTTTTATGGAATTTTTAGATGTATCAGACGAAAACGGGAACCCGACAGGAGAAACTGTGGAACGAACTGTTGCCCATGAAAAAGGGATTTTGCACAGAACCTCTCACGTGTGGATGCTGCGCCGCCGGGGCAAAGCAGTTCAGGTGCTTTTGCAGAAACGGTGTGAAACGAAAGATTCTCACCCCGGCTGCTTTGACATTTCCAGCGCTGGGCACATTCCTGCCGGGTCGAATTTTGTGTCCTCTGCCTTGCGGGAACTGAAAGAAGAGCTGGGCATTTGCGCACAGGAAAACGAGCTGATTTTTTGCGGCAGGCGCAGGCTTTTTTATGAAAAGGAGTTTCACGGACGAACGTTTTGCGACAATCAAATCAGCAACGTATATGCCCTGTGGCGGGATATTGAGGCAGAGGATATTTCGTTTCAAAAATCGGAAATTGCCCTTGTTTGCTGGATGGAGTTTAACGAGTTTGAACGCAAAGTGTTAAACAATGAAATTCCCCACTGCATTGTGGCGGAGGAGATTGAAATGCTGAAACAAAACGCAATTACATAAATTTAAGGAGGAACACGAAGATGTATAACATTGAGCTTGGAAAAACGGGCCTGATTGTGCCCACGCTGGCCGTGGGCTGTATGCGGATTAACGGCCTTACAAAACTGGAGGCGGAGCGGTTTATCAACTCTGCCATTGAGCAGGGGGCTTACTTTTTCGACCATGCGGACATTTACGGCCGGGGAGAGTGCGAATCGCAGTTTGCCGAAAGCTATGGCATGACGGCTGAGAAACGCGAAAAAATTCTTTTGCAATCTAAGTGTGGCATTGTGCCGGGTAAAATGTTCGACTTCTCCAAAGAGCACATTATTTCGTCTGTTGAGGGCAGCCTGAAACGTTTGAAAACCGATTATTTAGACGTTCTGCTGCTTCACCGTCCCGACGCGCTGATGGAGCCGGAGGAAATTGCCGAAGCTTTCACGGCGCTTAAGAGAAGCGGAAAAGTGCGCCACTTCGGCGTGTCGAACCAGTCTCCGGGGCAGGTAGAGCTCATTTCCCGCTATCTCGACATGCCCATTGCGGCAAACCAGCTTCAGCTGAGCATTACCAACTGCACCATGATAAAAGCCGGCTTAAACGTCAACATGGAAATTGATCCCGCAGTAAACCGCGACGGCGGCGTGTTGGATTATTGCAGGCTAAACGGTATTACCATTCAGCCCTGGTCGCCTTTCCAATATGGATTTTTTGAGGGTACTTTCATTGATTGTGAAAAGTTTAAACCTTTAAACGACTGTTTAGAAAAAATTGCAAACAAATATGGTGCGGACAAAACAGCGGTGGTTATTGCCTGGCTTTTGCGACACCCCGCCCGTTTCCAGCCGGTTACGGGAACTATGAACGAGGGCAGGTTGAAATCGTGTATCCGCGGCACAGAGATTAAGCTCACCCGGGAAGAATGGTATGAAATTTATTTGAGTGCAGGCAACAAACTGCCGTAAGCGATAAACAAAAAAAGAACAGCTGTTCAAAAAGCTGTTCTTTTTTTGTTTGTTTTAACTGCAAACAATATCAATTTGCACAAACCGATACCAATCACCATCAAGATAGCACGCACGAATATTGCATATGCCGCTGCCCACAGCAGTGACACGGCCAAATTGGTCAACGGTAGCTACGGCTTCATTAGTGGAATAAAACGTAATATTTTCATTTGCCGTCGAAAATTCCTCAAGTTTTCTGCCCATTGCCGTTGCCTGTAAGGTAACGTTTTCACCTGTTTGCAGGCGATACTGAGAAGTGTTATTTAAAAGTTTCAACCGTTGGGGTGTGCTGCCGAATTTTTCAACATATTCCGGTTCCAGTCCGGCGTTTTCGATAATGCTTTTAGCCTTATCCGGAAAATTGCCGTCCGCAAAAACTTGTGCCGGCTCAAAAATATTGACTTCTTCATTAAACTTTCTGCACGCAGAGGTGGTAGAAAAATTATCGTGAATATAATTGTTTTGAATGGTGCCTGCATGAATTACGAGCCATTCCAGTTCATGGCCATTTCTATACCGTCTGTTTGTTACCGCAGGGCACTCTCTTGTATCCACCACGTTGTTTGCAATTTCCCAGTAGGTTGAGCCTTCGTCCGGATAAATTGCCGCCGGTGTGCCGCGCATGTTTTCAAAATAGTTATAGCATATCTGATTATAATTGTCCGCACTGCCGCCTGTAGCTCCTAAGGTATAGATACCGCCGCTGTCACACAGGTAATCCTTCGCAGTGTCGTGAATATAATTAAAGCGGATATCCACGTTAACCATGCCTGTCCCGCTGTCGGCATATGCATCCCAGCCCCACCCTATGTGCATACCGGAATAGTTCACATTATAAATTTCGTTGTGAGAAATAACGCTGTCCCGTATCCAGGATACGCCAAGCCCAACACAGCTTCGGTAGTCAATTCCCACATCGTGAATCAGGTTGTTTGTCACGTTGTTGCCCGAGCGGAAATATATTTCATCGGTGGGATTTCGAAATTTTTCAACATTGCGTGCTTCAGCGCTTGCACAGCCAAGATTAATTCCCGTGCCAGATATATCGTAAATGTGATTTCCAATTAAATCGCAATTGCGGAATGTTTGACGAAAATTAATCCCCGCACCGCCAAGCTTGGTGAAGACGCAATCGATAAAATCTACGTTTTCGGCATCTGCCACAATTACTGCGGCATCTTCAACATTGCCTGTAAGTCTCCCGTCACCCGCATATCCGCTCAAGTGATTTGCCTGACTGTCACGGTAGGAATTTTGCGCTGTAGACGGCCAGAGCCACGTGAACATCTCAAAACGCAGACCGCGGAACTGAATATTTCGAATCATGGTTTCGGTGCCGTCACCTGAGATGGTAAATGCGCGCTCCAGCATCGGAACAGAAGCAATCATGGTTTTAGGATTTTCGCCGGCGCGGGGTTTGTAATATAGGTATCCATCTGTTTTGTTTAAATACCATTCTCCTTCAGCATTTAACAGCTCATAGGCATTTTCAAACCACATTGGAAATGTGGTCGGGCAGTTGTTTGAAGAAATTCCCATCTTCCACGATGTGGAATTCATGGTGATAACGCATTTTCCTTCCTCGTTTAATGCAATGTTTTTTACTTTGACGCGAGGGTTTGTCCAGTACTCATAATAAACCGCCTCCATGTCGCTTTGGTTCTGAAAGCTGACATACTCGGTGTCGTCACAGATGTAGATGCCTTTTTCTGCATCCACCTCAGCGTTGGTTAGAATGCCGGGACCGTCTTTACCGTCTGCTGTAATGTAGTTTTGCCGTACAACGTCATTTCTCGCTCTTATTGCCCGGATTCCGTTCACATATACCTGCCTTGCCGTTATTCCTTTGCCCACAAAGGTGCGGTATATATTTTTTTCTTCATCATACAGCGAAAAATCACCATATTCCCTACCGCCTGAAATAACGGGCGTTTCATTACCCCAGGCAGAATAGATGACGTTATAACCGTTTTGTCCCGAATCTGCGGCAGAAAAATTGACTGTGTCTTGCAGACGATAGGTTCCGCCCTTTATATAGACATAAATATCCTGCTGCATGGTTGCAAGATAAGGCTGTACCATTGCGCGGACGGCCTCAATGGTTTTCAAAGGAAATTTTTCCGTGCCGTCGTTTCGGTCGTTTCCATCCTTTACATCCACATAAAACGAAGTCCTTGCTTCCCCCTTTGGAAAATAAACCATTTTTAAATTATTCTTAGGCTTTATTTCCTCAAGATCGTTCCAATAATACACCGCAGCATATGACGCCCGCGGATGGCTGATCGCACCCTCCGCTGCAATCCGCTCTGTTCCGTTGCCAGCCGCAACAGGCATTAAACGGAAGTCAATCAGACGACGTGATTCGTCATATAAAGCAGCGATTAAAGCCGACTGTGCTGTTTCTCCAAAGACGTGTAAGCCGTAGGTAAGCGTTCCGTTTTGGTCAGCTTGGGCATATGTTTCAAACGTGCCGCCTGTTGTAAATCCAAAATCAGCAAGCACTATATATTCTCCGCAAAATGCATCTTCCGCATTGACAAGGGTTAGAATAAGATGTTTCCCCCACATGGCGCGGGTAACAATAAAGCCAAACGCACCTTCCGAATATCCGACCATCACAGGCTGTCCATCTGCCAAAACAACAGCCTTTTCCCTGTGTGCTGATGGGGAGTTTTCAAGCGTATAAGTCACATTTACGGAATCGCCCAAAGTCAGCCCTTCTTTTTTGCTGATTTCCACATTGGCAGGCACAAAGTCGCCAGGGGGCGTACCATTTACCGCGCAAAAATATCCTTCTAAATTATCAAGGAGAAAATCTACATAAGGCGTTATTCCCCGCTCTGTGCACTCGTCTAAATATGACTGCTGAAAAAAAGCGGTAGTTGCCTGAAACGCATTGCCGGCAAAAGGCCGAAACCACATATCCACTGATGCATCCCGCATATCCACATACTTTCCTGTGCTGTGAAGCATAACCGGAGCAAATGCCAGTTCAATGGTGTGCCATTTTCCGTCGTAAAGGCTTTTTCCTTCAATATCGGTTTCCGTCTTCAAATGCACAAATCCCCCCTCTGCATTACCGAAATAATCGGTACATTCCGGGTCGTTATAGAGTTTTAACCCTGCAAGGTTCGTTAAGAATACGTCGATGAAGCATTTACTTTTCACAAGCTGCTCAAAGTTTTCATAGCAAACATCGCCGCGAATTTTCATGTTTTTGTCCTCCTGCATGACAATTCCCCTCACACCGCTGCAGACCGCCGCTGAACCTGCCTCAATTTTCATTTGCAAAAGACCGGAATTGTTTCCACTGGCCGACTGCACAAACTCCACCCGTTTGTCATTTTTCAAGGTGCACCTTGTGCCCTCACCCGACTGAACAAAGGGGTAAAAAAAAGAGCCGTCACTTTCTTCACAAACTGTGTTTAAAGAATTGTGCGGCTCCGTCCCTCCAAAAGCTGCGGTAAAAAGTTCAGCTGCGCATAGGAAAAAGACCGTCAAAAAACTGATATATAGTTTGTTCAATTCATTTCCTCCTTTACGTTTACAAAAAGCGGACTACTATGTGGGTAGTCCGCTGTACAAAGCTCGTTTTTAACGCGATGGACGGAGAGAGAAGAGAAAGAAATATCCAAAATATGTTAAAAACGAGAGGAATAAAGCGTTTTTAACCCACGAATGCACCCTTTTTTATTAATTGAGAACGCAGTTCGTCACAATTGACTGCTGCAGGCAAGATATTCTCCTTTTTTGCTATAGAAACAGCGGTGCCTGCTGCTTCACCGATGCAGCATACAACAGGCATAATACGGCAAGATGCCTGCGCCTCGTGAGTTGAGGAAATACATCTGCCTACCACCAATAAGTTGTCTGCCCTTTGCGGAAGCAAACAACGGTATGGAACGGTATAGTATTCCCCTTTTGGCAAAAACCAATGATATGTTCCTGTACCGTCAGGATTGTGAATATCCATATCATAACAGCAGGCAGCAATGCCGTCAGGAAATTTTCTGCAAGCCATAATATCTTCTTTGCTCAAGGTATATATCCCGTCAATCATACGGCTTTCTCTGGTGCCGATACGAATAGCGGTAGAGAGAAGCTGGGCGTGTTCAAATCCGCAGGCGTGTTTTTTTAAAAATGCAAACAGCTCAAAAACCTGCTCCCGCGCTTCGATCTCTGCACGGGTTATATCCTCGCCGTTTGTTGGATCCAGTTTCACTACTCTCGTGGAATTAAAGTGCAGCACGCCGTTTACCGGTGTTTCAAAGGTCAGCACATCCTCACGGAGATTTCGAATTTTTCCCTCTGTCTGAAGCTTTTTATATGTTTTGTTTAAGTTTTCTTTGTCTGCAAAATAAGCCTGAACATCGGCATTTGCCACACGGAAACACAGCGTCATGGGCTGGCACAGCCCGTCTTCACGGCCTACATGAAAGGGACAGTCTGCAGAAAACGCCACATCGGCATCCCCTGTTGCGTCAATATAATAGGCCGCCTCTTTTGAAAACACTCCCGATTTATTGACAAACTCTAAAGAGCGGATTGTCCCCCCTTCTTTATTCGACCTTACAAACGTTGTATTAAAAAGCAGCGATACTCCGGCCTCCAGCGCCATGCGCTGCAAAACAAGCTTTAAATATTCCTCGTGAAATTTGCTTTTGCCCGGCAAGCCGCTCACTTTTTCAACACGGCCGGTAATTTCTTCAAACAGCCCGCGGCTTAGCACAATTGGGTTATCCCCCTGCGTGCGGTAGCCCATAAACGGTGTTACTAAATTGATTTGTGCCGCGCCGCCTAAACAGTTTGACTGCTCCACAAGCAGTACCGAACAGCCGTCTCGGGCGGCGGAAATTGCTGCGGCAGTGCCTGAAAATCCGCCTCCTACAATAATTACATCATATTTTTCCATTTCAATTTTTTCTCCATTCAAATAGGTGCATATGCCAACTTTTTTAAGCGGCCCATTTATTTTAAACTGCAATAATATAGTATTAGATATTCTATTTGGTTCGTGTAACCACTTTAGAATATACGGTTTTTCCAGTTTCAGCAAGCACGCTGCCACTCCAGACATAAAGCTTAGCCTTCGCTGCTTCCGGTGGTGCCGCTAAAATTACTCCTGTATTTACGGAATCACTTGGGCCAAATTCCGTCTGCACTGTTTTATAACCTACCATTTTGTTTTTTGCATCATATACTGCAAGAATAATAGTAACAGGCTGTTCTTCACTGATTTGCGCACGGTTGGTAATGGTGACCGCCGCGCTGATTTCACCTGTATTTTCATCCCATTTTGTGATTTCCGATACAACCGTAACACAAGGGGTTACCGTGTATTCACTAAAATATAAACTGCCAATGGTTTGTCTGTCATCAATAGGCACCAGCTCCACCCGAATGGTTTCGCCGGCAAGCCCTACAGGAATTTGTATGGTTTTTTCTGTTGTCGCGCAGATGAAAACTTCGCCCTCGTCTGTTTTTTGAAACATGCGAAGAAGGGTTTGGCCCTCGTCTGCTCCGCACAGGCTATGAAAATTATACCGTACACTGATAGCACCCGTTTCGTAAGAGTTCCCTGCAAAAGAAACATCTGTGCAATAGGGATGAGCGTTTTCCATGTCCGTATCCGTTTCCGGGTCGTACTCTCGAATCGTAATATCATCTAAATAATAAACTGTACCCGAGCTATTTCCGTCTACGTTAAAGGAAAGAAACGGAAGTCTGGGAATAGTGTGTTCATTCGGGGTTGTCAGGTCATCTTTTAGCGCAAATCGGTTTGATATCAAACATTCATAATACGTCCAGTCGCCTGTTAAACGCCAAGTTCCCATGGAACCGTCGGTGTTTACTTCCTGCTTACCTGTATAATATTCCACCTCCGGCACAAGATAGCTTTCCTGGTCACCGCCGGGTTTTGATACAGAACGGTCCAGTACCAAAGAAAAGGGAACGCCCTCTTTATCTTCTGTTTCACCCTTTGCCCAGAAGCTAATTTTATAGTCGGTGTCGGCCTTGTCAAGTCCAATACCTTGATATGCATAGCCGCCATCCTCTAAAATACTGACACACATGCTTTGTTTTCCAGTACTTGCAGGACGAATGTCTGCAACAAGCTGAGTTTCTACTTTTTCTTCATTCCAGCCAAGCACGTTCTGTTCTGTTTCTGTCACCTTACTTTTGTTTAATTCTCCGGTAGGATTTAAAAACTTTTGAACCGTGTGATCGTTTGACTCAAACCCGCCGTTAGCAACTGCACCCATATCCACAATTTTTATATCATCAATTCCAAACAGACCTGTTGATGGCGTGTCCTTCATACCGTGAGGAAAAACTCTAAAAATGGTGTTAAACTGCTGGTTGGTAAAGGTTTTAAATTCAAATTGGTAATAAAACTCAATCTTATGCCACTGTCCGTCTACAGGGAACTCCGGTATTACGTATCCGGGCAAGTCGGTGTTGTAACTGTTGGTGTCCACCACACGGCTTCTCGCCGACTGTAGCATATAAACCCCTGCAGTGTCTACCGCTTCGCCCTTGCCGTTAAAAGCTTTTTCTCCTTTAATCCAATAAGAAATGTAATACATATGGTTTGCGGCAAAGGTCAGCTCTTGTGTAATCTGCATCCATCCTGCCGTAGTTGCTTCTATTTTTGCATATTCTCCACCTTCGGGAGCGTCCTCTGATTTTACAACCGCACATGTTCCGCCCCAGCTGCTTTTTCCGTCTGCAAAAGTACTGTTTTTAACAATATTTATACCTTTTTCGGCTGCTGCACCATGCACAGTGGGTTCAAAAATAATATCGTCAATATCGTAGGTAATAGATTCACCGTCCGCCGCGTCTACCTTAGTATTGCCCGTACCAATGCGCACTTTTAAATATATGGATTGCGTGCGGTCGCATATTTCTCCGTTCGTGAAAACACCGTTCCAAAATTCTGAAACAGTCACATACGTCCACGTGTCAACAGCTAAATCTGGGTACGACACAAGGTCGAATGAAGCCTCCTCACCGTTTAAAGTTGAACCGCACAGCATAAATATAACCGTTTTATCAGCAGTTTCCGTTTTCAGGCGAATCCATGCCCCGGCCCTTAGATTTTGTCCTGGGGCAAAGCCCGCGCTGTTTAGCGGAATTTTGAGTTCGCCGCCTATTTCCGTTACTGTGTGACGAAGCGCATAAGCAGTATCGCCTGCACCAGGCGTTACGGTCATAATTTCACCTGTATCCGCGGCAATGGAAACATTATTTTTATTCCCG
The DNA here is from genome assembly GCF_014384785.1 of Congzhengia minquanensis. Lineage (NCBI taxonomy): Bacteria > Bacillati > Bacillota > Clostridia > Eubacteriales > Oscillospiraceae > Congzhengia > Congzhengia minquanensis. The sequence continues at coordinate 548,936 of NZ_JACRSU010000001.1, forward strand.
TCCTCAAAACTCTCACAGACATACGGGTAGCTGTTATCAGACGCTGATGTCTGTATGGGGAGCGACCAGTACATTGTCAGCAATAAAACAACCATAAAAAATGTTTGAAATCGTTTCATTTTTATCCTCCCTTAACGCTTAGTCATCCGAAAACTTTTGTCCTGTGTAGGGCTGCAGTAAAAAGTCACCCTGAAAAGCATATACGCCGAACAAACCGCCGCCTGTTACATGCCCCTCGCCCTTATCAAGATAATCAAAAATCGGTTTGTCGTTTATAATCAATATGATTCTGGTGCCGTCTTTTTCATCTATAGTACCCACGGTTACAGAATACCGCTTTCCATATTCGAACATGGTCTTGCCGTTATCAAGTAGATTGGGATAGCCCGCTCCACCGATTGGCGTATAAGTGCTATCACCGTAAATCATGGTGCGCACGCCCTTGTTAAAGCGCTGCAGTTCTATAATATCAGGCTTAAATCCGATTAAATATGTATCGCCGTTGGTGTAGCTCCAAGCTTCATTTTTAATGCCCAGCGCCAGCGACGGCCATGTGTTCGGATTGTTAATCGTCAGGTCGAAGCTAATCACCTCATCTTTCAGCGCGTTCAGATAATAAGACGGTTTTGACGATGCTATCGACACGCCTCCGCTTTTTAAGAGCGCACCGTCGGACCATTTATTTGCTGAAAAGAATGGACTGTTTTCCGTAAGCTTTATCGAAGAATCCAAGAAGCTTATGGTGTCATCCTTCACATAACGGATAACATGCACCGGAATATCCATCTCTTTCTTTACCCCGTTCATGTCAAACGCCGCATGGATTGTGGTGCTGCCGACGCTGAGACCTGAAATAACACCGTCTTCACTCACACTTGCAATTTCAGGGTCTGCTACGGTATATGCTGCGTTTTCGACAGGAACCTTTAAACCGGAAAAGGTAACTGCACTTGCTCCAATATCCGCCGAGGCATCCTGCAGAACATAATATACATCCCGCTTGGTCTCAAAATCCACGGCAACGTCGTCACAGACAAGCTCAATATAAACATCGCGGTACACATCGCCGTCTAAAAACTGTGCATGAATGTTGCATCTGCCGGAACCAACACCTGTAATCACACCGTTTTCATCAACGACGGCAACTGTTTCATCTGTGGAGTAGAAATACAGCTGATTATAAGGAATTTTCACCTCATTCAGTTTCCGTTTGTAGCCCACAATGTCAACCGTTAAGGTGTCGCCGGATTTAATGCTGTATAAGTTTTCACGGTTCAGCACACGCAGGCGCTGAATGGAATCGGGAAACCGGGTATGATATGCTTCAGGAAGTCCTGCTTCGTCAATAATTGCACGGGCTTTTTCCGGCCAGTTTCCATCAGAATATACCTCAGCATTTGTAAAATCGTTATAAGTACTGTTTAAGCGATATTTTTCTGTTGTTGCAAAATTATCATGAATCCAGTTGTAGCGGATGGTGGGCTGGTGGATACAAAGCCATTCCAGGCTCCAATCGGTATATTTTCTGTTGTTCATATTGGGAACTTCCCGAATATCTACCACGTTATTTGCGATTTCCCAATAGGTGGAGCCTTCATCGGGATAAATTGCCGTTGGTGTGCCCCGCATATTTTCAAAATAGTTGTTGCAAATTTTGTTATAGTTGCCTTCCCAGCCTCCTGTGGCGCCTAATGCGTAAATACCTCCGCTGTCGCAGACAAAATCTTTACAGGTGTCGTGAATGTAGTTGTGCGTCAAATTCAGTCCCACGGTTGCACTGCCTGAACCGGCGTAAGATCCCCAGCCCCAGCCGATGTGCATGCCGGAATAGTTAATGTTATAAATTTCGTTGTAGGACACGTCAGAATTTTTTAGCCAGGAGATGGAAAGCCCGACACAGCCGCGGTAGTCTAAGCCGCAGTCGTGAATGTTATTATTTAACACGTTGCAGTCGGTTCGAAAATATTTATACTCCTTGGGTTTTCGAAATTTATTGACATCGCTTGCTTCAGCACTTGCGCAGCCAAGATTAATGCCGCCGCCTGCCGTGTTATACACATGGTTTCCAATTAAATCACAGTGCTGGTAAATTTGACGGAAACCAATGCCTGCGCCGCCCACATTACGGACGGTGCAGTTCGTAATATCTACATACGCCGCGTCGGCCAGCGTCACAGCCGCGTCTTCCGCAGTTCCTGTAATTCTGCCGTCACCGGGATATGATAGTGTGTTCAGCTGGCTGTCCCGATAGGCTGCTGCCTCAGTTGAAGGCCAGTTCCAGGCAAAAGACTCAAATGTTAGTTGGTTAAACTTTAAGTTGTGAATTTTGTTGTCGGTGTCGTCACCTACTATTAACAGTCCGTGATTTAGCACCGGAATTGTTGCCGTCATGGTGGCAGGGTCTTCATTTTTACGGGGTTTATAATACAAATACCCGTCATTTTTATTTAAATACCACTCGCCCTCAGCATTTAACAGTTCATAGGCATTTTCAAGCCACATAGGGCCGTTGGACGGATGTGTAGCCGAGTTTGTAGTGTGAATAATTTTCCAGGATTCGGGTGTGAACGTGATAACGCACTTACCCTCATCATTTAGCGCAATGCTCTTTATTTTTCCCCGGGGGTTGGTCCACTCCTCACAGTAAACCGCCTCAATATCGGTTTGATTGGTAAGCGCTGCAAGCTCAGGATTGTCACAGGTTACGGTGCATGCGTCCACATCCTTAACTGGATTTTTCAATACGCCGTTTCGGCTTAAATAGCCTTCCCGGCTTTCATCATTTTTTGCACGGACGGCACGCACTCCGTTAATATAAACTTGCCGTGCTATGGTGCCTGCGCCTACATATGTTTTATAAATGTTTTTTTCTTTATCGTGCAGAATAAAGTTTTTATATTCCCTGCCTCCGGAAAATATCGGTTCTTCATTTCCCCATGCGGTGTAAATTACACTGAAGCCGTTGCTGCCCGAGTCTACAGTGGAAAATCTTATAGGCTGTGTTAAAAAATAGGTTCCGCCTTTAATATACACATAAATGTGGTTCTGCATTTCGGTGAGAAAGGGCTGAACCAGTTTTCTTGCCGCCTCAACGGTGGCGACGGGGCGTTTTTCGGTTCCATTGTTTTCGTCGTTCCCTTGTTCACCGTCGACATACACTGCTAGTCTGCTGTAGCTTTCGATTAGCCTGTAAAGCATGGATGCCGCCTCTCCGCGGGAAATGCTGTCAGCTGGACGGAAGCTCCTGTCCGGATAGCCGGAAATGATACCGTACTGTGCAGCGTTGGCCACCGCGGTTTTTGCCCAGGAAGGAATTGCATCTTTATCTATAAATACAGGTGCATCTTCTTTAGGCTGTGCACCGCGTTGTATTGCAATTTTCTCCAAAATATATGCTGCCTCTCCGCGAGTTATGGGCTGGTTTGGCAGAAAATTATCCCCAGCCGTCATGACCGGATGAATAAAACCCATATTATACGCACTTTGCAGGTTTCCTGCAAACCAGTCAGAGCTTTTAACGTCTTTATACATACCCCGGTATGGCAGAGGATCTAACCGCATCAGGTTCATGGCAAGGGTAATAAACTGGCCGCGGGTAACTGAACCGTCCGGCTGAAAACTTCCGTCACCCATGCCAGACACAATGCTGGAAGCAGCCAGCATATTCACCGTTTGCTCGGACCAGTGCCCGGCAATATCAGAAAACGTCGTGCTGTTTATCGGCCGCTCCGTAGCAAAGCCATCGTCTGCCGGTATCACGTCGCGTGAGGCTGTATCACTTACCCCGTTAAAGCTTTCCCAGTCATACTCTACCGTTTCGCGGGGCGTCACCGTCAGTTCGTCCATAAAATATGTGTTTCCGACCAATCCTTCACCACGCAGACAAAACAAGCGAAGCGCGTCCTGTGTGTCGGTTCCGTCATTTTTTTTGCCGTCACTGATATATGTAAAAGAATATTTCTTCCAGCTTGTTGAAAGTGTACTTGACAAAAGTGTTTTTCCGTATGTTTGGTCTTCAAACCGCAGCGGCACACTAAAGGGCTGCGTACCCGAGGCAACCTTTGCGTAAAAGGAAATATCATATGTTTCACCGATAACATTGGGCACATCAACACACGCATAGCCATATATGTCTGAAATTTCCACCTTTATTGCACCACCGCTGCCGCCGGGTGCACCGTTCTTTTCCCATGAAACCGTACCGTTTCTTGATTTAATCGGAGACAAATCTTCTTCCGTGTTAAAGGAACCGAAGTTCTCTAATATATTAAATGTTTTTGTCTCTACCGGACGTTTCACCGCGTATGTTGAAACAGATGTCAACAGCATTAACACCATAAGGAAGGTGCAAATCAATTTTGGTTTCATTTATTTCATCCCTCCGTTCGCCATGACAAGTTCATAAATGATTTTTGCGGCCTGTGCACGGGTAACAGCGTCTTTCGGTGCAAAAAGCCCGTTTCCAACACCATTCACGATTCCCGTGCCTGCAAGATGAGATACCGCATTTTTTGCATAGTCGGAAATTTCATTTTCGTCACTGAATGCTGCTGTCCCGCTTAGTTCCAGTTTCATGCACTGTGCAGCGCGGAATACGATAACCGCCATATCCTGTCGGGTAATAAATGCCTCAGGCGCAAATTTCTGCTCCGAAACACCGTTGATAATTGCTGCGGCAACACCGCTTGCAATATAAGGATAGCTCCAGCGGCCGCACTCAACGTCGGTAAAGCCTGTCTCAGCGCTGTCATCTAAAATATGCAATGCCAGGGTAATCATTTTTACAAATTCTTCCCGTGTTACCAAATCATCGGGGTAAAACAAGCCGTTTTCCCTGCCGTTTAACACATTCTTGTCTGCTAGGTAGCAAATTGCCTCCTTCGCCCAGCTAACAGTATTCAAGTCATGGAATGCTTCAGTTATTACCTCGTTGGTATTTTCAGACGGAAGCAAGTCATTAGTAACCGCTCCGCTTACGTCGTTGCGGTTGGAATTTCCTCTCCCCGAGCTGCTGCCACCGCCTGAACCGCCTGAACTTCCGCCGCCGGTTTCTTCTTTGTTTTTTTCGGTTTCAATTTTTTCTGCAATTTCATCGTATTTTGTTTCTAACTGCGAAGCGTTTTTTATGTTAGATGCTACTTTTTTCAGTTCACTGCTTAAATTGTTAAAATCCACATCGTCAAACTCTTTTGTATGTTTATCACTTAAATTGACGCATTTCCCGTTGTAATAGTCAAGCGCCTCGGTTACAAAACCGTAGCTTGCCGTGTCCAGCATCGCCATTAGCACCGCAAAGTTAAACGTATTTTGCACTTGATAGTTCTCTAAATTGTATGGAAGCACGTCCTGCATACGCGAATGTACCGCCGCGGGTGAAAGTTTTAACTTTTCGTGGTCATAAAATTTCAAGTCGAGATTTAACTCGGTTGCCTGTTTCACAGCACTGTCAAAACCGGTGCTGTCTGCCGACAAAAAATCTCCGGCTGCCAGCAGACGTGCAAACTCTTCTTTCAGCAGCGTCTCAAAAAAACGGATTTCTTCGTCTGATGCATCATCTGAAAGCACCGGCAGTTCAAAACTTGCAAGGGCGGTGTTAAACGCCGTCTGGATTTTGGTACTATAAGAAAAATAATTGCCAAGGTCAAAATCAACCAGACCGTCATCTGCGCCAGATTGAAGTAGGGTGTTTAGTTCGCTTTCCGCCGCAGCAGATATTTGATTGTAGAAGACAATTTTATCCTGTTTGTTAATGAACGAAAATTCCTGTGAGGCGCTGTCGCCCACCACAGCAAGATATTTGCCCGATTTTGACATTACATCCAGTTCAAAGGGATCAAAGGTGTAGGTGTAAAGAGTAATTACACGTTTGTTTTCCCCCTCACCCACAACTTTTTCCCAAATAGCAGGGGCCGATTCGGTCTGTCCCATATACACCGGTTCCGATTCCGGCTCGCCGTTTACCATACGATACACCTTAAGCGGATAATCCCCTTTTGCATCTGCAGTTGCACGGATTGTTACGGTATAAATATTAACATCTGCCACAATTTCTGTCACACTTGCCGCAGTGCATACGGTAACCGGAATCAACGCAATGAGGCTAGACATGATAACGATTAAACATTTTTTCAGCATTTCTTTTCTCCTTTCCGCTTTGGTGCTATCTGAGAATTAGAATTTGAGCCGCGCTTGCATCGTAACCCGTTTCCGATCTGATAAGAACGACATCGCCCTCCATTAATGATGCGCTGGTTGCCGGTTCCCCCTTTAAGCTATCTGTACGGAACAATTCAAAGGACGCTTTATCCACCGCAATTTGATAGGATTTTTCAGAGTCTTCCATATCGAACAGCATGATGCTGTTCTTTATATCAATGTCGATAAATCTTCCAACAGCCGCGCCCTCACCATCGTTGATGTTAAATTCCATGGAATAGGAAGGAAACGTAAGCCACGCAAGCTCTTTTTTTGCAATGTCGGGTTGATAGGTGCTCTTTATGTCGCTCTGATCCGCGCGATATACTACATTGATCGCATTGATATAACCATTTGAATCAGTAGAAAACTGAAACACGTCTCCAGGACACAATTCAACATTGTTCAGCGGGACAAGATCGCCAGCCGCATTCCCAGCCCGGGTATAGCTGTAGCGGACTTCATCGTGAACCAGACAGCTTCCCTCCTCGCCGTTTTCATAATAATACGCCCGCTTCATATGTACTCCGTCTGCATCAAGGGAATCGGTAAACTTTGTAAATACATGAAAACGGGAACTTCTGGAAAGTCCAGAAGCGCCTGTGCCGCCTGCGCCCCGCAGCAAAAGACAGGTCGAAATGCCGACTTTTGTGTCTTCAAGATTATATGCTGCAAAATACTCAATGTTTTGTCTGGTTGCAGTATTCTGATACTGTCCGTACAAAAGCTTTGATGTGTTCAGTTTTTTCGTAACAGCATACTCGTCGGTGTCTTCCAGCAGCTTATCCATGCTTGGCGTTGAAAAAATTACTGTTTCATTCGATTTCACCACAAATTTATTTTGCGAAGGATCCGTTCCGTGACACATACCATTTCTCGCTCTAAATTCCGATCCACTGGCAATAAGATTTAAATTTCCTGCATCCCCCAGTGGATTTTCTGCTACTGAATTCGGCGCGGGTGTATCAATATAGTTCACATTTTCACCGTTCATGGAAAAGATGATAATGTCGCCTACCGGAATGAGCGGCAGCACTTTTTCTATTTCGGATTTGTTGCTTAAGGTATAGCGCTTACCGTCCATATTTAAATTTTTTGTAGTTTTAACATCAATGATTTTCCCCTCGTCGGTAAACAACTTTAAGCTGATAGCATTTGCAATGGCTCCCGTAACTTCTGTTCCCATAACAACGGCATACTGTCCTTTAATTTGCGCCGCGTCACGGTCGTAATAACCAATTCTGCCTGCCAAATCCAGATAAAATGCTGCCGTCTGCCCAACCTTAGGTGCTGCAACCAGACCTTGGGAAATATATTGCTTCATATTATTAGCCAGCTCATAGTAAGTACCGTTAATCAGGTATTTGTCTCCTTCGAATATTTCGTCAAGCTGCCCTGCAACACTTTTGGAATTAATTGTGACAGTAATCAAACGATAACCTTTGGAATTTTCTGTCTGCATAAAGCTGATAAACGTGCCGCGGACAAGTTTGTCGATTGTCGCCGCACTGCCGTCCGCATTATAAATTCGCAAATCGTCCTCCGCCGGGTCTAAACGCAGCGGCTCTTTGGTATATTTTTCATAATAAGTATTGGTGTAAGAATCGTAGCTATCAATAATAAAGTTTTGAAACTCGTTTATAAACAGCACGTCCGATATTTGGTCGCCTGTGTTGTCCAACGCAGTGAGATATCCATTTTTTGGGAGTATGTCGGAAAGGGCACCGTATCCCGTGTGACTTTTGCCGTTATAAATTACCACAAGATTTGCAGCATCTAAGCTGATATGTTTTTTGCTGTCATTTTTATCCGTATAATAAATTTTGCTGCCAGTAGTTTCAGAAAATAGGATATCCGCTGCATCAAGCCTATATTCTGTGTTCTTTTTCGGAATTTCTTCTAAATAAAGAACGTCAAATTCCCCTTGTTCGTTTTTCTTAAGATACGCATAAACTGCTTTTCCTAAAAATTGCGCGTATTCTGCATCGGGCGTATTATAAACCGTACGGTCTATTTCAATTTGATATTGGCCGATGCCTGTTGAATCGGACGAACGCAAGCGGGTGTTTTCGTTACCTGTAACAATGCCCGCAGTCTTCGTAATGCTATAACGGTCTTCTAAAATGGTTCGTTCTTTGTCTAAGGTGAACTCTGCCTCACCATCGCCGGTATAATTTGTAACAACCACAGCATCTGCATCCATTGCATGATTTAAAATTCGGCAAACATCATACCACACAATGGGGTCGCTGCCCTGACCGGTAAGCCCGTCTAACAGTTTGCAGACATTTGCCGTGTATAGATACCCAGAAGGATATCCACCGTTTCGCATGGCAAACAGCTTGTAACCCATTATATTAATAACAAGTGTAACTGCTTCGTTATATGTTAACAAATCGTTCGGGCGGAACATTCTGTTTTCGTCGCCTGTAATATACCCCTGTTTGTATAGCGTACTATATGCGCCAATTTGCTTGTCAAATGCGCTGATGTCAAGAAAGGGCGAGGTAACGGCGCTGGTTTCAGCGCCGTTGTTCAAGCCGGCTAATTCCATGAGCAGTGGAATAATTTCAAACCGCTTAATTGTATTTGTAAGTGTTTGCGTATCAAATTCGTCAATCACACCCAGCTTGGTCAACTTTTCTGCAATGGCTGTATCCTCCGCTTTTGCCGCAGACTGTTCCCCTGCAGCAACTTCGGTTTCTTCTTTCGCCTGAGCAGTCATACTGAGTGCGCATGTCCCTGAAATCATAATGAATGTTAAAAACCATGAAATGATTCGTTTGGGCCAAACCATTTAGAACCCTCCTTGAAAATAGGCCATTTAGTTTTATTTTAATATGGTTACTGTTAAATTTTTTTGAAGCGGTTTCGCGCTTTTTTGAGATTCCCAACGAAATACTTTTCCTTTTACTGCCGTGTCATCCGTGAGCGTATTCTGATACGTTTGCCCTGAGGCAATATTTACAATTTCGCATTTCACCATCATGCCCATTTCATCATAAAGCGCCACGATTACAATTGAATCTTCAGTATCCTTTTCTGCGTCATAGCTCCAGCTTATACCGCTGCCGGACTGTTGTGCCGTTAGCGATATCTTATTCACAGTACCAAAAGAAATGACGTGCTCCGTATTGCCGTAAAATGTGCCGACAGCCGGAATGATTGTGACCGTCAGTTCCTTTCCGGCAGCATCTTCCGGCACAATAAAATCAAACGCTCCCTGTGTTTTTCCGGCTGCAACAATTCTGCCGTCTAACATAACATATGCACGAGAGTTTCCCTCTGTATAGCCGTCTGTAATGGTATAAGATACGTTGATTGTATCTCCTGCAAAAATATTTTCTGTTTTCGAAATATCTTCCGCTGTTACGCAAAAATCTTCCGGATAAATCTCACCATCTTGCACGCTCTTAATACTAAAATTATCAAGGGCATACTGCAAATACGGATTTGTCTGTGTTTTATCCGGGTCTGCCACCCAGGTAGTTTCATTTTCAAGCATGTAACCGCAGTTTATTAAATATTCATCTGTAAATATCTTGGAATTCACGGAAATGGTTGAAGTATTTACGCCGCCGTTTGCCACACGGAACCAAACGGATATCTGTGAAACCTCCCAGGGTTTGATATATACCGTCTTTTTCGCACCGTCAGTGCTGACGCGTTTGATGGATGATTTGTAAACCGTAGTGGTATCAAAATCCTGAGAAAAGTGTACCCAACCGTCGGAAGAAATTCCCTTTAAGATGGTTGCGGAGTGACAAATGGCGTTGCCGCTGACCGATTCGCACGGAATTGTGCACGCCTCGTCTTCATAAAAGCCGGCAGGGCTGTTTGTGCTTCCGCCGTTTAAAATCAACAGTGCATTTACGTTCACATTTTCTGTTGTTAAATCTTTCGCGTTCATCAGAGCAATATCGCCTGACACCCGTAGTTTTTTTCCTTCCGTCGCGGTTATATTCCAAGTTAGCGTATCCACATTGCCAATTTCGTTTTTCAGCGTCACAACGCCTTTTTGGCCTAAATACTCCTCCTGAAAAGCTCTATTTGCCTTTGAACCAACAAACGCCGTTGTGTCAGGCGTGTCCGAGGCACCAAAGGGATTAAAAATTGTTTTCCCGTCATTTTGATATCCGCCTGTATCTGTATTGGAAGAAAAATATCCTTCAAAATCATCCAAAAGCACGTCTACGTATGGGGTTTCACCCGTCTGCGCACATTCATCCAGATATTCCTGCGTAAAGTAAGATGTGGTTGCACTAAATTCATTCCCATTGTAGGGGCGGAACCATAAGTTTACCGTATGCCCCGTTAAGTCTATGTAGCTTCCGGTGCTGTGCTTTGCGCCCTTTGTGGGGAACGACAGTGTAAACGTATGCCAGGCCCCGTCACCAAAGGCTTTGCCATTTTCATCTGTCTGTACGTTGGCTTTTACAAAGCCGCCCGCCGCCTCGCCGGCAGATACCGTGCACGCGGCATCGCTGTAAAGCGGCGCGCCCTTTAAGCCGGTTAAATAACATTCTACATAACACTTGCTTGAAACTAATTTGTCATAATTTGCATAACGGATTTCGCCCCGAATTGTCAGGTTCTGCTCCTCCTGCATGGTAATACTGTTCACGCCGCTGGTGATTGGCGAAAGGCCTGCATAGGGCTTCAGTTCTAACATTCCGGAATTGTTTATGCCATCCGTCTGCGCAAACGACACCCAATCACCGTTTGCTATGCTCAGTTTCTTTGACCAGTCGCCTTCCGAATTAAATGGATAAAAAAACTGTCCGTCTGAACTTTCAAAGTATGACGGCAGTGGTCCTGCGTCAGCCGGGACAACTTCCGCGACCACATTGAAACCTGCTGAAAGAAGAATGAAACAGCACACCAAAAATGCAAAAAGTTTGTTTTTCATTTTTATCCCTCCATTTTTATTTTTAGTTATTACACATAACTTTGCTTTCATTATAACAATCGTCTTAATAAAAAGCTTACAAAAAGGAAACAAAATAATTGCACAAACGAAACAATATAATTTTAAATTACTTGCATATAAGAAATAATTATGATATAATTTTAACGAAATGAGGTGTAATAAATGCAATTTTCTCCACTTTTAGATGTCATCACCCTATTGCTGGACGGAACCAACCTCTCATTCAACATTATGACAACCTCTACCATCTTGAATTCAAACATAATGTATCTTCCTCCAAGTTATTATCTTCATGCCAATACCTACTGCAGTGCAGCCAAAACCACCTTAAAAGGCTTAAACACCTGTTTGCTTTGCAAAAAAATGACAAACGCAAAATTGTTCAATAAAAAAAAGCCCTTTTGGGGCTACTGCGCCTACGGAATCATGGAATATGTTTATCCCATTATCATAGACAACAACGTTAAATGCATTTTTTATATTGGAAACATAGTTGCAGACAAGTCACGTACGATAGAAAAAATACGACACAGGTGTCATCTGACGAGTGTTTCATCAGAAAAAATGATTTCTGCTTTAAAATCCTGTGAAATTAACGCAGATTTAAACAAGGTGGAAAAAATAGCTCAGATTATTGACAGCTATATTTGTCTGCTTTCCAGCAAAATTACATATGACAATGACAACTTGCATTGGGCTGTTCTAGACGCAAAACAAACTGCTGAGACACTTTACAGTGAACCGCTCACGCTAAAACAATGTGCCGACAAGGTTTTTATTAATGAAAAATATCTGGGACGCATTTTTAAAGAACAACTGGGAAAAAGCTTTCACGAATATTTAAACGAGGTACGCCTTCAGCGTGCAAAATCTTTGTTGACCGACACTGTTTTAAGTATTGCCACTATCGCTTATGAATGCGGTTTCTCTAACATTCCCTATTTTAACCGCACTTTTAAAAAGCGCTTTGGCGCTACCCCTAGCTACATTCGCAAATCGAAAAGCCGCCGTTTGAATTAACGGCGACTTTTTTATTTTAAAATATTATTGACAAAATTGTTTATACTGTGTATAATGTCTATATACAGTATAAACGCATTGAAAGGGGGACAGATTGTTTGAACATCTCTATCAGCAATTCCAGCGGGAAACCAATTTACAGCCAAATCAGCGAGCAGATTAAATCCGCCATTATTTCAGGCGCATTGGAAGAAGACGAAATGCTGCCCTCCATTCGACTGCTTGCAAAGGAACTGCGCATTAGCGTTATTACCACGAAACGGGCCTATGAGGATTTGGAGCGTGACGGGTTTATTACCTCTGTTCCCGGCAAGGGCAGCTTTGTAGCCCGTAAAAATCTTGCAATTATCCGCGAGGAGCAGCTTAAAAAAATTGAGGAACTGCTGCGAGCCGCATCTGACCTGGCCGCTGGCTGCAACATCAGCTTAGATGAGCTAATTGAAATGCTCACGCTTAACTTTAAGGAGGATTAAACCATGGGCAATGCCTTAGAAATTAAAAACCTGACTAAAAAATTTAACGATTTTCAGTTAGACAATGTGAGCCTCACTCTGCCCGAAGGCTGCATTATGGGCTTTATTGGGGAAAACGGCGCTGGAAAAAGCACTACAATTAAACTGATTTTAGGCCTTTTGCACCGGGATGGCGGCGATATTTCCGTTTTGGGCAAGGATTTTAGAAAAAGCGGCGCCGGTTTGAGGGAAGAGATTGGCGTGGTGATGGACGAGAGCAACTTTCCTGCAAACCTCTCTTTAAAAGACGTGAACAGCATTATGAAAAACTGTTACAAAACCTGGAACAGTGAAAAGTTTTTGGCTTTTGCTCATCAGTTTAATCTGCCGGACAAAAAAACCGTGAAAGACTATTCCCGCGGCATGAAAATGAAGCTTTCCATTGCGGTGGCGTTATCACACGCAAGCAGGCTTTTAATTTTAGACGAAGCCACCAGCGGCTTAGACCCCATAGTGCGCGACGAAATTTTAGACGTATTTTTAGAGTTTATTCAGGACGAAAAAAACAGTATTTTTATTTCCTCCCATATCATCAGCGACCTGGAAAAAATTTGCGATTACATAACCTTTGTGCATAAGGGCAAAATTATTTTCAGCGAAACGAAAGAGGATTTGCTGGAAAAGTATGTCATTGTAAAGTGCACCAAAGACCAGTATGAAACCATTGACAAAAGCACGGTGATCGGCGCCCGGAAAAACAGTTTTGGCGTGGAGGCGCTAATGGAACGCTCCGCCTCTTGCAAAGGGTTTGTAAGTGACCAGCCGACCATTGAGGACATTATGCTTTATTTTGTGAAGGAGGAGCAGAAATGAAAGGCTTAATATTAAAGGATTTTTATGCAATGCGTCAGCAACTGAGAATTTATTTCATTATTTTGGCGTTCTGGCTTTTTTTAGCATTTCAGGACAACAATGCCTCATTTTTCGGGGGTGTGACGGCATTTTTCTCCGTTATGATCCCCGTATCCGCCATTGCGTATGACGAACAGGCCCACTGGGATAAATATGCCCTGACCATGCCCGTGTCGAGAACGCAGATGGTGGTTTCAAAATATTTGCTGACCATTTTGTGCATTTTCGTGTGCGGTGTGCTTTCTTTTGCAACCAGCTGCATCATCTCCAAAAACGTTTCTGAAAGCGTTATGACAACACTGATGTTCATGTCGATTGGCCTGTTCTTTGCTTCCATCATCTTCCCTGCTATTTTTAAACTGGGCGTGGAAAAAGGCCGAATGGTTTTAATCGGCATTGCCGTGCTGCCCACCCTGCTTTTAACTGCGGTCTCCAAGCTGGACTTTCCAAAACCCGATCCCGCATTGGTAGAACGTGCGTTTTATCTGGCTCCAGCGGTTTCCGTTGTGGTTTTAATACTCTCCATTTTGCTTTCAGTGCATATTTACAAAAACAAAGAGTTTTAATAGAAAAAGCGCGGCCTGCCGGCCGCGCTTTTTCTATGTATTCAATTAAAACAGTTCGCTCACGGAACCGTCGCAATAAATTCTTCTGATTGCCTCTGCAAACAGGGGGGCAACCGATATGGTTTTAATTTTCTCAATCATTTTTTCTTCGGGGATTGCAATGGTGTCTAACGTTACCAGCTCTTTAATGGGGCTGTCTGAAATGCGTTCCATTGCCGGGCCGGACAGCACGCCGTGGGTACAGCAGGCATAAACCTCTTTTGCGCCGCGCTCGGCGAGCGCTTTCGCGCCGTGGGTAATGGTGCCGGCAGTGTCAATCATATCGTCCACCAAAATAACTTTTTTATCTTTAATATCACCAATGATATTCATAACCTCTGCCACATTCGGCTTTGGCCGCCGTTTATCAATGATGGCAATGGGTACGTCAAGCTTAGAGGCAAAGTTTCTTGCTCTTGTCACGCTGCCTAAATCGGGCGAAACAACCACCAAATCACTGCGCTGCGGGAACTTTTCAAGATAATACTGCGCAAGATAGGTTCCGCCCAGCAAATGATCCACAGGAATGTTGAAAAAGCCCTGGATCTGCGCCGCGTGCAGGTCCATTGTCAAAACACGGTCTGCTCCGGCGGCCGTAATTAAGTCCGCAACCAGCTTGGCTGAAATGGGATCTCTGGCCTTTGATTTCCGGTCCTGTCTGGCATAGCCAAAATAGGGCATAACTGCGGTTATTCTGGAGGCCGATGCGCGTTTAAACGCGTCAATCATAATTAAAAGCTCCATCAGGTTGTCGTTCACCGGGTTTGAGGTCGACTGAACAATGAACACGTCGGAACCCCGGACTGTTTCATAAATGTTTACCGAAATCTCGCCGTCAGAAAACATGCTCACTTCGGCGTTTCCAACCTTTAAGTCCAGCTCCTTTGCAATTTTGGCCGCCAGATTTGGGTTGGCGTTGCAGGCAAAAATTTTTACATCCTTACCGTGGTTTATCATTTGTGATACTCCCCTCTTAAATCTTTTAGATATTAAAATAAAATTATTTGCGTTTCCAGTTGTCTTTAATCACCTGGCGCGCCCGTGCAATTGCCAGGGTGTCTGCCGGCACGTCCTCCGTTATGGTGGAGCCTGCGGCGGTGTATGCATTTTCACCTACTGTTACAGGTGAAACAAGATTTGTGTTGCAGCCGATGAACGCGCCGTCTTCAATCACAGTTCTATGCTTGTTTTTCCCGTCGTAGTTCACCACAACCGTGCCGCAGCCAAAGTTTATATGTTTGCCAACGTCGGCGTCGCCCACATAGGTTAAATGGGCAAGCTTTGTTCCGTCGCCAATGTTGGAGTTTTTAATTTCCACAAAGTCGCCAAGCTTTACATTTTCACCCACACAGCAGTTGGGACGCACATAGGCGAAGGGGCCAATGTTGGTGCCTGCTCCGATTTTGCTGTCGGTTAAAACCGAATGCTTCACGGTAACGTTATCGCCGATTTCGCAGTTTGCAATGTCTGAACAAAAGCCAATCAGCGCGTTTCTGCCGATTTTTGTGCTGCCCGTAATGCGCACATTAGGCTCAACCACGGTACCATCTCCTATGAGAACCGTTTCGTCGATATACACGTTGTTTTCATCAACAAACACAACGCCGGCGGCCTTGTGCTTTTTGATAATATCTTCTCTTGCCAAAAAAAACGCCTCCAAATTTTATTTTAAATCGTTTACCGATTTTTCCAAACGAATGTCGCTTCCGATAAAGTGAAGCATCAGAAAGTGCCCTATAATTCTCGACGCAACGCGCTCGGAATATTTATATTCAAACTCTGCAACAGACAGGTTTGTGTTAATTACCGTTTTTTTGCCGGAAATCAGCCGGGAGTTTAAAATATCGAACAGAGCCGCGTTGGTATACTGTGTGGAAAACTCGCTGCCCAAATCGTCTAAAATCAGCAAATCACAGGTGTATAGCTTGTCGACCTTAAACTTCAGTTTGTCGTAGTCATCCGTCCGTTTAAACTTTAGTTCCTCCAGCATGGAAAAGGTTTGATAAGCCGTTTCGTATATGACGGAATAGCCCTTTTTAATCAGTTCCTTTGCAATGCAGGTGGAAAGAAACGTCTTTCCCAGCCCCGGTGCGCCCCAAAACAGCAGGCTTTTGTCAGTTTTGCCGAAGTTATTGACAAAGCCCAGGCAGGTGTTTAAAATCCCTTTCATATGCTCCCTGGGGGAAATACCAAAATCTATGCTTTGTTCATCGGAATAAAGCGACAAATCAAAGGTTTTAAAGCTCTGGTTTTTCAGCTGGGAGGATAGGTTCGACCGCTCATAGGCCTTTAGCACCAGCTTGCGTTTATAACAGTCGCAAAGCTCTGTTCCCACAGCCCCGGTATCGCGGCATTTGGCGCACAAAAACCGTTCAGAAAGCTCGTCAGTGGCATATCCGTTTTCAACCAGCAAAGCGTCACGCTTGGAAAGCAGCTGTTTTTGCTGGGTGCGCAAATTTTTTACCTGCTGCTGCACATTCCCGCCGGACAAGGCGATTTTATAAAGCTTTAGGCCCAACATTTTAATTTCGTTGTCCACATCGAACGCTTCGGGCACGTTTTTAAACACGCGCTCCCGGCGCTCTGCCAAATCCACCTCATTCTGCCGTCTGATGTCTTCATACTCCGCTTCAATTTCCCTGTAGAGTTCCGCGTCATAAGCCATTGGTTTCACCGCCTTTTCGGGTTACGTTTAAAAAGGTCTTGCGCTCAATTTCTTCGTAATTATATCTTGATTTTTTTGGAGCAGCAGGCTTTGTTTTTAAAATTGGCTGCTCCTTTATGCCGGTTTCCCGCTCTTTTTTCCAGCTTTCCAAAATTTTATTCATGTAGCCAAAGGCCACCTTGCCGGTGTTTTCCACCGTAATTTCATAGGCTTTTTTAATGTCCTCCGCCTCACACTGAAACTCCTGCTGCCACCTGTTGATATATTCTAACTCCTTAGTGGTGAGCTTGCGCTCGTTGGCTCCGATAATGCGGCGCACTGTTCCTGCAAAGGAAAGCAATTCCTCCCGCTTTTTTATAAATAGGTTAGCTTTTGCCACCGAGTCAATTCCATTTTCAGACCATTTCTGCGCCTCACGCTCCAGCTTGCGCATGGTGGTTTTGCCCTTCGACGCAAAATATTCCACCATAACCACAATAACCTCCGGTGTGAGGCCGTAATAGTCGTACATGGAATATAGCAATTCAATGTCAGAAGACGAAAGGGTTTTGCCCAAAATGCCGCTGACAATTTTGTAGGTTTGCGCCAGCTTTGAGTTTTCTTCCATCCGTTTGCCGATTTCACCGCTTTTGTAGTGGGGCTTAAAGTCTGATTGTTTTGCTCCGCACGGAACATCGAAGCAAAACTCCACATCAAACTCCCCGTCGCCCACGCTGGTGAAATTATGTATGGCCACTAACCCTTCCGAAGCGCAAAACAAAAACGCGTTAACGACGTCTATTACATTGATATGCAGGCAGTCTGCGATAAATCCGTTTGAAATGTCTGTTCTGCCTTTATAGAACTGTCCCAGCGCGTACATATATACGGCAAGATAAACGGTGTTTCCCGTTTTTATTAACTTTTCGCAGGCCGCGTCAGGCACTTTAATAAAGCCTTGCTCCGGGCCGGAGGAAATGGGGTTTAAAATCATTTATCTCACCAACGCTTTTTATCATATAGGACATATTATACCACAAGAAACCGGTTTTGTAAACAAGATAAGACCAGTTTCGAGAAAATTTGATGGGGCTTAACCGCGAAAGCGGCGCAAAAAATGCCACGTCAGCGACTTAGGCAGTAACGTGGCACCTTGAAAACTAATTTTAAATTATTTACGCAGTCCGAGTTTTTCGATAATTGCGCGGTAACGTTCAATGTCAATCTTCATTAAATAGTTTAACAGACCTCTGCGCTGACCAACCATTTTTAAAAGTCCGCGTCTGGAATGATGGTCTTTCTTAAACAGCTTTAAGTGCTCGTTTAAGTGGTTAATACGTTCTGTTAAAAGCGCAATCTGCACTTCGGGGGAACCTGTGTCGCCCTCATGCAGCTTATACTTTTCAATAATTTCCTGTTTTACTTCTGGTCTCATGAAAAAAATCCTCCTAAAAAAATATTTAAGCCGAAAACCGAGAGAAAGGTCTAATTCGAGGCGACGCCCAACCCCCAGTCTTGGTAACAGAAAGTATTTTACCACAACCAGTTGTATTTGTAAAGGGTTTTTTTAAATTTTTTTAAATTTTTTGTAAAGAAAATGAAATATAACCTCAATATTCATATTCAAAGCTGGTGTGGTCGGAATTAAAGTCAAACACAAGTTTGTCCTCAAGGTAAAATTTAAAATTGGCAAAGCAAGAGGGATTTTCTAAAATGGTTCTGCTCATCTCCCCCTTGTCCGGCGCGGCAAGCTTTAGCCCGGCATCTGGCCGAAGCCAAATTTCAAGCTGCTGTTTTCCCTGTTTTAACACAATTTGGTTTTCAGTGCAGGCCAGCACTTTTGCGCCCAGATATGTGGCAAAGCGGTATTCCCTGCCCTCATAAAGCACCAGTGCAATGGTTCCCACAAAGTGAAAAAACAGAAACGGAATGGTGGCAACTGAAGCAAACACCGAGCAAGGCTCTTTAAAGTCATTGCTCTGCACCCAGATATACGATTTGGGAAATGACCGTCCGGCATCCATTTCAATATACCCCAATCCGCCGGAAAAGTCAATGGTTTTTCCGTTTAAAACTACTTCACCGAACAGCGTGTGGCGCATGCTGATAATGCCATGCCTGCACTCCATAGGCAAACGGGCAAAAGGGCCCATAATGTCATATTTTATGGGAGCAAGCTCCCCATAGGAAATTTCACCGGTCAGCGTTACGTTTTCGCTGTGAATGTCCAGCTTCACACCTTGTTTCGAAAATTGATTGTTCCCGATAAAGGGAACCTGATAAACCGCGTCGTTGGTTAATATTTGAATAAACTCCTCGGATTTAGACCGTCCCACAATGAAGCACAGGGTGTCGTTGTTTTTTTGGTGCTTGTAATAATACCCTTCAAAATAGTTATTCAATCTTTGCACCGCCCGTCGCAGGATTGTCGATTAAATCTCCGTTCTCCTGAAAGCGTGAGCCGTGGCAGGGACAGTCCCACGTGTGCTCCGCCTTGTTCCACTTTAACGCGCATCCCAAATGGGGGCAGCGCTTTGTTGTAGGCGTGAGCAAGTTTTTCACCGCCTCTGCGCCATTTACAAAAAGCTGGGGCTTTAACATGCTTCTGTGGGGTGAAAACGCCTTTGCAAACTCGTTTTCTTTTCCCTGCACCATGTCGCACAAAATCTCTGCCGCAACCATAGAAGTCGTCATGCCCCACTTGTTAAAGCCCGTGGCCACAAACAAATCCGGCGTCTGTTTGGAATAATTCCCTATATAGGGGACGGAGTCCAGACTCATGCAGTCCTGGGCAGCCCAGGCATAGCACTCCTCTGCTTTGGGATAGTGTTTCTTTGCAAAGGCGCGCAGTTCTTCCCAGTTTCCTCCCTGTTTGCCGGTTCTGTGTCCGCCGCCGCCCAACAGCAAAAGATCCCCGTAATTCCGGAACGAAAGGCCGTTTTCCTCCGCGCCCAGATACATGCCGGAAACATCTTGGGCACTTTTCAGCGCCAGCACATAAGACCGCTGCTGGTACATCTTTAGAAAATAGCTCCCATGTTTGTTGATAAAGGGAAAGTGGGTGGTTACAATAATTTTGTCCGCCGTGATGCTGCTCCGCTCCGACCATGCCTTGTGCGGGCTGATGTCTTTTATAAACGTGTTTTCATATAAGCGCAGGCCGCCTGCCACGGCGGACAAAAACTTTAAGGGGTGAAACTGCGCCTGGTTGGGAAATTCGATTGCGCCTTTTATGGAAAACGGCAGGGGCAGAGTTTCTGAAAACTCCGCCTGAAAACCCAGCATGCGCACTGCCACCACTTCCCGCTCAATTTTCTCTCGGTCGGTGAGGGAATAGATATAAGCGCTTTTGGTTTCAAAGTCACAGTCAATCGACTCGCAAAGCGTGCGGTAGTGCTCCACGGCTTTCTGGTTTGCCCAAAAATACTGCATGGCCGCGTCCGGCCCTGAAGTGCGCATGAGCTTATCGTAAATCAGCCCGTGCTGGGAGGTAATTTTGGCTGTGGTATTTTTCGTAATACCAAGCCCGACACGGTTTGCCTCAGCCACCACACAGTCAACGCCGGCCTGGGTTAGGAAATGGGCGCACAAAATACCGCATAGGCCGCCGCCAATGATTAACACGTCGGTTTTAATGTCTTTGTTTAAGGTTTCAAACCGCGGCATCCTCGCCGTGGCTGTCCACACGGATTGGTGATTCATAATACGTCCTCCAAATTGTTAGTGGGCGGCAGACAACTTTTGGCGTTGCAAACATAATAGGTGGTTCTGCCGTTTATTATGGGATACTGCGGCTCTTCCCCGCTGTCAACAAGCCTTACTGCGGCGTTTTGCGGAAATTTGGCAAGATATGCGTCCTCATCCTTGCGGACACAGACTATCCTTACCGGGGGATTTAAATACTCCAACAGCGCCAGCAAAAAGAAGCTGTAGCCCATTGGGTAGTCCTCCGCCACGGCGGACATAAACGCAAGCTGCCTTTTCGCCTGTTGCTCTAATTTTGGGTCCTGGGTGATTTGCGAGAGCTTCACCAAATTATATGCCATAACAGAGTTGCCCGAGGGCATGGCCCCGTCGTAGGTTTCTTTCGGCCTCAAAATCAATTGTTCCGCATCGGCACCATAGAGGAAAAATCCGCCGTTTTCCCCGTCATAAAAATTGTCTGCCGTTTTTTCTGTAAGCCGCAGCGCCTTGTTTAAATAGTCCTTTTCGAGGGTCGCTTCATATAAGCTGATGAGTGCCAGAATTGTGTTGGCATAGTCGTCTAAAAAGCCGGGGGTTTTACTTCTTGTGTGCCGGAAACTGACAAAAAGCGTGCCGTTTTCCATTAAATTCTGTTCTATAAAGCTGTATGCATCTTTGGCAGTTTCTAAATATACCATATCGCCGACTGCGCGGTACATGCGGGTAAAGGCGCAAATCATCAAACCGTTCCAGGCAGTTAAAATTTTGTCGTCTAAATGCAGCTGCGTCCTTTTTTTCCGGTAGTCTAAAACTGCTGGAATAAATTTGCTTGTTTCCCTGCTTAGCGTTTCCTGTCCCAGCAGGTTGGGAATGTTTTTCCCCTCAAAGTTGCCTTCTTTGGTAATGCCAAAATATTCATTAAAATTGCTGCCGTTTTTTTCGCCTAAAAGCGCGGTCAGCTCCTCATAGGTAAAGGTGTAAAATTTGCCCTCTTCCCCGTCACTGTCGGCATCCTGGGCAGAGTAGAAGCCTCCGGCAGGGTCCGTCATCTCCCTTAGAACATAGGTGGCGGTTTTCACTGCCACATCTTTAAAAAGCTCGTTTTTTGTAATGTGGAAAGCCGTAATATAAGCCATCATTAACAGCGCGTTGTCGTAAAGCATTTTTTCAAAGTGAGGGACTAAGAAAAAATCGTCTGTGGAATAGCGGGAAAACCCAAACCCAATGTGGTCGAACAGGCCGCCCTTATACATTTGCGTCAAAGTCTTTTCGGCCATTTTAAGCACCTGTTTATCGTTTGCAGTTTGCCAGCGGCTAAGCAAAAACAGCAGGTTGTGGGGCGAGGGGAATTTTGGACTGCTTCCAAACCCGCCGTTTTTTTCGTCAAACGCCTGTGCAAACTGGTGTGCCGCCATATCCAGCAGATGATTTGAAACGCTTTCATTCCCAGCCGCAGGCGAACTCAGCGCACTGACGATTTCCCTGCCGGCGGTTAAAAGCTCCTCCCGCTGTGTTTCCCAAAGCTGGGCAATGCGGTTAGCCAGGCGGCAAAAATCTGCCTTTGAATAATAGGTGCCGGCGAAAATAGGCGTTTGGTCCGGCGTTAAAAACACCGATGTGGGCCAGCCGCCGCTGCCCGTAAACGCCTGGCATACCTGCATATAAATGCTGTCGATGTCCGGCCGTTCCTCTTTGTCTACTTTAATTGAGACAAAGTTTTTGTTTAAAATGTCTGCCACTTCGTTATTTTCAAAGCTTTCATGGGCCATTACGTGGCACCAGTGGCAGGTGCTGTAGCCAATGCTTAAAAACACCGGCTTGTTCTCTTTTTTTGCTTTTAAAAACGCCTCGCCTCCCCAGGGATACCAATCAACCGGGTTCTCAGCGTGCTGCTTTAAGTATGGGCTTGTTTCATTTTTTAAATGGTTCATCTATTTACCACCTCAACACTATTATTCCAATTTTTGCCCATAATAAAACAAACGGAAGAAAAAAAGCAGCGAAAACGGCTCATATCCGTTTTCGCTGCTTTTTCCCAATACAAAATTGACGCACGATACCAAATTCACTATTTGCAATCGCTTATTGCTTCCATTTATCTTTTGAGATTTCTTCTATCCCCGTAATCGGCTGTAAATTACCGAAGCCATCCCACGCCATTATCTTAATGACATCAACATCTGCATGAAATGTTATTGTTTCTATTCTTTCCGCGGAAGATACGGTCTCCAAGACTTTCAGCTTGTTATTTTTGTAGCCTGCGGCAATGAGATTACTTCCTTCTGGAATCGAAAACAGCTCCACATGAACCGCTACGCCTCCTGCCTTTTGTTCTGCAACACTTTTGGTGTAAGGAATATCTTCTTCGTTAAAAGTAACGCGGTACATTTTTTGAAAATCCTTGGAAAATGCAATCACATACTGTCCGTTTGTACCGACAACTACCGGAAAAACGCCAAAATGCGAAATATCCGCAATACGGTTTATGTTATTTAGCTTCACGCCGCCTATATAACCTGCCTGCATGTCCCATTCGTATGTATAGGGGTTTGTAAGCTCATATTTCGGCGCCTTTTCGTTTTCCGTTTCATCATTTTTTGGCACAATTTCATTATTTTTATTAATGTTAATTTCTATATCATCCTCTGTCCAAACGGTTGCCACTCCGTTTGAAAAACTGCCTGCATAAGAATACAGAAATGGAATAACAACAGTACCTGTTTTATCAATGAATCCATATTTTCCGTCTTTGCTCACCGCCGCCAACCCCTCTGAAAAACCATATGCATAATCATAAATAAACGGTACGGCAATCGACCCTGTTTCATCAATATAACCATATACAGAATCGCCCCTGTAAATCTGCGTCAGACGAACACAGTACATATCTTCCGCAAATTCGACATGAATTTCTGCATACTCTATCGGCATCACAATATTATTCTCGCAGTCAACCAAACCATATTTGTTTTCCCAATAGTTTTGT
Source organism: Congzhengia minquanensis (assembly GCF_014384785.1). NCBI lineage: Bacteria > Bacillati > Bacillota > Clostridia > Eubacteriales > Oscillospiraceae > Congzhengia > Congzhengia minquanensis. Next base: position 572,364 of record NZ_JACRSU010000001.1, read on the forward strand.
CCTTTTTTGCAAACAACGGCAAGACCGTTACCGATATAATTGACTACATAATCATATAGCGAAGCATCCGGCTGAAACGTTGTTAGCGTCTCGCCGTTTACGTTTAAATCGGAATAAACATCTCCCCGTTGCGCTAAAAACAAATCACCGAAATGCTTCAATTGATCATATTCGCACGGAATGATTTCTTCGCCCAAGGCGTTGATTGCGCCGCGCTTGCCATCTCTTCCTATAATACAAATCCCGTTGATAAATTTATCAAATATGCCATCCGCATATGCAACCACATCGCCGTTTTGGTTGATTATACCAATCGACTCATAATTATACGCCGTTTTTCCTATGCCAAATTGATATAACCCCTCACCCAAATATCTTCTCACTACCGGGGGCTTTAACGGGTCGGTATATTGGCTGTAATCAAGGTTTGCCGCGTTGCCGATAACCCCGTCATTGGAAATAAAGTGCAGCTTTTCATCGGAAGCCAGTGTAACAAATCCGCCCGCTTCCGAAAACCGGCCTGCATACAGCATCAGATTATCATTGGCAAGCTGGCAAATCTCCTGTTGTTTTTCCAAATCAAAAACAACGATTCTTCCGTCTTGCTTTAAAACTACCAAATCGGAATATTCCGAAAGTGGATTTATGGCTTCCAAATTGTCGTAAACAAGTATCCCCGTTGCAACGTCCATCAGTGCTGTTGCGTCAGGATATTCCGCTGACGGAACCTCTAAATATGTTTGTTCCCCCACGTTATAGCCCGGACAATAGATTTCGCCAAAATCATTCCATCCAGCGTCGACCGCATAATCATACGCCGCCAGTTCTGCGGTTACGTTCTTTGTTTCATATGCGGCTGCCGAACCGGTAAACAAGTAAAGCATTAATAAGAGAAACGCCGTTTGTGTTGCAAAATTTTTTTTCATTTTTGTCCCCTCCGTTAATGTAAGTTTTCATTTGTCAATTTTGTTTTGCCATAAGTTTTTGCAAATTAAAAAAGTGCGCCAACCGAAGCTGACGCACGAAAAACACATTGCTCCGATTGTCGCCAAACAAAATCCTACACTAACACAATAGTATGCAGAAATAGAGCATGTATTTTTACCGAAAGGCACAAAAATACACACTATCGTGTTAAAAGCGCAATGATTCGATTTTGTTTGGCAATCTCATTATAGCACAAACAAGCTCCTTTTGCAACAAATAATTTATACGGATGCGGATTATAGTATTAACCCTGTGCACCATGACCTGCATCAATAATGACAGTTTTGTTTTCCGTGGGCAAAAACGCACCCTTTGAGCGAAACATTTGATAGCCAGCGCCGGTAAGCCCCGCGCAAAGCGCCAACAGGCAGGCAGCGGCAATTACCTTTTTCTTCTTAAATACCATAATCATAAAAATGCCTCCTAAATCAATCCAATTGTGTTTATTTTTATTTTATTCCCCTATCAAACCTTTTAGCACAGAGGGCAAAAAGAAAAGCCCCTCCGCCAAAGCGGAGAGGCCTGCATTTTTTATTTTACTTTAATTTTGTTGTAAATTTTTTCGTTAATAGTAATGTTCATGCTGTCTTTCAAGCCGTCTAAATATTCGGTGTATTTGTCGGACATGATGGAGTTAGACGCAGTGGATAAAATTTTTGTTAAGTCTTCGCCGTCCTCCGGCAGGGGATAACGCTTAATGATATGCCAGCCGTAGGTGGACTCAATCAGGTTCGGGTTCACTTCGCCGGGTTTTACGGCAAACGTGCCGTCGGTGAACTCCTGAATCATGCTACCCGTGCCGTCCAGCGTTGCGCCGGTTTCGTCAATCACATAGCCGTCAGGGCTGGTTTCCATACCTGGGTCTTCGCCATATTCCTTAATCAGGTTTTCAAAATTGTCGCCCTTCACGGCCTTTGCTAAAACCTCTTCTGCTTTTGCCTTGGCGTCAGCCGCATATTGCTCTGTGTCCACTTCTTCAGCCGGCTCTGCTGCACCGTCTGCCGCAGCTGCTGCGTCCTGCTGAGGGGTATTCGAAATTAAAACGTGTTTTACCACGGCATATTTTTCGTTGGCCGCGTTTTTCACAGTTTCATCGTCCGGCTTAATAGGGGAATTTTCCTGCTGAGAAAGGGACTGATAGTACGCACTAGATAAAAATGTCTTTTCCATAATGTCCGCAATTTGATACTTGTCCGCACCAGTTTTCTTTTCTAATTCTTTCAGCTGTTCCTTTGTCGCAGCGTCATCTGCATTCACAATGGAGCGTGCGTTTGAAGCCTGCTCCTGGGTTAATGTCACACCCGCTTCCTTGGCTTTAACAACTGCGGTTTCAACGCGGATTAGCTCGTCCATTGCCTTTTCTTTTGCCACTTCAGATGCTTTTTTCCCGTCAATATCAGAATTCCAGTAATCGTCCCCGGCGTTTTCTCCGGCTTCTGAAATCATCTGGTCTTTTATCATTTCTAAATAATACTTATACTCTGCCTCCGTTACATCATTACCGCCCACCGTTGCGATTTTGCGCGAAACGGAAAGACCGTTGATGCTTGCTAAGAACACCGCTACCGCGCATATGATTACGATTGCGGCAATCCACTTAATTGTTGCCTTTAATGCGTTCAACAAAAAACACTCCTTTGTTTAATTGTAATAAATGTATTATACACTATTTAACATTACTATGCAAGAGTTTCTTGTATTTCTGTAATAAATTTTTTACAGAAAGAAGCAAATTTTCTTCTTTTTTCCTGTCAATTTTCAACACCATATAGGGCTTTGTGCCGGCTGAAACAAAAAATTTGCTGCCAAATTCCGACACCAGCCCCGCAATGGCTTCCAAGTCCATTTGCGTTTTAAAATAGCACAGAATGCTGTCGTCTTTCACTGTAATTTCGCTCAGTCCGCAGTTCTTTGCCATATATTTCACTTCGGCAACAGCTACGAGCGCGGCCACGCTGACCGGCATGTCGCCGAACCGGTCGCAGATTTCGCCCTCCACGTCCAGTTTATCCCCGTCGCTCTCAATGGAAGCAATTTTTTTATAAATATCTAACCGCTGGGCGTGGTTTTTAATGTAGCTGGGCGGAATGTAGGCCTCCACGTTAATATCCACTGCGGGCTGCCAGTCCTCTTCCTGGGGTATGCCTGAAAGCTCGCTTACGCTCTGGGAAAGCAGCTCGCAGTACATATCGTAGCCCACCGTGTCCATATGGCCGTGCTGCTGGGCGCCTAAAATGTTGCCCGCGCCGCGAATTTCCAAATCGCGCATGGCAATTTTAAAGCCCGAGCCGAACTCGGTAAATTCTTTAATGGCGCGAAGCCGTTTTGTTGCGTTTTCGTTTAGCACACGGTCGGGGCGGTAGAGCAGATAGGCAAAGGCACGCCGGTTGGTGCGGCCTACCCTGCCCTTTAACTGGTAGAGCTGGGAAAGGCCCATCCTGTTTGCGTCTTCAATAATAATAGTGTTCACGTTTTGAATGTCCAGTCCCGTTTCGATGATGGTAGTGCACACCAAGATGTCAATTTCACCCTCCAGCATTTCCATCATAATTTCCTCTAAGGGCTCTTCCTCCATTGCGCCGTGAGCCACAGAAATTTTTGCATCGGGAAACGCCTTTTGCAGTTTTCTTGCCACGGAGTCGATAGAAGAAATGCGGTTGTGAATATAGTAAACCTGGCCTCCCCGGGAAAGCTCCCTGCGAATGGCGTCGTTTGTCACCGCGTCGTTTTGTTCCATTACCACAGTGCGCACGGGGAACCGGTTTTCCGGCGGCTCGGTTAAAACGCTCATGTCGCGGATGTTAATCATAGACATGTGCAACGTTCTGGGGATAGGCGTTGCCGAAAGCGTCAGCACGTCCACATTGTGTTTCATTTCTTTAATGCGCTCTTTGTGCTTCACCCCGAAACGCTGTTCTTCGTCCACCACCAAAAGCCCCAGGCTTTTAAACTCAATGTCCTTTGCCAAAAGCCTGTGGGTGCCGATAACAATATCGATTTCGCCGCTCTTTAGCTGTTTTACAATTTGTGCCTGCTCCTTTTTCGTTTTAAACCGGGAAAGCTCCGCCACCTTTACGGGGAACTTTTTCATGCGGTTTGTAAACGTGTTAAAGTGCTGCATAACCAAAACTGTGGTGGGGGCTAAAATCGCCACCTGTTTCGAGTCCATCACTGCTTTAAAGGCGGCCCGCAGGGCAACCTCCGTTTTTCCGTAGCCCACGTCGCCGCAAAGGAGCCGGTCCATGGGGCGCACGCTTTCCATGTCCTGCTTCACTTCTGCAATTGATCGAAGCTGGTCGTCGGTTTCCACATAGGGGAACTCCTCTTCAAAGGTCTTCTGCCACTCGCTGTCTGGCGAAAAGGCAAAGCCTTTTGCGTTTTGCCGGGCGGAATAAAGCGCCACCAGCTCTTTTGCCAGCTCTTCTGTGGACTCTTTCACCTTTTTCTTCTGCCGGGCAAAGTCTGCGCCGCCCATTTTGTTTAACCGTACAACGCCGTCTTTTCCCACATATTTCTGCAAAAGGTCTAACTGGTCGGTGGGAACATAGAGAAAATCGTCCCCGTTATATTTCACTTTTAAATAGTCGTGCCGCTTGCCTTCCACCTCTAAAGTGTCAAGCCCCATATACTGGCCAATTCCGTGGGTGCGGTGCACCACATAATCGCCGATGTTTAAGTCGTTAAAATCCCGGATTCGGCTGGCAGAATCCATTTTTTTGCGCTTTAGCCTGCGCTTTGGGCTGCGCCCGAAGATTTCTTCTTCGCCAAAAAAGGCAACCTTTGCTTCTTCATAATAAAAGCCTTTTTTTAGGCCGCCGGGCATCAGATTGATTTTGCCTGCCACCGCCTGCCCGTGTTCTGCGTTTACTGCCGAAAATCCCGCAGCGGCAAGGTCGCCCTCTAAGGCCGCCTGTCTGTCCTTGTCCACAGAAAATACCACGGTATAGGTTTTGAGCCACTCGTTCAATTCCTCATAGAATTTGTCCCGCTCTGTCGGCGCTTTGCCGATTTCTCCGGCATTTATATGCACCTCTGCTTTGGGATGATAGTCCTGCGTTGAACGTGGAAGCTCCAAAAGCCCAACAAAGGGATGCTTTAACAGTTCATGAAGCACATCGTAGTAATTATGAATATATTTTTCCTGAAACTGAAAGTGTTTGTCCTTTTCTGCCAAGGCTTTCACCGTTTCTTCAATGTCCCAGTTTAAGCCCTCAACCCGCTCTGAAATGGCCTGGGGCTCGTTAAAAAACACAAAAGCGTCGTCTTCGAAATATTCCAAAACACAGGTGTCGGCATTCTTGGAGCGGAACGATTCGTCCGCCGGGCCGATTTTTGCATGTTCAATATTTTCCACAGAAACCTGGGTAAACACGTCGAAGGTGCGGATAGAGTCCACCTCGTCGCCGAACAGCTCAATTCGGAACGGATTTTCGGCAGACGGGGGAAACACGTCTATAATGCCGCCGCGGACGGAAAACTGTCCCTTGCCCTCCACCATGTCTTCTCTGGTGTAGCCCATGTTGGTAAGTTTTTTTGAAATTTCTGTGACTAAAAGTTCGTCCCCAACAGCAACTACGAGGGCGCTTTCGCGGTATGCGGCAATGTCCACCGTAAACTGCAGCGCCGCGTCGATGGACATAACTGTGACCGAATTTTTTGCGCCGCCTGCCAGCTTTTCAATAATTTCCAGCCGCTTGTTTTGCAGCTCGTGGCTTTTTGCGTCGGCTTTAAAAAACTCCAGCTCTTTCGACGGATAAAAATATGCCCCATCGGGAAAGTAGAACAAAAAATCCTCGGCTATTTTTTTCGCAGTGTAGTCGCTGTCGGTTATAAAAATGCCCTGGCGGCCAAATTCTTTGCACAGCATTGCTGCAAAGTGCGCTTTTGCAGGGGCATTTAATCCCACCACGTTCACCGCCTCTTTGCCTGAAAGCCTGCCAATATCCGAAAAGCCGCAAAGCTTCTTTGCGGCGTCTAAAAAAACATTCATTTAAAATACCTTCCCGTTATAGTTGTTCATTGCGCTTTCCGCACCGCTTCTAATAATTTCGGGCACGACCTCCTCCACCACACAATCCACCAGTTTTGACAGATGGGAAACCTCTTCTTTTGAAAACCGGCCCAAAACCCAGTCTGGCAAGTCATAATTTTCCGGCGGCGCGCCCACGCCGATTTTAATTCTGGTGAATTCGTCGGACGCAAGCTGGTAGATGATAGACTTAATTCCATTGTGGCCGCCGTCGCTGCCCTTTTTGCGAATTCTGAGCCTGCCACAGGGAAGGCTCACGTCGTCGTGAATGACAATCACATTTTCCGCCGGAACCTTGTAGTAGGAACAAATTTCCCTTAAAGCTTCCCCTGAAAGGTTTACAAAGGTCTGGGGTTTTACCAAAAGCACTTTTTCGCCCGCGATATTCCCCTCGCCGATGAGGGATTTGTGCTTGATCTTATTTATTTTTATGCCATATTTGGCTGACATATAATCCATTGCGATAAATCCAATGTTGTGTCTTGTCCCGTCATATTTCTTTCCCGGATTTCCAATGCCTAAAATAACAAACATAGTGCGTTTCCTTTCATTCCTTTATATAAGTCACCGCCACCCCGTCGCCGATTGGCAGAACGGTGGTTTCAAACCGTTCGTTTGCGCACAGGTAGCTTAAAAACTCCCTGAGCCTGCGGGTGATGGTGATGTGTTTTTTCGTTGCCAGTTTGTCCGACGCGGTCATGCCCATATACAGCACGTCGTCTGTAATAATCACGCCGCCGGGATTCATTTTGGCAAGGCACAGGTTAAAGTGGGTTTGATATTGCCCCTTTGCCGCGTCTAAAAACACAAGGTCGAATGCTGCGTTTAAATTTTCCAATACCTCGCCTGCGTCGCCGAAAATGCAGCGGATGTTCTCCTCCGCACCCCGCTTTTTGATATTCTCCTTTGCCATGGCAAGCACGGCTTCATCCCGCTCAATGGTGGTGATATGCGCCTGGGGCAGACAGGACAGCATCATAAGCGCACTGTAGCCAATGGCAGTTCCCACCTCTAAAATCCGGCTGGGACGGGCGGCAAACAAAAACGTTTTTAAAAACTGTTCCACCTGGGGTTTTACAATATAGATGTGGTTTTTTTCTGCAAAGTTCCGCAGCTCCTCAAAAAAAGGCTCGTTTTGTTTCAGGCTGCGGTTTAAATAATCTTCAATATAGTCATAAACAATTTGGCTCATGCGTTTTCTCCCTCCAAAAGCTGCCAGCGAAGACTAGAAAACCGTTTTGCCTCATAGTCGTTGTCCACCATTTTTTTTAAGGCCGCCTTTTGGCCCACCAAAACCACCATTTCCCTGGCGCGGGTTACGGCGGTGTATAAAAGATTTCGGGAAAAAAGCTTTTCTGTGCCGAAAAAAACAGGAATGACCACGGTTTTAAACTCGCTCCCCTGGCTTTTATGTACGGTGACGGCATAGGCCAGTTCAATTTCGTCCAGCAATGCATTTTCATATACCACTTTTTTCCCATCGTCAAACAAAATGGTAACAGATGCGGTTTTCACCTCAACAATTCTGCCCATGTCGCCGTTGTAAACACCGGAGCCCTCGTCACCGCCTGTGCGTTTCCACAGCAGGTCATAGTTGTTTTTAATCTGCATCACCTTATCGCCCTCACGCAGAATTCTGTTTTGAAACGCCCGCTCGTTTTTTCCCGGTTCCCCGGGGTTTAATAGGGCTTGCAGGGCGGCGTTTAAGGCATAAACACCGGTTTGCGTTTTTTTCATGGGGCTGATGACCTGAATGTCTGCCATGGGGTCTAATCCATAGGCGTTGGGCAGGCGGCGGCACACCAAATCAGTTAACAGCTGGGCTGTTTTATAAGTGTCCTCCGCTTCCACAAAAAAGAAGTCCTTATCCTTTTTGTTTAAAATTGGATATTCCCCCAGATTTATTTTGTGAGCGTTTACCACAATCATGCTTTCTTCCGCCTGGCGGAACACAGTGTCCAGGCTTATAGTGGGAACTATGCCGGAGGATATGACGTCCGACAGCACGTTCCCCGCGCCCACCGAAGGAAGCTGGTCGCTGTCCCCCACCAAAATGACCCGTCCGCCGGGCTTAATGGCGGAAAGCAGGGAACTCATTAAAATTGCGTCCACCATGCTGACCTCGTCGATGATAACAACGTCCTCCTCTAATGGTTCTGTACTTTCGCGGACATATTCCCGCAGCTCGTCGTCATCGGTAAAGCCCACCTCCAGCAGGCGATGAATGGTTTTTGCCTCGCGGCCAGATAGCTCTGTCATGCGTTTTGCGGCTCTCCCCGTTGGGGCGGCTAAGGCAATTTTCTTTTTCGATTTTTCAAACAGTTTTATAATAAAGTTAATGGTTGTGGTTTTTCCCGTGCCCGGCCCGCCGGTGATAACCGTAACGCCGCTGTTTAAGGCGCACAATGCGGCCTCGCGCTGTTTTTCGGCCAGGGAAATTCCCGTTTCTTTTTCTAACTTTTCAATTTCTGCTTCGGCATCTTTCACATGTTCTTTTTCACTGCCGTTTAACAGCTCTTTCATGCACATTGCCGAAACAAACTCGGCGTGGTAAAGCGCAGGCAGAAACACACAGTCTTCATCATCTATTTTTTTGCACACCAGCTCGTGGTCTGAAAACAGACGAATCAGTGCGTTTTCGGCCTCCAGCCCGTCTATCCCAAGCATGCGCACCGCCAGCGTAATGAGTGCCCCCCGCTTCAAATAGGTATGTCCCTCGCTGGCGGCGTAAAAGGTTAAAATATATTTTATGCCTGATTGAATCCGAAACACGCTGTTCCGCGCACCGCCAGCCTTTGACGCCACCATGTCGGCGGTTTTAAAGCTGATGCCGCGAATGCGCTCGCAGAGGATGTATGGGTTTTCCTTTATCATTTCCACCGCATTTTTGCCCAATAGGTCGTAAACCTTTACGGCATAGCTTGCCGAAATTCCATATTTTTGCAGGAACAGAATGAGCTGTTCCTTGTCATAAATGGCCATGTAGTTTTCAGAAATTTTCATGGCCTTTTCTACGGTAATCCCCTTAATTTCAGCCAGGCGCTCCGGCGTGTCCACAATAATGCGCAGGGCGTCTTCTCCAAACCGGTCCACAATTTTTTCCGCCGTGGCGCGGCCAATGCCCTTCACCACGCCGGACGACAGGTAGGTTAAAATGGTATCTTTAGACTCTGGTTCTACGCGCTGGAACAGCGACACCTTCAGCTGCTGGCCGTAGCTGGGGTGGTTAACCCACGTTCCGCTGACGATTAACATTTCGCCGCGCTTTAAAAAGGGCAGCGTGCCCACGCAGGTGATTAGACCCTCTTCTCCAGCGTCTAAATCGAAAATTGCGTAGCCGTTGTCCTCATTTTGGTAAATTATTTCGTCCACCGTGCCCTGATAGGCGTCTTTATCGTTCATAGGCTGTGTTCTCCAATATACTGTTTCACCGACTCATACAGCCCGGGAGAAACCGCGTCGAACCACTGATAGTCTCCCCGGCGGAACCACGTCAGCTGGCGCTTGGCGTAGTTTCTGCTGTTTTGTTTGATTTTTTCAATACATGCCTCTCTTGTGACCGCGCCGTTTAAAAACTGCACGGCCTCCTTGTAGCCAATTCCCTGCATGGATTGGCAGTTCGCCGGAATGCCCCGTTTTAGCAGGGACTGAACTTCTTCAAACAAGCCTTGCTCCACCATGCCGTCTACCCTGCGGTTGATGCGGTCATACAAAATGTCCCGCTGGCAGGTAAGGGCTAAGAGCACAAAGTGAAACGGCGATTTGTTTAATTTCGACTGTGCGTTTTGCTGGGTCAGCGTCTTTCCCGTGGCAAAAAACACCTCCAGCGCGCGGAGCACCCGTTTTGTGTTGTTCGGGTGGATAGAGGCGGCGGCCTCCGGGTCAATTTCTGTGAGTCGTTCGTGCATGGCTTCTTTTCCAAATGTTTCAAGCTCCTGTGTGAGCTTCTTCCGCACAGACTTGTCCGTTTTCTCTTGAATGAAAGAAACATTGTCCACCAAAGATGAGATATAAAGCCCTGTTCCGCCGGTTACAACGGGCACCTTTCCTCTCGACTGAATTTCCGATATAACCTCTTTTGCCCGGGCACAAAAGTTTGCAACACTAAAGCTATCGTCCGGCTCTAAAATGTCCATCATGTGGTGGGGCACGCCCTGCATTTCTTCTTTTGTGGGTTTGGCGCTGCCGATGTTTAAACCCTTATAAATCTGCACGCTGTCTGCCGAAACCACCTCGCCGCCCAGCTCTTTTGAAAGCGCAACCGACAAGGCGGTTTTTCCCGTGGCGGTTGGCCCGGCAATTACGATTACTTTGTTCATCTATACAATCCTTTTAAACTGTTTTTCAATAAATTCTTTTGTAAACTCCACTGTAATGGGCCTGCCGTGCGGGCAGGTGTTAATGCCCGTTAAGCTGAAAACGCCGTCTAACAGCTTTGTCATTTCTGCGTGGTTTAAAACCGCATTTGCTTTCACCGCGCCCCGGCAGGCAATGCGGTAAAGCATTTTTGCCGCCAGATCGTCGTCCACGTATTTTCTGCTGCCGGAAAGCATTTCAATCACCTCAAGCATGGTGGCTTTTACGTCGCACTCCCCTGCCTCTGCCGGCGTGCCGCGGACAATGATTTGCTTCTGCCCAAACTCGTCGGCCAAAAAGCCCAAATCGCAGATGGCCTCCTGGTTTTCTACAAACGCAGCAAACTCTGTTGCTGTCAGAGTCAGCACCTCAGGACACAGCAGGAGCTGGGACGAAATTTCCCTCCCCCGGTATTGCTGAAGGAGCTTTTCATACCGCAGCCGCTCGTGGGCGGCGTGCTGGTCTACCATGAGCATTTTCCCGTCCTTTTCCACTATGATGTAGGTTGCAAAAACCTGTCCGCATATTTTATACACAGGCGCGCCGCTTTCCGGCACCACTGGCGTTTGCTCCGCCGTTGGCAAGCTCTGTTCTGTGGAGGCTGCAGCTTCGGGCGCAGGTTTAATGATTGGCTTTTGTGCAGGAAGTTTAAAAGCTTCCTGTCTATTTTCCAATGCAGGCGGCTCGTTTGAAGAGCAAGGCGGCATAACTTTCGTCGTGTGTGTAGGCGTAAAGCCGCCTGTTTCCTTTAAAGTCGCAGTCGGCTCCTTGGGTAGGTTCGTTTTCACCTGCGGAGCAGTTTGCTCCTGCATACTACGTTCTTCTGCCTGGGACTGCGGCCGCACAAACTGTGGTTTAATGTTTTTGTGCTCCTGAACCTGCGGCACAAAATTCGACTGATAAAGGGCGTTCTTCACTGCCCAGTAAACGCAGTGGTAAATGTGCTTTTCCTCTGCAAACTTGGCCTCTAATTTTGTGGGATGAATGTTAATGTCCACATTCTCCGGCGGCAGGGTGATGTTTAACACACAGGCCGGAAATTTTCCCACCATCAGCTCATTTTTATACGCTTCCTCTGTCGCCCGGGAAAGAAGTGCCGATTTTATGTACCGTCCGTTGACAAAAAAGTTTTCCATGCCGCGGTTACTCCTAGCGGCGGCAGATTTTCCGCACATGCCCGAAACACTAACGCCCCGTTCTTCAAAATGTGCCTCAACCATGGCATTTTTAATGTCCTTTCCGTAAACAGCATAAATGGCCGAGGACAGTAAATTGTCGCCCGGCGTAAACATTATTTCTTTTCCGTTGTTAATAAACTTCACTGAAATTTCAGGGTGGGACAGGGCCAAGCGCGACACAATGTCTTCAATATATCCTGCCTCCGTAAAGTCCTTTTTCAAAAACTTCATGCGGGCAGGCACCGCCTGAAACAAGTTCCGCACCACCACGGTGGTTCCGTCGGGACAGCCGGCCTCGGCCACGTCTAAAATCTCGCCGTTATAGGCCACCATGTGGGTGCCGCTGTCCTCCTCCCGCACCTTTGTGTAAATTTCCAGCCGGGACACCGCGGCAATGGACGACAGTGCCTCCCCTCGAAATCCCAAAGTTAAAATTTTTGTCAGGTCGTCCTCCGTGGCAATTTTGCTTGTGGCGTGGCGGATCACTGAGAGGGAAACGTCCTCCTTCGTCATGCCGCTTCCGTTGTCGGTCACACGCATATACGAAATTCCGCCGCCTTTAATCTCAACGCAAACACTGCTTGCTCCTGCATCCACCGCGTTTTCCAAAAGCTCTTTAATTACAGAAGCAGGCCGCTCAACAACTTCGCCTGCCGCGATTTTGTCCGAAACGTTTTTTTCTAAAACTTTTACTTTTCCCATGGAATTCCCCCAATTCTTCCGTTAGCCCCAAAGCATAAATACGTCTTTAAATGCAATGAAAATTGAAAATGCAATTAACAAAACAAATCCCGCAAAGTGCACAATTGCCTCTTTTTCCACCGGCACCGGCTTTCTTCTCACCATTTCAATTAAAACAAACAAAATTCTTCCGCCGTCTAACGCCGGAATGGGGAACAGATTGAACACCCCCAAATTTATGGTGAGCAAAATGGTTAAGGCGAGCAGACTTTGAAAGCCCTCCCAACCGGTGGTGCGGGTTTCTTCCACCACATTTCCGATTTCCGACACAATGCCCACGGGCCCTGAAATCTGCGAGATCGGAATGTCGCCTTTTATCATGCTGATAAACGAGTCTATAATAACGCCGCTGTAAAATCCGGTTTTATACCAGGAGTTCCGAAGTGTTTGAAACAGCCCGTTCTGCTCTGTTTTTAATAAAATGCCGTAGCTTGATTTTCCATTGGAAGTTTCGGGTACAATAGAAACCGTTCTTTTTTCGCCGCCGTTTTTCACTTCCAGCTGAAGCTCTTTGTTTTCTCTGGAATTGTTGGACATTGCCCAGGATAAATCTTCAATAATGTGCACCCGTTTGCCGTTTGCCCGCAGAATTACGTCGTTATCCTGTAAGCCCGCCGCTTCCGCCGCGCCGCCCTCTGTTACACTGTTAACCTTGGGAACAACCGTTTCCGCAGTGCCAATCGTTAAAGAAAAAATTAAAATAAAGCCCAGCAAAATATTCATAAACGCCCCGGCCACCAAAATGATGAGCCGGATATATGGCTTTTTATTGTTTAAAGCCCGCTCGTCAGTCGTGTTTTCGTCCTCACCCTCCATGGCGCAAAATCCGCCGATGGGAATGAGCCGCACGGAATAGAGCGTTTCTCCCTTTTGTTTTCCAAACAGCTTTGGCCCCATGCCAATCGCAAATTCGTTCACTTTAACACCGGAGAGCTTTGCCGCAATGAAGTGTCCCAGCTCGTGAATGAAAACCAAAACTGCAAAAATTAAAATCGCTGCCAATGTTGTAAAAATGATGTTCATTTGGTCTGCCTTTCTGCCATTTGTTTTTTTCCGAAAAAATCTAATGTAGTGTATGCAGTTTCGCGCATACATATTCTCTGGCCCACTTGTCCGCCTCAAAAATTTGGGAAAGGGACGGCCGTTTCATGGTTTTATGGGCGCACATTGCCCCCTCCACTAAATCTGCAATATCCAAAAATCTGATTTTGCCGTTTAAAAACAACGCCACCGCCGCTTCGTTTGCGCCATTTAACACCGCGGGCATGGTGCCTCCCGTCTTGCCTGCTGAAATGGCCAGCGGCAGGCAACGAAACGTTTCGAAATCAGGCTTGTCAAAGGTCAGCGGCGTTTTGGTTAAGTCCGGCTCATTACCGTGCATAGAAAGCCGCTCAGGATAGGTAATCGCATACTGTATGGGAAGCTTCATATCCGGCGCGCCCAGCTGCGCAATCACTGCGTTGTCTGCAAACTCCACCATGGAATGAACAATGCTCTGCCGGTGCACGAAAACGTCGATTTTTTCAAACGGAACGCCAAATAGGTGTTTTGCCTCAATCACCTCAAGCCCCTTGTTCATCAGCGTGGCGCTGTCCACTGTTATTTTTGCACCCATGCTCCAGTTGGGGTGGCGCAGGGCTTCTTTTGCGGTGATTTGGGTCAGCTCGTCCTTCGTCTTTCCGAAAAACGGGCCGCCGGAGGCGGTAAGCAAAATTCGTTTTACTTCGCTGTCAAAATTATCCCGGTTTACCCGGGCGGCAAGACATTGGAAAACAGCGCTGTGTTCTGAATCTACCGGAATGATTTCGGCGCCGGTTTGTCCTGCCCGCTCCATCACCATATCTCCCGCAGTTACCAGTGTTTCCTTGTTGGCAAGGCCAATGCGTTTTTTCGCCTCCACCGCAGCAAGGGTGGGGGCAAGGCCTGCAATGCCCACAATGCCAGTGATCACCGTGTCCGCTTCCGGGTGAGCGGCAATTTCTTCAAGGCCCGCTGTTCCGGCCAAAATTTTTGTGCCAATGTCCGCTGTTTTTATTTTCAGCTCCGCAGCCTTTTCCTCGTTTGTTACGCAGGCAAACTGCGGGCGGAATTTTCTGATTTGTGTTTCTAAAACTGCAATGTTGGAATGTGCGGATAGCGCAAAAGCACGAAATCCCCTGTTTGCCTCAATTACTTCAAGGGACTGCGTGCCAATAGAGCCTGTTGCGCCCAGTATTACAATGTTTTTCAATTTGTTCTCCTTTTCATATTACTGGAAAGTATGTAATAAAATAATACACAACCGGAGTGACGAAAATTAAACTGTCAATCCGGTCTACCAAGCCGCCGTGGCCGGGAATGAGTTTTCCAAAGTCCTTTGCTTTATACGCCCGTTTCATTACCGATGCAGAAAGGTCGCCGAACTGGGCCACTACACCGCAAATTAAGGCCAGCAGCAAAAGTCTCGGAAAATGTACATTAAAATCTAACATCCATAAAATAACGCCGTAAATGGTAAATGAAACCACAGCGCCAACCACAGCCCCAATTGCTCCCTCAACGGTTTTGTTTGGGCTAACTGCCTCAATTAGCTTGTGCTCGCCAAACAGATTGCCGGCAAAATATGCCGAAGTGTCGGGTAAAAACGCGCCGATAAAAGCTAAAAACACAAGGGCAAGTCCGTTTTCCATGTGCCGAATGAACGACAGATGGATTAAAAACACCACCGAATAGAGCACCAAAAACAGCGAGGCGCACACGTCGTTAAAGTTAATTTCTCTGTGGTCCACCACGGAAAAAATCAACAGCGTCATCACAAAGAAAATGGTAATCATATAAATTACCTGGTTGCCTGTGTCCATGCGGAGGAAACCGGAGAGCATATAAAGCCCTGCGAAAATATAATCAATAATGACGATGGAAAGCTTTGTTTCCTGTTTAAACGTCACCATAATCTCATGAAGAACAACAAAACAGGCGGCACTGACCGCCAGCGTAAATACCCATTCCGGGGCAAAGGTTACAATCAGCAAAACAACTACCAAAATTGCCGCGCTGACCAGCCTCGTTTTCAGTTTTGACCAAGCCAAAAAATCACCCCTTAAATTCCGCCAAACCGTCTGTTCCGGTTTTGATAGTCTAAAATTGCCTGTGTAAAATCCTTTTCCGAAAAGTCGGGCCAGTTGATGTTGGAAAACCAGAATTCGCTGTAGGCCGACTGCCACAAAAGAAAGTTGCTTAAGCGAAATTCCCCGCTGGGGCGGATAATTAAGTCCACATCGGGGATTTCCGTATATAAATTTTCTGAAATTGTCTGTTCCGTAACACCGCCTGGGTCAAGCTGCCCCGCGGCGGCTTTTTGACAAATGGTTCTTACAGCCTTTGTTATTTCCTGCTGACCGCCATAGTTAATTGCCAGATATAAAATGGTTTTGTCCCGCCCGGCGGACTCCTCCTCTGCAATTTCCATCTGCTCTTTAATTTCATCGGTTAACACGCTTCTGTCGCCAATGAATTTCAGCCGCACCTGGTTGCCCTCTAAGAGCTTTTTGTCTTTTAAATAATCCAACAAAAGGTCCATTAGCGCGTCAATCTCCGCCTTGGGCCGTTTCCAGTTTTCTGTCGAAAAAGCATAAGCCGTGATATAGCGAATTCCCATATCGCTTGCAAACTCGGTTATTTTTTTTAAGGTTGCCGCCCCGGCCCTGTGCCCGGCGCTTCGAGGCAGGCCGCGACTCTTTGCCCACCTGCCGTTGCCGTCCATAATAATACCCACATGACGGGGGAGGTTTTCTTGGTCAACCTCGTTAATAAACGCCGCCTGTTTTTTTCGTTTTAAAAACTTAAAAATGAAAACCACCCCGCCAATGAATTTTTACACTTAAATTTCCATGATTTCTTTCGATTTGCCGTCTGCCAAACCGTCGATATCTTTAATATATTGGTCTGTCACCTTCTGAATGCCGTTTTCTGCATCCTTTAAATCGTCCTCGGTGATTTCGCCGTTTTTCTTCTGTGCCTTATACGCGTCGATTGCGTCCCTGCGGATTCCACGGATAACCACCTTAGCCTCCTCCGCACGCTTGGAAACAGATTTCACCAGCTCTTTTCTTCTCTCCTCTGTGGGTGCAGGGAAATTTAAGCGGATGGCCTTTCCGTCGTTGTTAGGAGTAAGTCCTAAGTCAGAGGCCAGAATTGCCTTTTCAACGTCGTGGAGAATGCTGGCGTCCCAGGGCTGAATCATCAGCATTCTGGGGTCGGGGATAGAAATGGTTCCCACCTGTGCCACCGGTGTAGCCGTGCCGTAATAGTCTACCATCACCTTATCTAAAATTGCAGGATTTGCCCTGCCTGCGCGGATACCCGCAAAATCGCTTTCCATTGCGGCAACCGCTTTATCCATTTTTTGTTTTACATCTTCGTACATATGAATCGTTCCGTCCTTTCCGTATTTTCCTTTATTTTACTTCATCATCGTTTGAAACAATGGTACCCATATTTTCACCGCAGAGCACTTTAATAATGTTCTCCGGCTGAGCAATTCCGAACACCAAAATTGGAATGTCGTTGTCCATGCAAAGGGAGGTTGCGGTGGTGTCCATCACCTTTAAGCCCCTGTGAATAACTTCTTTATATGAAAGCTTTGAAAACCTTTTGGCGTTGGGATTTTGAGCCGGGTCGCTGTCGTAAACCGCGTCGACGTTTTTGGCAAGCAAAATTGCCTCCGCATCAATTTCCGCAGCCCGGAGAGCAGCCGCCGTATCGGTTGAAAAGAAAGGATTTCCCGTTCCGCAGCCGAAAATAACCACCTTGCCCGAGGTTAAGTGGCTCATGGCCTTGCCGCGGATGTAGGGTTCTGCAATCTGGCGCATTTCAATGGCTGTTTGCACCCTGGTGGGAACGCCGGCAGCCTCAAGCGCGCTTTGCAGCGCCAAAGAGTTCATCACTGTGGCAAGCATGCCCATGTGATCGGCCCGGGTTCTGTTCATGTCCTCGCTGGTGCGCCCCCGCCAAAAGTTGCCGCCGCCGACAACAATGGCAATTTCAACCCCCGCTTCCCTGCACTGCTTTACCACAGCAGCAATGGAAGCAAGTGTGTCGGTGTCCAGCCCGGTTCCCTTGCCGCCGGACAGCGCCTCGCCGCTCACCTTTAGAAGAATTCGTTTGTATTTTGGGTTCATTTTGTTCCTCCGTGTATTCACTAAATTTTGCAAAATCTACCTTTTTCATTATATCTGTTTTTTGTGCAATATTCAAGTAAAATTTCTAAGTTTTTTCGGTTAAATTGTGCTTAGGTTAACATAACGCACATATATTGTTTCCTTGTCATAAAGTTATCCACATTATCAACAGGGTTATTAACACTTTTTTAATATTATCTCCAGATATTCACTGGTTTTTCCTGTCTATACACCGAATTATACCTTTTTAACAGGTAAAATTGTGGAAAAGTCAGGTTTACATAACGTAAATCACAGCACAATGGACTTATGACGCGTTACGTGGCAGTTAATATTCACCGCACAGGGAAGGCCGGCAATGTGGGTTGGATAGGTTAAAATCTTAACGCCCAATGCCGTGTTTGTGCCGCCAAAGCCCTGCACGCCGATTTCCAATGCGTTTATTTTTTCTAAAAGCTCCTGCTCCAGACTCGCATAAAACGGGTTTTCGTTTGGCTTGTCAAGCTCAACTAACAACGCACGCTTTGCCAAAAGCGTACTCATTTCCATAGTTCCGCCAATTCCGACGCCCACCACAATGGGCGGACAGGGATTTGCACCGGCGTTTTTTACGGTTTCCAGCACAAAATCCTTCACGCCGGCAAGGCCGTCTGCCGGCTTTAACAGTTTCAGCGCCCCCATGTTTTCGCTTCCAAAGCCCTTAGGCGCCACGGTAATTTTCAGCTTATCGCCGGGAACAATGTCGTAATGAATTACCGCTGGAGTGTTGTCGCCGGAGTTTTTGCGCTCTATGGGGTCTGTCACCACAGATTTTCTTAAAAACCCTTCGGTATAGCCCTGCGCCACGCCTTCGTTCACCGCATCTTTCAGCAACCCGCCGTCAACATGCACATCCTGGCCAATATCTAAAAACACCACGGCCATTCCGGTGTCCTGGCAGACTGGAATTTTTTCGGCCTCTGCCACGCGCATATTCTCCTCCAGCTTTTCTAAAATCACTTTTGCCGTTTCAGACTGCTCCTGCTCTCTGGCAGTGCAAATGGCATTTTTAATGTCATTTCCTAAATAGATGTTTGCTTCAATGCAGAGATTTTTCACAGTCTCTGTAATTTCTTTGGTATGTATGGTACGCATGGTTACGCCTCCGTTTCTGTTTGCCGGCCGCCCCGGAACACCCAGAACTTGTTGCCGAAAAAGTTAATCATTAACGAAAAACACGAAGCCGCCGCCTTGCACAGCAGAATGGCGATGTCCCCTTCTGCCGCAAAGGCCGAGCCTGCAGCGCGCAGCGCGGCGTTTACAAGGTTTTCCAAATGCCAAATGTCGTAAAATAGATGGGTGAGCAAAATCACCGAGAACATGGCAAGCAAATTTATGGTTAAGAATTTTACAATTTCGCCGAAATTTCCCCGTCCGCTTTGCCCAAAGGTCCAGTAGCGGTTAATTAAATAGCTTCCGCACATGGCGACAGACGTGGAAAACACCTGCGCAATGCTTTTGTGCAGGTTTACAAAAGAGATGAACACAAAGAACAGCCCATAGTCCACCAGCGTGTTAAAAAAACCCACCACACAAAACCGCACGGCTTGTTTCACGCCCTGTTTATTGATTTGTTTCCCCATTTTTCAATTCGTCCTTTCGGGGTTGAAAGCCCGTTTTTTCTTTAATAATATACAGCGGCCGATTTTTCACCTCGTCGTAAATCCTTCCGATATATTCCCCGATAATGCCCAGCATAATCAGAACCACGCCGTTGAAAAAAAGCGACACACAGAGGATTGACGCCCAGCCGGAAACGGTTGTTTGTGTAAACAGTTTTAAATAAATTGTTATAAACAGATAAACAAAGCTTGCCATGGACAGAAATAAACCCACATATCCGGCCAGCTTCAGCGGTTTTTTGGAAAAGGACGTAGTTGCGTCCACCGCAAAATTCATCATTTTTTTTAACGGATATTTCGTTTCACCTGCAAACCGTTCGTCCCGCACGTAGCGCACGCCGGTTTGACGAAAGCCAGCAAAGCTCACCAGTCCCCGAACATATCTGTTTTTCTCTGTGAGGGAGGAAAGCACGTCGCACACCTTGCGGTCAATTAAGCGGAAGTCGCCGGTGTCCACGGGAATGTCCACGTCGGTCTGGGCGGACAAAAAACGGTAAAACAGCTTTGCCGTGGCCTTTTTAAAAACGCTTTCACCCTTTCGTTTTTCCCGCTGGCCGTAAACCACATCGTAGCCCTCTTTCCACTTTTTTACCATTTCTATAATAACTTCGGGCGGGTCTTGAAGGTCTGCGTCGATAATGATTACCGCCTGTCCGGAGGACAAATCCATGCCCGCGCTGATAGCGGCCTGGTGGCCGAAATTGCGTGAAAAGGAAACGAGGCGCACATGGCTGTCTTGCCTGCAAATATTGGATATAATAGCGTTTGTTTGATCGCGGCTTCCATCGTCCACAAATATGAGCTCATACGCATCGCGGAGGGAAGCCATCACCTTGGTCAGCCGCACATAGCACTCTTGCGCCACCGCTTCTTCATTATAAACCGGAACAACCACAGAATAGCGCACCGACATGCAAAACCCTCCTAAAAAATAAAACTTAAAAATAGTATATCATAAACCCGGCCCGTTTTCAATGGTTTTTGTTTGCAGAAAGTGTCGCAAATTTTTTTTTGTTCGACAGCACAAAATGACAATTTAACCGCGGACAGGGGAGTATAATTAATTTTAGAGCATTTCATCTGCGGCCCCCGCCGCCTGCAAATGGGGCCGTGCATACCAAACGCAGGCGGGAAAGGAAAAAGATGACTGTTAAAGTTTATGTTGACGTTTTGTTTATTATTAATTTTATCATAGATTATATTTTGCTGAGCATCACCTCGCTGTTTGTGAAAAAAAGGCCAAGTATCGTAAAAACCTGCCTGGCAAGCGCCCTCGGGGCGGTTTATGCGGCGTTTGTGTTTTTCATTCCCCTGGGTACGTTTTTTATTTTTACCCTTTCAGCTCTGACATCGCTTTTCATGGTGATAATTACATACGGCGTAAGAAACGCCGCGTTTCTGTTTAAAAACATTGCCGTGTTTTATCTGGTTTCCTTTGTTACAAGCGGCGTTGGCTTTGCGGTTCTGTTTTTGGGAAACCGGTATGGAAAGATAAATTTTGCTGTAAACGCAGGCGTATTCTACGCGGACATCAATGCCTATACCATGCTGGCAATTTTTGTGGTTTCGGTGACAGTAATTCATCTGGCTGTAGGATATGTGAAAAAACAGCGCATTAAGGCGCAGTTTCTTTACAATGTTACCATAGAAAAAAATGGAAAAAGCGTAACTGACACCGCGCTTTTTGACACAGGCAACTTTTTGCGGGACCCCATTTCCCAAAACAGCGTGCTCGTTGCAGAGTGGCAAACCGTTTCCGCGTTCTTTTCGGGCGGCACCCTCTCAGAATGTGTTGCAAAGCATCCCGGGGAATTTCTTTACATTCCCTGTCATGGTATCAATGGAAATGCGGGGTTGTTCGCATTTCGGCCCGACAAAATCATTTCTGATGAAATTACGCTGAGCGATTCCGTATTTGTCGGAATTTCCGAAACGCCCTTAGACAAAGAGGGCGGCTACCGAATGATTCTTCCCAACGATTCCACATGCATTAACCGGACAGAAAGGATGTAACGCAAATGTTTTTTCGACTGATTGAAAGAATGAGAAGCCTCGTCTCCCGCATTTTGGGCAGGATTCGGGCAATTTTAGCAGACGAAACCTATTTTATTGGAAGCAGCGAGATTTTACCTCCGCCGCTTTCCGCGCCGGAGGAGGCCCGTCTTTTAAAAGAGCTGGGAGGTAAAAACAGAGAGCAGGCAAGAAAAGAGCTGATTGAGCACAATCTGCGGCTGGTGGTTTATGTTGCAAGAAAGTTTGAAAACACAGGCGTTGCCACGGAGGATTTGGTTTCCATTGGCTCCATCGGTCTGATTAAAGCCATTAACACCTTTAACACCGACAAAAACATTAAGCTGGCCACTTATGCCTCTCGCTGCATCGAAAACGAAATTTTAATGTTTTTAAGAAAAATACACAATCAGAAAACAGAGGTTTCGCTTAACGAGCCTTTAAACACCGACTGGGACGGAAACGAGCTTTTGCTCTCGGACATTTTAGGAACAGACAGCGATGACGTTTATAAAAACATTGAGGACGAGGTTGACAAACAGCTTCTTCTTTCCGCCATATCGCGGCTTTCCAGCCGGGAACGGCTGATTATGGAGCTTCGGTTCGGCCTTTCGGGCCGGGAGGAAAAAACGCAAAAGGAAGTAGCCGACATGCTGGGTATTTCCCAGTCATACATTTCTCGCTTGGAAAAGCGGATTATTGAGCGGCTGAAAAAAGAAATTGTAAAGCTCATTATGTAAGCAAAACGAAAGCACCTGCCAAAAATGGCAGGTGCTTTCGTTTTGCTATGCCAGCTCCTTAAATAAAACTTTTTTTATTTTGGTGCTGTTTAAACATACGCCGCTGTTGTTTGAATGATAGTAAGCAACAAGGAAATATCCCGTTCCCTCAAAAATTGCTGGATAACAATAGCCGTTTTTAGGGTCATCCTCCAAATAAAATAGGTTCGAAAAGCTTTTCCCTCCGTCCCTGCTCACCGCACACACCAAAGGCGTTCTGCCCCAGGTGTTCGTTTCGTCCCGGGTGGTGTAGTTAGGAATGGGGTTAAATACCGAAACGACCAACTCCCCCACCTGTTTCACCTGCATAGGCGAAGCAGGCGACGTGAAAAACTCGCTGGGCGCAGGCACACTCCAGTCCGCGCCGTTATTCTTTGAAAAACATTCATACTGGCAGCCAAAGCCCGTTCTCAACCAGCACCAAATGTCTCCGTTTTCAAGCTGAAACACACCCGGCTCCTGCAGGCCCGTTGTGCTTTTTTCCTCAGCGGGAATGTGAATATTTTTGTCCAGCAGCCTGCTCCATGTTCTTCCATCGTCGTCTGACGCAAAAAAGTTTAGCTCGCCCTTGCCGAAACGTTCCCACTTTTTTAAAATGGCATGCTGTGCAGCAGGCACCAAAAACCTGCCGTTTCTAAGTCTTACCACCCTGTCGTTGTTCACGACAAAATAGCCGTCCTCCTCCATACAGGACACCGGAGATCCCCAGGTGTCCGCTTCATCGCACGAACGCGAAAGGTAAAGTTTACAGGTGCCTGTTTCCTTATCCTTTCTTAAATAAAACAGACCAATGTCCCCGTTATCCATACGTTGGAGAGATACGCTCATATAGTTCGACGCTCCTGCATCCGCTTTTAAAAGAACCTTCCTCCCATGCCAGGTTTCTCCCTCGTCACCGGAAAAAATCCCTGCAATGCTTGCGCTGCAGTGGTCCTCCCAGTTGTCACCCGTGTATTCGGTAAATGCGTATAGAATTCTGCCATCAGATAGTCTGATAAACGCGCCCTCACCGTTTCGGGGATTCCCCTCCCCCGCCGTTAAAAACAAAACCTCTCTGCCAATTTTCTTCATGCCGCAGCCTCGCTTTCCTCTGTCTTTTGTTCTATATAAAGCCGGTTCATTTTGCCAAGCGCCTTTACGGAGCAAACCAGCGCATAGACGCTATAAATAAGATATGTAATTTGAATTGGTTTTGTGTGGAGCATTTGGCTGTAAAGCACAATGCTGATTCCAACGCCTGCAATTTGCAGATATGCGTAGTCCACAAACGACAGGGCGCAAAGAACGGTTGACGCAATGCCCAGCAGGGTAACCGTGTTGTCGAACAGCAAGTAGGCCGAGTGAAACAGCGAAAAAAACGCCCACATTAAAAGCCACAAAACCACAAACGATGCAAAAAGAATGACCTTATTTTTCAAGCTCAACTTTTTAAAAACCGTCGCGTTGCCATAGGGCCGTTTGCTCCAGTTTAAAAAGGTCACCAACTGCAGCGGGCAGGAAACCAGCGCAGCATAAGCCGCCATGGCATACAGCCCGGTGTAGGCATACACCCCAGCATATAAAAGCGAATTGATGCCGCCCAGCAAAAACGCATAGCGGTTTGCCTTAGACTGCAAAAGCATAATTGCCAAAGACACATACAGCGGAACAATGATGAAACCATCTTCAGAATAGATAAGAGCCGTTGCTGTTATTAAAATAAAGGTGATGCCGACTAAGAAGATTGTAATCATTTTATCTGTTTTTTCCGTCATGCTCCACCCTCCTTTTATATGCAGAAGGCGTTACGCCCTCAAACTTTTTAAAGCATTTGCGAAAGGTGTCCGTGCTTTTAAAGTCTGCCATTTCCGCAGCCTTTTGAACGGAACAGCCTTCATCTAAATACCGCCGGGCCGTTTTCACCATCTGCAAATTCCGAACGTCCCCCAGCGCCATGCCATATTTGTTCTGAATCATTCTTGCCACGTGCCGCTGGGAATAGTGCAGTTTTTCTGCGATATCGGCAAGGGTAAACGCCGGGTCGTTCACATAGTTTTCCAAAAGAAGCTCCGTTTGTTTTTTACTTTTGCCCGCCGCGCCGCTTTTACTGCAAGTATCAAACCCGTTCAGCATATCGAACAAATCCACCAAAATGTCACAGACCATTCGCTTCATGTAGCAATAGTTTTTAATGTTGGCGCAGTTGGTAATTCTTCCAAACTGAGCAAAGTTCTGCATTAAGTTGTCCGACACTTTAACCG
Organism: Congzhengia minquanensis; assembly: GCF_014384785.1. Taxonomy (NCBI): domain Bacteria; kingdom Bacillati; phylum Bacillota; class Clostridia; order Eubacteriales; family Oscillospiraceae; genus Congzhengia; species Congzhengia minquanensis. The sequence continues at coordinate 596,504 of NZ_JACRSU010000001.1, forward strand.
GCATGAGCGCCGCATCGTCCAAGCTTTTTTTAAAATAGCCGTAAAAGCCCTCTTCCTTTGGCTTTTCGTCAATAGTCAGGCTTAAAACAATGCTTTCGGTTTCCGCCGACTGCTGAAAAGTGTAGTGCCGCGTGCCCGGCGGAATGATAAACAGCTCACCCTGGGAGATTTTAATTGTTTTATCCTGGGTAATAAAATCATATTCCCCTTTCGTGAGAAAATGAAACTCGTAAAACAAATGGTGGTGAAAAATCGGCATGCTTCGTTCAGCAACCGCACCTGATGAAATTTGATAGAATTTATACACGCGGAAAGCCGTTCCTGGAAAATCCAAATCCACGCTTTCAATCATAAGCTCCTTGTCCATTGCTCTCCCCTCCTGCCTGTTTTGATTATACCACCCGCCGGCACGCGCTTCAAGTGTGTTTTGCGACATGATTCATCAAATGTGTCATATTTCCATGCGAAAAAAGCGCCCGGCACTGAAATAAGTGCCGGGCGCTTCGCCCATTTTACTTTACCAGTAATTCACCAATTTTATAAACGTCACCTGCACCCATAGTGAGAATTAAGTCGCCTGGGCTGACGCGTTCTTTAAAAAAGTCCGCCACATCTTGAAACGCTTTGATATACGTTGCGTTACCGCTGTTTTTGTTAATCACATCTACCAAATCGGCGGAGGTAATCAGCCCCGTATCCTTTTCCCGTGCGGCATAAATGTCCGTAACCACCAGTCCGTCGCAGTCGAAAAAGGACTTTGCAAATTCGTCCTTTAAAGCAAGGGAACGGGTGTAGGTGTGCGGCTGGAACACGCACCAAACCTTTTTGCCGTTTGCCACAGCCCTTGCCGCTTTTAAGGTGGCTTTCACCTCTGTGGGGTGATGGGCATAATCGTCAATGACCTTGGCGCCGCCTACCTCGCCTTTATGCTCAAACCGCCGGTTGGTGCCTTTGTAGGACAAAAAGCCCTTTTGCATATCCTGTTTCGACACGCCAAGCAAATCTGAAACCGCAATCACAGCCAGGGCATTTTTCACGTTGTGCATGCCCGGTACGTTGAGCTTTGCCTGAAAGTAAAACGCACCGTTTCGAAGCACGTCGAACGCGGCAAATCCCGTTTTATCAAAAGTAATATTTTTCGCCGTGTAGTCCGGGTTTTCGCACTCAATTCCATAGGTAATCACCCGTTTGCCAGAGCCGGAAACGGCACATTTTACGTTTTCGTCGTCAAAATTGGCAATTACCGCCCCGTTTTCCGGCAGACGCATAACAAATTTTTGAAAGCAGGAGATAATGTCGTCAATATCCTTAAAAAAGTCCAAATGGTCTTCTTCAATGTTTAAAATGATGCTGTAAAGCGGGAAAAACTTTAAAAAGCTGGCGCAATATTCACACGCCTCGGTCACAAAATATTCTTTTCCCCCGTCCCGCATGTTGCCGCCGATTAACGGCAGCACGCCGCCTACCAAAATGGTTGGATCTAAGCCTGCTCCGCATAGAATGTGGGCCAACATAGAGGTGGTGGTGGTTTTGCCGTGGGTGCCGCTCACCGCCACAGGATAACTGTAATTTTTCATCATGGCCCCCAAAAGCCGCGCCCGCTCAATTGCCAAAATACCCAGTCTGCCTGCTTCTAAAAGCTCTGGGTTATCCTTTTTCACCGCGGCGGTGTAAACCACCAGTCCCGCACCGCGAACGTTTTCCGCGCTGTGGCCGATGGAAACCGCAATGCCCATTTCCCGCAGTTGCTGGGTAGTTTCGCTCTCTTTAAAATCGGAGCCGCGGACAATGTATCCGTCGTTTTTTAAAATGTGTGCCAAGGCGCTCATACTAATGCCGCCAATCCCCACAAAAAACACCGGTTTTGATTTATCTATATTTCTCAGGTCAAATTCCGTCATTCGCTTTAATACCTTTCCGCCCTTTCTATAAAAGAGACTTTTTAACTTTATATATTATACATCACTTTAATGGAAAATAAAAGTCTTTTTTTTAATTTATGTATATTTTTTGGCATTCCACCAAAAATAAGAACAACATTTGAGCAAAAGGAGCAAGACACATGGATATTACAGATATTAGAATTCGCAAAATCAATTTAGAATCAAAAATGAAAGCAATCGTATCCGTTACCTTCGACAATGCTTTGGTGGTACATGACATTAAGGTCATTGAAGGCGCGGATAAGCTGTTTGTGGCCATGCCCAGCAGAAAAACCCCCGAGGGCGAGTATAAAGACATTGCGCACCCCATTAACTCTGAAATGCGCGACGCTTTAGAAACCTCGATTTTGGAGAAATATCAGTCCGCCCTGCTGACAGAGACAGAACAGGCCGAGGTGCCGGCAGATCCAACTGTTTAAAATTCCCCCGAAAAACGTCCCGGTTTTCTTTTTTAGAACCGGGACATTTTTTTTGCCGTTATTTAAAATTTGGCGCAAAAAACTATTTCATTCTTTTTTTCTAAAAAAATTTGATTTTCGGCTTATTTTGTGTTATAATGAATATAAGTTATTTTTAGCGTTATTTTTACGTTTGTTTTATAATGTTACATTCTATTTTTAAGTTGATTTTTTAGGAGGCAAAAACATGGACATCAAAGTAGATACGAACTATGACGGTTCCCAAATTCAGGTCTTAGAAGGCCTTGAAGCCGTTCGCAAACGGCCGGGTATGTACATAGGTTCTACTTCTGAACGGGGGCTCCACCATCTTGTGTATGAGATTGTGGACAACAGTATCGACGAGGCTCTGGCCGGATACTGTAAAAATATTTATGTTGACATTAACGGCGACAACTCCATCACCGTTGTGGACGATGGACGCGGCATTCCGGTTGGCATTCAGCCTAAGATGGGAATTCCCGCCGTGGAGGTTGTGTTCACCATTTTGCACGCCGGCGGAAAATTCGGCGGCGGAAGCTATAAGGTTTCCGGCGGTTTGCACGGTGTGGGCGCGTCAGTTGTAAACGCGCTGTCGGAATATTTAGAGGTTGAGGTGTCTGACGGTGAACATGTTCACTTTCAGCGCTATGAGCGGGGCCATTCCTGCGGGCCTTTAAAAATTATCGGCAACACGGATAAAACGGGAACAAGAGTTACTTTTAAGCCCGACGGTGAAATTTTTGAAACCCTTGAGTTTGATTTTGAAACCCTGCACACCAGGCTTCAGGAGCAGGCGTTTTTGAACAAGGGCCTGCGCATTGTGCTGACCGACAAGCGGGACGACGGACAGACCGCCGACATGAAATATGACGGCGGCATTAAAGAGTTTGTTGCGTTTTTAAATAAGAACAAAACCGTGCTCCACGATGAGGTTATCTACTTTGAAGCGGAGCAAAAGGACATGGTGATTGAGGTTGCCATGCAGTATTCCGATGCATATTCTGAAAACATTATTAGCTTTGCAAACAACATTTGCACCACCGAGGGCGGCACCCATGAAATTGGCTTTAAGGCGGCATTAACCCGCATTATTAACGACTATGCCAAACGCCACGGACTGATGAAAGACGGCGACAAAAACTTAAGCGGCGACGACGCCAGGGAAGGCCTGGCGGCAGTTATTTCTGTGAAAGTTTTAGAGGCCCAGTTTGAGGGGCAGACCAAAACCAAGCTGGGCAACAGCGAGGTTCGCGGTCTGACCGATTCTGCCATGAGCGAAAAGCTGGACGCATTTTTAGAAGAAAACCCCGCCGTGGCGCGGATTGTGATTGACAAAGCCCTGACTGCCTCCCGGGCAAGGGAAGCCGCAAGAAAAGCCAGGGATTTAACCAGAAGAAAATCTGCTTTAGAGTCCTCCACCCTGCCAGGCAAGCTGGCAGACTGTGCCAACAGAAATCCTGAAAACACAGAAATTTATATCGTCGAGGGTGATTCTGCCGGCGGCTCCGCTAAACAGGGGCGCGACCGTGAATTTCAGGCAATTCTGCCCCTTTGGGGAAAGATGCTTAACGTAGAAAAGGCGCGCTTGGACAAGGTTTATGGAAACGAAAAGCTACAGCCGGTTATTATGGCCCTGGGCGCCGGAATTGGCGACGACTTTGATGTTGAAAAGCTTCGCTACCACAAAATCATTATAATGGCCGATGCCGACGTCGACGGCTCTCACATCAGAACGCTTCTGCTGACATTTTTCTTCCGCCACATGCGTCCTTTGGTGGAAAACGGCTATGTTTACATTGCACAGCCTCCCCTTTACAAGATCTATAAGGGCAAAAAAGAGCTTTATGCCTATACCGACGAGGGGCTAAAAGATGCCCTTGCCGAAATCGGGCAGGACGCAAAGGTTCAGCGCTATAAAGGTCTTGGTGAAATGAACCCGGAACAGCTTTGGGAAACCACCATGGATCCAGAAAAAAGAACGCTTTTGCGCGTGGAACTGAACGACGCGGTGAAAGCGGACGAAATTTTCACCATTTTAATGGGCGACAACGTTGAGCCCCGGCGGGAATTTATTGAGGCGAACGCGAAATATGTAAACAACCTGGACATTTAACCGAAAGGACTGTAGAAAATGCTTGAAGATGCTTTGCAGAATATTATAAATGTCGATTTGAACAAAGAAATGAAAAAGTCCTATATCGACTATTCCATGAGCGTTATCGTGGGTCGTGCGCTGCCTGATGTGCGCGACGGTTTAAAGCCCGTTCACAGGCGTATTTTATATACGATGTATGAAGCCGGGCTTACGCCGGACAAGCCGTATAAAAAGTGCGCGGCCACCGTCGGCGACGTGCTCGGTAAATATCACCCCCACGGCGACGCAGCGGTTTACGACAGCTTAGTGCGCATGGCGCAGGATTTCTCCCTGCGTTATCCCATGGTAGACGGCCACGGTAACTTTGGTTCCGTGGACGGCGACCCCCCGGCTGCTTACCGTTACACGGAAGCAAAAATGTCTAAGCTCTCTTTGGAAATGCTTACTGACATTGAAAAAGACACGGTGGATTTCATTCCCAACTACGACGAAAACCTGAAGGAGCCGGTTGTGCTCCCCTCCAGGTTCCCCAGTTTGTTGGTGAACGGCTCATCGGGCATTGCGGTGGGTATGGCCACCAACATTCCGCCCCACAACTTAACCGAGGTAATCAACGGCATTGTCGCTGTTATCGATAATCCGGAAATTGACACAGACGAGTTACTCAGCTACATAAAAGGGCCGGACTTCCCCACCGCCGGCATCATCATGGGCCTGGGCGGCATCCGCAGCGCCTACACCACGGGCCGCGGCAAAATTATTATGCGGGCCCGCACAGAAATTGAGCAGATGGCCCACGACAAAGAGCGCATAGTAGTAACCGAGCTGCCCTATCAGGTGAACAAGGCGCGGCTGATTGAAAAGATTGCGGAACTGGTGAAGGACAAGCGTGTGGACGGTATTTCCGATATCCGCGATGAGTCTGACCGCGAAGGCATGCGCATGGTAATAGAGCTGAAGCGCGACGCCAACGCCAGCGTAATTTTAAACCAGCTTTATAAATTTACGCAGCTGCAGGACACGTTTTCCATCAACATGCTGGCCTTGGTGGACAACCAGCCGAAAACACTTTCGCTGCGGGAAATGCTGGACCACTATATCCGGTTCCAGGAATCTGTTATTGTGCGCCGCTCAAAATATGACTTAAAGAAAGCGGAAGCCCGGGCCCACATTTTAGACGGCCTGCGGATAGCGTTGGACAACATTGACGAGATTATCTCCATCATCCGCTCCAGCTACAACGACGCAAAGGCAAACTTAATGGAACGGTTCTCGTTCTCCGACGTTCAAGCACAGGCCATTTTAGACATGCGCCTGGCGCGTTTGCAGGGCTTAGAGCGCGAGAAAATCGACAACGAATATGCGGAGCTGATGAAGCAGATTGAATATTTAAACCAGGTGCTTTCCGACGAACACCTGGTGTTGGATATTGTGAAAAACGAGCTGATTGCCATCCGCGATAAATATGGCGACGAACGCAGAAGCGAAATTACCGCCTATGCCGATGAAATTAACATTGAAGATTTAATCGACGAGGAAGAAGTGGTTATCACCTTAACCCATTTTGGGTATGTAAAGCGCCTGCCGGTGGACACTTACAAATCTCAGCGCCGCGGCGGCAGGGGCGTTACAGGCATCACCACCAGGGAGGAGGATTTTGTGGAAAAGCTGTTTGTAACCAGCACCCACAACCACATTTTGTTCTTCTCCTCAAAGGGCAAGATGTATCGCCTGAAAGCCTACGAAATTCCGGAGGCCGGCAGGCAGGCAAAGGGCACAGCCATTGTAAACCTTTTGCAGCTTGACTCCGACGAAAAAATCACCGCGGCCATCACCCTGCGCCAATTCGAAGAAGGAAAATATCTGTTCTTCGGCACAAAGCACGGCGTGGTGAAAAAGTCTGACCTTTTGATGTATAACACCGCAAGAAAAGGCGGTTTGGCAGCTATCGTGCTGGACGAAGACGACGAACTGATTAACGTGCGTCTGTCCGACGGGAACGACGATATTATCTTAAGCACCTTCGGCGGCATGTGTATCCGCTTTAACGAAGCCGATGTGCGCCCCATGGGCAGAGTGTCCCGCGGGGTGCGCGGCATAAAGCTTTCTGACGGCGACTATGTTGTTGGCATGAGCGCGGCCAGCGAAGGCGACGATTTACTGGTGGTAACGGAAAATGGCTTCGGCAAAAAAACGCCGCTGACTGAATATAAAACTCAAACCAGGGGCGGCAAGGGTGTAACCACCTACCGTATCTCGGACGCTACCGGCAACATTGCCGGCATAACGGTGGTCAGCGAGTCTGACGACATTATGCTCATCACCTCTGAAGGCGTGGTAATCCGCATGAAAACGCGGGAAATCAGCAGAATTGGAAGACTTACCAAGGGCGTAAGGCTCATGCGGTTAGACGATAACGTTTCGGTGGTTTCCATTGCCCGCACTGACGAGGAAGAGGACGAAGAAACCGAAACCGTTTCCCCTGAGGAAACTGTTGGCGAATATGTGCCGGACGAAGCGGATAACGAGGAAGAAACAGCAGAAGAACCAGACACAGAAGAATAAAATAACACAAAAGCGTGGTAAACTTACCACGCTTTTGTTATCTGTTTACGGTGTAACATACACCGTTTTATTGTCTGTATAAATTACCATGCCCGGAGCCGCTCCCGCAGGCTTTTTCACAAACTTTACCAGCGTATAGTCCACCGGCACGTTCTGGGAATGTTTTGCCTTGGAATATTTTGCGGCCAGTTCCGCCGCCTCTAAAATTGCGGTTTCAGAAAACACTTTCCCATGCTCATACCGCAAAATTACATGGGAGCCATGAATGTCCTTTGTATGAAACCACAGATCGGCATTTTTGGCAGTTTTCAGCGTTAAAACATCATTCTGCTTGTTATTTTTGCCCACCAGCACAGTAAAGCCGTCAGAGGTTTGAAACTCCATTGGCTTTGACAACGCCTGCTTTTTCTTATTTTTCTCCGTACGTTTAACATATCCCTGCTCATAAAGTTCCTGAGAAATTTCCGCCAAATCCTGCACGGTTTCCGCAAATGAGAGTTCCTCCTCAACCGACTCTAAATAAGAAAGCTCCGCCCTTGTTTTTTTCAGCTGGCTGGTAATTTCTGCTTTGGCGGTTTTCGCCTTGGCATATTTTTTAAAATACCGCTGTGCGTTCTCTGAAGGCGACATGCGCGTATCTAAAGGAATGGTAACAGTTTTTAAAGTTTCGTCGTAAAAATCCTCCACTACGGCGGACTTGTCACCTTTATTAATCCGATAGAGGTTTGCCGTAATCAGCTCACCGTATTTTTTATATTTGTCTAAATTGTCGGTGTCGGAAAGCTCTGCCAACTGAACGGAAAGCTTTTTGGCACACCGCTCAATGTTGGTAGACACCAGCTTCGTAAGTCTTGCGCTTCTGTGCGCCATTCGCTCTTTCGCGTCCCGTTCGGCGTAAAACGCCTCCACAATCTGCGACATAGACTCATTTTGCACCACTTGCGCCGCGCCGCCGTATTGGGTGATGTTAACCGCCGCAAACTCAAAGGGTTTTCCTGTGTCCTTGCCAACCAGATAGCAGGGCGAAAACTTTTGCTCTGCCGCCGCTTGAAACACTGTGTAACAGCTGGTAGCAAGCTCTAATTTTTGTGAAAAGTCCAGTTCCCCCAAAAATTTGTCACAGTTAGTAAATGTTCGAATGCAGATTTCCCGCGCAATTAAAGGGCTCACGCCGCGAAATAGTCCCAGCACAGCCCTATCGATTTTTTCTTTGCCGTCTGCCTGCTTAAGCGCTTCTAAAATCGTGTTTAAGTCACACTCTATAGGGTTTCGCTTATTTTGGGGCGGCGGGGACTGATAAGCCAGCCCCGGCAATATTTGCCGCACAGAGCTTACTGAAAAATCTACATGGCGCGCCGCGTCTATTACGCGGCCGTCGGCGCCCACCAAAATCAGGTTGGAGTGACGCCCCATAAGCTCGGCTACCAGCCGCTTTTCGCAGGGGTCACCAAATTCGTCCGTTCCGTCAAAGGTCAGCACCATCACCCGCTCAAAGCCAGGCTGTGTAACCTCCTTCAGCCGTGCGCCGGACAGGTGCTTACGCAGCAGCATACAAAACAGCGGCGCAGTTTTTGGACTTTGTTTTTTGTCCTCTGTAAGGCACACCCTGGCCACCGATGCATTGGCTGTTAGCCTGAGTTTTTTTTGACCGTTTGGACCAAAAAAGGAAATCAGCAGCTCGTCACTCTCCGTCTGCTGTATTTTGTCAGGCTTTGCGCCTGAAAGTTCTTTATTTATTTCAAAGGTCAGCGCCGCAACGCTGAAACCGTCCATTGCCATTGTTATTCACGCCTTTCTAACGCCCGTCTACACGCTTTATAATTTTTGTAATGTTTGAAACAGGCGCTATTTTCTTGTCAAATAGTTTTATCACCGCAAAACAGGCAAAAAAAGCCGCTCCGGCACAAACTGCCGCCACAGCGGTGCTGTGAAACAAATTGCTTGCCGCAACTGCGCCAAAGATTGCAAATAAACAGGGCACAAAATATAAAATGAGCGAAGCATGCACCACATGCGCCGTGCTGGTTTCAAGCTTCACCAGATCGCCCGGCTTTGCCCCGGCGCCGTTTTCCACCCGTGCCTGCACCTTCGTAGGCGTGCAGCCGCCCTTGCAATGGGCGCAGTTTTCGCCGCAGGCTGAGGCACGCGCAACAGTAACCACCGCCTGCTTCCCTTCAATTCGTTCTACAATTCCAATCTGTTCCATATGTTTCCCTCGTTTTATGTATCCGGCAATTCCTCCGCCATGTGGATAATTTTTTTCAGCCTGTGGTTTACGCCAGACTTGCTGATGGGCGGCGCCATCATCTGCCCCAGCTCGGTTAAATTTGCCTCGGGGTTTTCCATTCTCAGCCGAGCCGCCTGTTCCAAAGGCTCAGGCAGGGCCTCAAGCCCCAGCTTTGCCTGAATTTTATAAATGGCCCGGAGCTGCACCGCCGCCGCGTCGGCGGCTTTGGTGATGTTGGCCGTGTCGCAGTTTACCTTTCGGGTAATGTTGTTGCGCACGTCTTTTAAAATTTTTACATTGCACAGCTCCAGCATGGCGTCTGTTGCGCCCATTTGCGCCAGCAGGTCGCTGATTGTGTCGCTCTGCTTCATATATACCACATATTCCGACTTGCGCATCACCTGCTTCGGCTCAAAGCCCATTTCTTCGATAATTTCTGCCAAATCCCGGCTTAAGGTGCGGTAGTGGGTTTTAATTTCAAAGTGGTAGCCGTTTTTGGGTGTTTTCACATATCCGCCGCCCAGAAATGCTCCTGCCAAAAACGCGGTTTTGCAGCAGTCGTCGTGCACCACAAAGGGGTCGGCAGTGAATTTCACAATGCCGCCGGAAGCAAAGCCAAGCTCTGCCAAAACCGTTTGCGCGCCGCGGGCCACTGTAATTGCGCAAATTTTGCCAGCCGTTGACAGCTCTGCCTTAAACCCAAACAGCTCTTTCATCAAGGTATAGGCCCTGCGGGCAATGGCGGCGTTTTCTGTGCGCATTTTAAAGCAGTCTTTTCCGTTTTCCCGCACCACAGCGCCGCAAAAACCGGCTAATCCCGCAAGATGGGCCCGCATGCAGCACCGTTTTTCATATTTTATCGTACACAGTTCGTTTTTTACATCGGTTGTAAATGACATGGTTTTGTTTCACACCCCAAATTATTTGGTATCATACCAGCTGTGCCCCGTTTGCATGTCCACCTTTAAAGGAACCAAGAGGGACGCGGCGTTTTCCATTTCAGTTTTTAAAATGCGGCAAACCTGGTCGACTTCGGTTTTTTCCGCTTCCACAATCAGTTCGTCGTGCACCTGCAAAATAAGCCGCGATTTCAAATTTTCCTGTTTCAGCCGCCGGCTCACGTTGATCATGGCAAGCTTAATAATGTCTGCCGCGGTGCCCTGAACCGGGGTGTTCATAGCCGCCCGCTCTCCAAAGGAGCGGGTTTGATAGTTGGAAGACTTTAATTCCGGAATGTCACGCCGTCTGCCGAACATGGTTTTCACATAGCCGTATTCTTTGGCAAAGTCCACGGTGTCTTTCATATATTTTTTCACATTGGGATAACTTCCCAAATAGTCGTCAATATACGCTTTTGCTTCTTTTAAGCTAATGTGCAAATCCTGTGACAGGGAAAATTCCCCCATGCCGTAAACCAGCCCGAAGTTAATGGCCTTTGCTGCGCTGCGCATTTCGCCGCTTACGCTGTCCGGACTTACGCCGAACACCTTTGCCGCTGTGGAGGCGTGAATGTCGAATCCGGAGCGAAACGCCTCAATCATGTTCTCATCGCCGGCAATGTGGGCCAGAACACGCAGTTCAATTTGAGAATAGTCCGCGTCCACCAAGACATATTCTTCCGACTCGGCCACAAACATGCGGCGCATTTCGCGGCCCAGCTCTGTGCGCACGGGAATATTCTGCAAATTCGGCTCAGTGGAGCTAATACGCCCCGTTACGGTTACCGTCTGGTTAAAGCTGGAATGCACCTTGCCCGTTTTCTTATCAATCACCGCCATCAGCCCGTCCACATAGGTGGAGTTTAGCTTGCTGATTTTTCGGTATTCTAAAATTTTGTCCACAATGGGGTGCGCAAACCGAAGCTTTTCCAAAACCTCGGCGTTGGTGGAATATCCGCTTTTGGTTTTCTTTTTCGATTTCAGCCCCAGCTCGTCGAACAGCACTGTGGCAAGCTGTTTGGGGGAATTAATGTTAAACTCGTGCCCCGCCAGCTCATAAATTTCCTGGGTTAAATTGTCCTGCTCCGCGGAAAGAATTTTTCCAAACTCCGTCAGACGCTTTTGGTCCACCGTGAAACCTATTTCCTCCATTGAGGCCAAAACATACACCAGCGGCATTTCTATGGTGGCAAACAGTTCGTTTACCTCCTGCCGCTCCATCTGCTCTATTTCATATTCCTTTAAGGCCAGAACCGCCAGGGCTTTTTTCATCAGTGCCGTGTCGCCGTCGTCTGAAAGCGCGCTCTCCAACGAAAGCTGGGTACCGCCCTCGTCGCTTTCCTCCAGCGTTATGTGCAGAAAGTCTGCGGCCAGCCCCTCAATGTCGTAGCTTCTTCTGGAGGGTTCCAGTAAATATGCGGCAATTGCCGTGTCGAAATCAATATTCTTTGCGTCAATTCCCAGCTTACTGAAAAACACCAGCGTGTCCTTAAGGCTATGAGTGCACTTTTTTTGCGGCGATTCCAAAAACGCCTTCCAAATGTCTTCATTTCCCGCAATGTCTGCGCTGAACCCATGCTGTTTGTCGGTGCAAAAGGCAATTTTGTCCTCAATCCTGTCCGGCAGAAAGCAAATATTGTCCTGATTTAACAGTTCTTTCAATCTGTTTTTGTCTGAAACCGACTCAAACGCGGCATGTTCAAATATATCTGCTTCGGTCTCCGGCGCGTCCTTTTCCGGCGTCAGCTCCAGCTTTTTAATGAATGAGCGAAACTCCAGCCGCGTGAACAAGTCAAACAACGCACCTGTGTCATACGGCGCAACCTTGGTTTCGGGAATAACAATATCAATCGGCACGTTCCGGTCAATGGTAGCGAGGTTTTTGCTCATATATGCATCGCTTTTCCCCGCCTCCAGCTTTTTGCGGATTGCGTTTGTAATTTTGTCGCTGTTTAAATTTTCATATATCCCGTCTACGGAATGAAACGCCTGAATCAGCGCCGTTGCACCCTTTTCACCAATGCCCCGCACGCCGGGGATGTTGTCGGAGGAATCGCCCATAATGGCCTTTAAATCGATGAACTCTTCGGGGGTAACGCCATATTTCTCCTGCACCTTTTTGTCGTCAAACACCTCGGTGGAGGTATTCCCCATACGAGTGGTAACCAAGTGAATGAGCACGTTTTGAGAGGCAAGCTGCAAATCGTCCCGGTCGCCTGTGAGCACACAGCAGCACACATTTTCCTCTGTGCAAACCCGGGCGGCGGTACCGATAACGTCGTCTGCCTCAAAGCCCGGCTTTTCGTAAATTTTTATGTTCATTGCGGATAAAACTTCTTTTAGCACAGGAATTTGTTCCGCCAGCTCGTCGGGCATTTTGTGCCGCGTGGCCTTATATCCGTCATACATCTCGTGGCGGAACGTGGGCTGCGGCAGGTCAAAAGCTGCTGCAATGTAGTCGGGCCTGATTTCGTCCATATATTTAAACAAAATATTTAAAAATCCAAAAATTGCGTTGGTGTGCGCCCCCTCTTTCGTAGTAAGGAGCCGGACCGCGTAGAACGCCCGGTTTACAATGCTGTTTGCGTCCAATATCAAAAGCTTTTCCATTTATTTTTCTCCTCGCGGGTAAATTTTTTTCACTTCTCCTGTGTCCATAACGAACAGCACTTCATCAAATAACCCTTCAAATTTTTCACAGCCGCCGGGCCCCAGCACAAACAATGCGGTGGAAAGTGCGTCGGCGGTTTCCGACTGCGAGCCAACCACCGTTACGCTCAAAACGCCGTTTTGCGGCTGTTTGCCCGTGGCGGGGCTTAGGATGTGGTGATAGTTTACCCCATTTTCTTCAAAATAACGCTCATAGCCCCCAGAGGTGACAATGGCAGTCTGTGCTTGTTCCGTGGTAATTGTTTCAAAAATGTTGCCCCTGGTTCCCTTTGGATCTTGAATTCCCACCACAAACGGCCGGGTTTTGGCGCGGTGCTTTAACCGTTCTGAAAGTCCTAAAGGAATTTCGCCTTTTGTTATCACGTTGCCGCCGAAATCCAGATAAAAATTTTCTGCGCCCTCATTTTTTAAAACCTCTGCGGCTTCGTCTGCGCAGTATCCTTTTGCCACGCCGCCCAGGTCAATTGCCATGCCCTCTTTTAATAAGGTGACAGTTTTGTCTGCGCTGTTAAGCGAAACAAACCGAAAGTCTACCTTGTCAAGCGCAGCACTGAGCTCGTTTTGGGCCGGTATCCTTTGGTTGTCTGAGCCAAAGCCCCACAAGTCCATTACCGGTTTTATGGTGACGTCGAACGCGCCGTCGGACTGTTTGCAAAGGGAAAGCGCCCGCAAAAGCAGATGAAAGCACTCCTCCGACACCGCCGTGGGCGTGTTTGCCCCGGCGCGGTTAATCTTTGCAACATCGCTTTCCGGGTAAAAGGCATTCAGCAGCCTGTCCAGCTCGCGCACACGGGCAAGGGCCGCCTTTGCAGCTTTATCGCCATGCCTGCCGTAAACTGTGATTGAAACATATGTATCCAGCAGAAAGTCCGATTCCGTGTGGCTTTCCGGCGCAAAGGAAAAGGCGGAAAGCGCAAGGAATAGGGCCAAAACCGCTATGATGTATTTTGCATATTTCATTTTGTTTGTCCCTTATTTCGCCCCGCCTGGCCCGCGGTTGGGGCTGTGTCTATTTTCTGTAGAGATAATTATAAATCTTTTCGTTTTTCAGTACCAAATTCACATACTTTTCCGTTTCCGGGTATGGAATGACGTCGAGCCCTACGCCGTCTTTGGAATATTTTTTGTTCAGCAGCCAGGAATCCACGTTGGCGTGGCCGGCGTTATAGGCCGCCAGGGCGCGCTTTTTATCCCCGCCGTACATATCCAGCAGATAGGAGAGGTAAAAACAGCCCATTTCAATGTTGGTTTCGGGAGTTAACAGCTGTTCTTTGGAAAAGTCCTTCATGCCCAGCTTTTCTGCAATCCACTCTCCTGTGGGTTCCATAATCTGCATAAGGCCGGAGGCATTTTTGCCCGACTTTGCCTCATGGTTAAAATTGCTTTCCGCTTTCATCACGGCGTAGACAAAGTTCTCTGAAAGTCCATATTCTTGCGCATATTTTGAAACCAGCACCTCGTGTTTTACGGGATATTCCATTTTTGCAATTGTCCCCGCCAGCAGGTACAGCACCGCAAGGCCCAGCAGCACAATCACAAATTTTATGAATTTATTCACAGCACACTCCCTTAAAAATATGTTCAGCCTGCGCCAAAAGCGCATCGCTGCTGCCGTTGTTTTCAATATGAAAATCACTGCGGGAAACATAAAAATCATCGCCGTTTTGGGCGTTAATCCTGTCCTGCGCCTGCCGGATAGTCAGTCCGTCACGGGCCATAATCCGTTTCAGGCGCAAACCGCGCTCTGCGGTAACACACACCACGCTGTGACAAAGCTCATTTAAGCCGCTTTCAAACAGCACCGCCGCGTCGATTACCACACACGGTTCCTGTGCATCTTCAATTTCCTTCTGAATTTCCTCAATAATATATTTATGCGTAATCAGGTTCAATTTATGTAACGCTTCCGGAGAACGAAACACAATTTCTGCCAGGGCGGGGCGGTTTAATTCCCCCTCAGGCAAAATCACCTGTTCGCCAAAGGTAGTTTCAATTTCAAAAAGCGCGGGTTTTCCCTTTTCCACCACAAAACGCGCAACCCTATCTGCGTCAATAACGTGTGCGCCCAACGTGTAAAATGCATTGGACACCGTACTTTTCCCCGCGCCGCTGGGGCCTGTTAGCCCAATAATTTTTTTCATGCGGCATTCCTCTTTTTTTAAAACTTTGAAAGCTTGCCTGCGCAGATTAGGTGTGCGTCTTTCGGCCCGTTCCAGTTTTCTTTGTCGCTTCGATAGTCGAACTGCTTCACAAACCCATGAACCTCTTGTTTGTTCCGCTTTAAATTTTCAAGTTCCAGGCTTGTCAGCTCCTCTAAAAATTCCTCCCGCCGGCTGCCTGCGTGCTTTTCAGAAGCGTTTAAAACCTCTTTAAAATGGTGCAGGCAAAATCCCTTGCCGGAAAGCACTTTCTTGCGGAAATCCGGCTCCTTGCCGTAAAGGTACCAAAACGTATAGAAAAATTTCGACATAGTGTGCTCCATTCTTTCGCACACAAGACATGTTGCAGTCAGCTCTGCCGCGGCTTGTGCCACGCGGCTTGCGCCCGGCTCCTTCTTTGCAAACAGCCCGGCCTTTTTGCCCGTTTTTTTTGTTCCCCGGGCGTCTTCTAACGTTTGAATCACCTCGTCCATCCGCGTGTCCAGCACCAGGGCAAAGGGCAAGGCCCGCTTAGCGCCGGCAAGCTGATCCATGTGCCGGCGGCAGTAGCCCTTTGTGTTGGACAAAATCCGGTGGTCCGGCTCCATCATGGCCGGGCCCAGGCAATAATCAATCTGTTCTGACTCCAACTTATTTTCCAAATAACAAAATGGGCATTCGCTGTCCTGCTCTAAGCTTTCCGACAGCGGAATGGTGTAAATGGTTTCTTTCATGCGACAGCCCTCACAGTGGTTAAATTAAGGTAATCTGCTCCCCTGCCAGGTCTTCCTCTTTCAAGTATGAGCCCCGGGCGGGAATATTTTTCGTTCTGTAATATTCAAAATCTTTAAATGCCACCTCGTCCAACGTACAGATTTTTGCCAGCACGCTGCCCTTATTGGGCGTAAGCACCTGCACGCCCTGGGAATTTCTGGTGGCCTTGGGCGCAATTTTTGCGGTGTCGAATATCAACACCTTGTTGATGCTGGAAAACGCCACAAGCTCTGTGTCACCAGCCAAAAACCGCATATCTGCCACAGGGGACTTTTCATAAAAGGCGTTGGCAAGCTTTTTCCGGTTGGTTTTGGTCTCATAGCTTTTCAGCGGCACCTTTGCAATTTTGCCGTTCTGAAAGGCAAACATCATAAATCCGCTGTAGTCTTTCGTCACCGCCATGTATAAAATCCGCTCGTCGCTTAGTCCCAAAATGTTGGGCAAATATTCGCCTAGAGCGCTGGCCTTGCAGTCCGGCAGGTCGCAAATGCGCATTTTATACACGTTGGCCTTGTCGCTGAAAAACAGCGCTTCGTCTAAATTCGAGCACTCATATTCACAAATAAATTTGTCGTCTTCTTTCAGCTTGTGGGCGTTGCTGGCCCTAAGAGACACCAAAGACACCTTTTTTAAATAGTTTTGTTCTGTTAAATACATTCTCAGGTTATAGTCTTCAATAAAGTGCTCCTCCTGCACCTCTTCAATGTCGTCCTCCGCTATAATCTGCGTTTTTCTTGGCTTTCCATATTTTTTCGAAATTTCGGTCAGTTCTTTTATAATCAGCTTTTTCACCGCCAAATCGGAGGAAAGGGTTTTGCTGATGTTGCTGATTTCCGCCTTTAGGTCTTTAATATCCGCCAGGCGCTTTAAAATATATTCTTTATTTAAATGGCGCAGTTTAATTTCCGCTATAAACTCCGCCTGAATCATGTCGATAGAAAAGCCCTCCATCAAGTTGGGAACTACCTGGGACTCCTCCTCGGTGTTCCGAATAATGGCAATTGCCTTGTCAATATCCACCAAAATTTTTTCAAGTCCCAGCAGAAGATGCAGACGGTGGTTCTTTTTGTCCAAATCAAAGCTCAGGCTTCGTTTCACGCAGTTTAGGCGGAACGCCGTCCACTCAGAAAGAAGTTCGCGAACACCCATCACCCGCGGCGATCCGTTAATCAGCACGTTAAAGTTACATGAGAACGTGTCTTCCAGCGGCGTCATTTTAAACAGCTTTGCCATAAGCTTGTCCGCGTCGGTGCCGCGCTTTAAATCAATGGTAATTTTCAGACCCGCCTTGTCCGTTTCGTCGCGGATGTCGGCAATCTCCCTTGCCTTGCCCTGCTTCACCAAATCAATAATTTTATCAATCACCGCCTCAATGGTGGTGGTATATGGCAATTCGGTAATTTCAATGCAGTTGTTTTTCTTGTCGAACTGATAAACCGCACGCACCCGAACGCTGCCACGGCCGGTTTCATAAATATTTTTCAGGTCTGCCTCTTTATAAATCAGCTGGCCGCCGGTTGAAAAGTCCGGCGCCTGCAGGTGCGCCATTAAATCGGCCTTTTCGTTTTTCAAAAATGCAATTTCCGCGTCGCACACCTCGGTTAAGTTAAAGCTGCAAATGTTCGACGCCATGCCCACCGCAATGCCCTGATTGGCGTTGACTAAAATGTTGGGAAACGCTGTGGGAAGCAGAGTCGGCTCTTTTAAAAGCCCGTCATAGTTGTCCACAAAGTCCACCGTGTCCTTGTCAATGTCGCGGAACAGTTCTTCACAGATGGGATCTAATTTCACGTTGGTATATCGCGCCGCGGCAAACGCCATGTCCCGGGATTGGTGCATTCCAAAATTTCCTTTTGAATCTACAAAAGGATACAGCAGCGCGCCGTTGTCCCTGGTCAGGCGCACCAGGGTTTCATAAATCGCCATGTCGCCGTGGGGATTTAATTTCATGGTTTGTCCCACCACATTGGCCGACTTGGTTTTTTCCCCTGTGAGCAGCCCCATTTTATACATGGTGTAAAGCAGTTTTCTGTGGGAGGGCTTAAACCCGTCAATTTCCGGAATGGCCCGGGATATAATCACGCTCATGGCGTAGGGCATAAAGTTATTTTCCAATATGTTTACAACGTTTTGGTCTGTGAAATAGTTCTTTTTCATTGTTTTCCTCCGATGTTACATTGCTAATATATCTAAAACTACCTGTGACGCGATTAAAAATCCTGCGGCAGGCGGCACAAAGGGCATGCTGCCCGGAACGCTCCGCTTACTCCCGCCCTCCGGCTGGAAAGAGGGAACAAGAGGGGGTTCCTCTGAATAGACCACCTTAAGCCGTGAAACGCCCCGCTTTGATAGCTCCCGTCTCATCACGCGGCACAGGGGGCACATCTTTGTTTTATAAATATCGGTCACGCGCAAAAGCTCCGGGTGCAGTTTGTTCCCCGTACCCATGCAGCTGATGATGGGAACAGACAGTTTTTGCGCCTGCACAGCCAGTTCTATTTTTGCACTGACCGTATCTACCGCGTCTACAATATAGTCAAACCCAGCAAGGTCAATTTCGTCTGCGGTTTCCGGCAGGTAAAACAGGTTCATTTGCGTAATCTTTGCCTTAGGGTTAATGGACAAAATCCGTTCCGCCATGGCCTTTACCTTGCTCTCCCCCACCGTTTCGCTCACGGCGTGAAGCTGACGGTTTAAATTGGTTATGTCCACGCTGTCGCTGTCCACAAGCGTAATTGCTCCAACGCCGCTCCGCGCCAGACCCTCTATCGCGCTGCTGCCTACGCCGCCAACGCCGAACACAACGACCGACGCACCGGCAAGCTTCTTAAGCCCCTCTTCTCCAATTAACATTTCGTTTCTTAAAAACCGGCTGTCCAAACAAAAAACCTCCGAAACAACATAGTATACCGTTATTATATCTTATTATATCATATATTTGGGAAATGGTAAAGAAAAAAATCCGCACGCTAAAAAAGCCGCGCATTGCTGCGCAGCTTCTTTAGTTTCCTTAAAATATATAAGGAGAGAAAATGAAAAAAGTTATGTGTTTGTGGTATGGTTATATAATACCATGATTCACTCCTATTTTCAATTCTTTTATTAGACAAAAATACCAAAAATAACACACTATTTTTGTGCACTATTTACAAACTATCGAGTGTTCTTTTTCAGCTTCAGCGTAACCTTGTTTCCGTCTAACGATTCTACGCCAGTGGGTAGGGTAAGCTCCACTTCCACCTCTTCGTCGTCGCCGATCATCTGCCGGGTAATGGTTTGGGTTTCTGCCTTGTCTAAGCTGTCAATCACCGATGCAGCGCCCGCAACCTCAATGGATTTTAACGAGTTATCGTCTAAAGTATACCACTCGTCATCGTTGTTTAACCCATCTTCAAACTTCGGCTCAATGTTTAATGTTTTCTTCTTCAAAATTTCGCAGTGAACGTCAACGGTGTCCTGGGCCGTCGTCACATATGTGCTGGTGATCACCGTGTCAGTCGAGCCAATCAGTTCAAAGTGCTCCACACTTGAAATGTCCTCGCTTTTGCCTGAAACATCCACCGTTGCCGAAACGTGGTCTATACTGCCCACAATGGATTTTGCGCCGCGGATTTTCATTTTTGCAGGGGTGGTTTTTATCGAACCTACCTTATAGCCTTCCGCTGGTTCCCCGTTTGTGTGAACGTAAATATCCTTCTCTTCTTCAATCACCTCGTCTACTGTAACCGTGATGATGGAGGGGTCCTGATTCATTACCTCTACGTTGCCGTAGGGAATTACCACGCTGGTGTAAACCGTGTGGGTGCCCGTGCCCTCAATGTTGCTCACATCTGCCAAAACAGACAGGTTCGACTTATTTAAGTCCACCAAGTATTTTCTTTGCCCGCGCACCTTTAAATCCACCGTATATTCCTTGTCGTTAATCAGCATCAGGTTCCGGCTGTCTAACTCCGTCTTCTGGGTGAACAAAACCGGCACGTCCTTCACGGTTTTTTCCACCTCCGGACTTTGTACCTGTATGATATAAAACCACATAATGATGGCAAAGAGAAGCGAAACAATTTTTGTTGAAATATCATTTTTCATTCTATCTGCTCCAATCTTTCCGGCATTTTCACTCTTTGCTTTTATCCTGTTTTTCCGATTTTTCGTCCTTTTTCTTCCGACTCCGTTTCTGCGATTTTAAGTGGTCAATGTTTTTCTTCACGTTGGTGCTTACGTCATCTTTCGGTGCCAGCACCTTATTCAGCAGCTTATACAGCGAATTCACAGACAGATTCCGCATCATGTTGCCGTTTAGCATAACGGAAATTTTCCCGGTTTCCTCCGACACCACAAGGCAAACACAGTCCGCCTGCTCCGAAATGCCCAGCGCCGCCCTGTGCCTGGTACCCAGTTCGTTGGAAAGGTCTTTGTTGGCGGACAGCGGCAAAACGCAGGAGGCCTTTTGAATTTTATCGTCCCGGATAATTACCGCGCCGTCGTGCAGCGGCGTGTTGGGCACAAAAATATTTTCCAAAAGCTCGCTGGTAACCTTGGCGCCAATCACCGTGCCGCCAGTGAGCAAATCGTCTAAAATGGTTTCCCGCTCAAACACAACCAGCGCCCCAGTGTGGGACTCCGCCAAATTTTCCGCCGCTTTGCAAACTTCTCCGGCAACGTCGGTCACGTCCTCTTTTTCAACAGAAAACCATTTACCAAACTTGCTGCGGCCCATGTGCTCCAATCCCCGCCGAAGTTCGGGCTGAAAAATAATAATCAGCGCAATAAACCCCATTTGCATAATATTTTCCAAAATAAAACTGATTACGTTTAAGTGCAGCCATTCCGAGATATATGTAATACCAAAAATAATTGCAATGCCCTTTAACAGCTGCGCCGCCCTGGTCTTTCTGAAGTGCTTGATGATATTGTAAATAATAATTGCCACGATTAAAATATCTACAATATCGGACAGCTGAATGGTTTTAAAAAATGGATAAACGCTGTTTCTTATGTAGTCCAAGTATAAGACCTCCATTATAATACTCTTATTATATATTTTAACACAAAGCACGTTTGTTTTCAATTTCATTTATATTACAAATTGAAAAACCGACAGGAAAAAGCGGCACAAAATATGTCGATTTCAGTAGCATTTCTTGTAAACGGCTCATATATTAAAATTGAGGCAACAATTTTTTTATTTGAAAGGATGGGTTTTCATGAACGAAATCGAAAGACCGTGTGTCGGCTACGCCTTTGTTCCGCGTCAGGAACTTACCCGGGTGTTTGAGCCGGAAGAAGCGCTTATGCGCGGCACACTTTTCCCCGAACTCTATCTGCCCTTTAACGTATATGGCAAATGCCCCTGCCGGGAGCAGAAAGGAGAGCGGTGCAGATGAACATGAACAACAACATGAATTTAAGAAACCGCGATGCTCTTATGCGCAAAATTATGGAAATCGACTTTGCGCTTAACGAAATGGTGTTATTTTTAGACACGCACCCGAACGACAAAAAGGCTTTGGCACTCTATCATAAATACGCCGACAAATCCCGCGAGCTAAAGGCCGTTTACAACGAAAACTTCGGCCCGTTAACGCCTGCCGACAATCTGTCGGAGGATTGCTGGGAATGGGTTCACGGTCCCTGGCCGTGGGAAAATTAAGGAGGTTACGATATGTGGCAATATGAAAAAAAACTACAGTTTCCGATAAACATTAAAACAACCAACACCAAGCTGGCAAACTTTATCATATCCCAATACGGCGGTCCGGACCGCAATTGCTATATAAAACCTTTCCAGAATTTGTGGGTTGCATTTTGCCGTATATCCATGTTACTATATGAACGAAAGGGTGATAAACATGAAAAAAATCATATCCACTATGCTGGCCGTGTGCTTCATGATGATAAGCTTAACCGCACTGGCCGGGGATATTACCGTCCTTCTGGACGGAAAACAGCTTCGTTTTGACCAAAACCCAATCATTGAAAATGACAGAACACTTGTCCCCGTGCGGAAAATCTTTGAAGAGCTTGGCGCCGACGTTCAATGGCGCGAAAAAGATGCAGTGGTAACTGCAAAGAAAGACGATATGTCCATCAGACTGCAAATCAATTCAAATTGGATGCTCCAAAACGGAGAACTGATATATTTAGACGCCGCGCCAAAAATTGTCGGCGACAGAACGTTGGTGCCATTAAGGGCCATCAGCGAATCTTTTGGCGCAGCGGTAACGTGGGAGGCGTCTTCACAAACTGTGTATGTAACGACCGCAGGGAATGTTCCCAACGCGCCGGATTCAGAAACGCCCAGCACGCCGGATACGCCGGAAAATACGCCCGGCGATACCCCCTCTTCCGAGGAAAATGATTTTGAACAGCAGGTGCTTGATCTAGTGAACCAGGAGCGGCAAAAAGCGGGCCTTGCGCCCCTTTCCTGGAACAGCGACCTGGCAAACGTAGCCCGGGCCCACAGCAAGGACATGAGCGTTCGAAACTTTATGTTCCACACCAATCCCGACGGGCTTTCTCCTTTCGACAGGATTAAAAACGCCGGCATTTCGTACAGAAGTGCAGCAGAAAACATTGCTGCAGGACAGGCCACGCCCCAAAGCGTTATGCAGGGCTGGATGAACTCAGCGGGCCATAAAGCCAACATTTTAAACCCCGATTTAAAAGAAATCGGCGTAGGTTACTTTAACAGCACCACCGGATATAAACACTATTGGACGCAGGTCTTTATCGCACAGTAAAAATAAAAAAAGCCCCTGCCGGAAAAAATTCCGGCAGGGGCTTTTTCTTTACATGGCCTTTTCCCGCGACAAATCCGTTTCCGCGGAAAACCGTTTTAAATGCTTTACAATCACAATACCTGAAATCACCGCACAGCCCAGCCCCATGGCAAACAGTCCCTGCCACAGACATATAGCGAGGGAAACCGCGCCGGAAACCGCAAAGGTTAAAATGCTTCTCACCCGCACCGGTGTAATTTTAATGGCGGTAGAAAACAAAATATAAAAAAACGCCAAAATTACAACAGAAAAAGACGCGGGAAACAAGGCCAGCAGAACGCCGAACGAAACCGCAATGCTTTTCCCGCCGGATAATTTGTAAAGCGGAGCGGTGGCGTGACCCAAAACAGGCGCCGCCATCGCAACGGCAAACAACCAGCTTTCTGTGTTTAACCACCGAACCGCAAAAAATACAGGCAAAAACCCTTTCAGCAAATCGCAAAAAAGGCACAAAGACGCAACCCTCCTGCCTGCAAAAATCATGGCGTTGGTGGTGCCCGGGTTGTGGTCGCCGCTCAATTCACAAATGTCAATGTTTTTTAAAAGCTTGGGAATGTGCCAGCTAAACAAAACACCGCCCAAAAAATATCCAAATAAAACATCCAGCACCCACCGCGCCGTTTCTGCCGTGCTCATTGGTTTAAAATATATGCAGCAATGTCGCGGGACGCATTGGGGTTTATCTGCTCTCTCTGCATTTTGCATATCCCCTCTCTCAATGTGTTGTCTTCCATCAGCCCAAGGGCTTTTTCGACCGCCTCCTGGGGGGAATTTGCCCGCACCGACATTCCCTTTTTCTCAAACAGGGCGGCGTTTTTTGTTTCACAGCCGGGAATGGGCATGGTGTGGCACAGCGGCACGTTTGCCACCGCCGCCTCTGTAGTGGAAATGCCGCCGGGTTTGGTTAGCAAAACGTCCGCTGCGTTCATGTAAAGGGCCACCTCAGTGGTAAAGGGCACGGCGCGCACCCTGGTGTCCAGCCCATAGCGGCTGTTAAGCCCGGCTTTTAGCTGTTCGTTTCTGCCCGAAAGCACAATTACGCAAACATCCTTCCCGCTTTTTGCAAGAATACCGTCACAAAAATCGAACACCCTGCCGCAGCCAATTCCGCCGGTCATAATCAAAAACAGCTTGCACCCCGCCGGAATGGAAAGCTTCTCCCTTGCCGTTTGCTTTTCCACGCGGTTTGAAAACGTCTTCATCACGGGAATTCCCGTGGTCAGCAGCTTCTCCCCCGCCATTCCTTTTTCCAAACACTCCTCTGTCACCTCGGTGTGGGGAATAAAATAGGCGTCTAAGTCCGTTTCGTGGAAAAACGGAATACAGGTGTAATCCGTCAAAATTCCGTAACACTTTTGGGTTATCTCCCCTCTGCGCTTCAGCCACGTCAGCGTCTCCATGGGAAACAGATGGGAACACACCACGGCAGTAAAGCCGCCGTTTTCAATGTAGGCTCTAAGCCGCTCCGCATAAAGAGAGTTTGCCCAATACACCGGGGAGGCAAGCTTGGTGGAGCTGTATAAATCCCCAGCTTTATAAATCAGACCAAACATGTTCGGAGCTTTCACAATCATGCGGTTATATGAATTGGTGACAATTTCATTCGGCCTTCTGCCGCTGAAGGTCAGGGCGTCTACCAGCTCGCACTCCGCGCCGAAGTCGTCAAGTGCCTCTTTCACCGCCTTTGCCGCACTGTTGTGCCCCTCTCCGGTGCGGCAGCTTAAAATCAGGATTTTCATTTAAAACCCACCTCGTATCAAATAAAAACAAAGATGCCGCAAAATTGCGGCATCTTCGAAACGTTACCGAAACGCATAAAAACTTTGAATGAAGAATGGCTCTGTCGCGTCTTCTCTGCTGCCGTTTCCGAGCCGTCCGCCGCTGTTTTTGCCCCAGGAGAAAAGCCTGCCGTCATTGGTTACAAACAGCAGAAAGCTCCCCCCGCAGGATATGGTTTTCACATTCTCTGAAAGCTTTACCGGTTCTTTTAAGTCAAACAGCATTTCACCCTCCGGTTCTGTCACGTCCGGCATAACCCAAAGGGATCCGTCTGTTTTCACATAGGCCAAAAAGCCCGAGCCGCTCTCGGCAAACGCCACGTCATCTGCAATTTGAATTGGCACTAATGTAGAAAAAATGTCATCGTCTTGCCCTTCGTAAGGCGTTCCGTAAAGCTGTGAAGACCAACCCCAAAGCGTATTGTTTTCATCCACCACCAAAAAGCGGCCGCCCAAGCTTGCCGATTTTGCGTTTTCAAACACCTTCACCGGCGTGGAGATGGTCAGCCCGTCGTTCCAGCTCACTCCCGGCCGTTCCACCCGGCCGTAATAAACGCTGTTGTCTTTTAAATACAAAACCATCTGTCCTCTGGCCGAAAAAGACGAAACGCCGCTGTCTATCAGCTTCGGCTGGTCATACCACGTCCAGTTATAGTCCGTCGGCTTTTCATATAAATTGCCGTCGCTTGTTAAGAAAAAATTGTCCGAAGCGGCTTTCACATTTTCCGCCGCCACAGGCACATCTGTGTTATTGTAAGTCACCAATTTGTCATAAAGGTAATACAGATTCCCTTCGCGGTCAATCACCGAAGAAAGTCCCGCACTATCCCCTGCGGCAAAGGACACAGTTTCGTCTAACTTCACCGGGACAGTTTTCGTGCCGCGCACCGTTTCGCCGAAGCCAAACAGCACGCCGTTTTCGTCAATTGCATAACCGCCGGAATATCCTGCGCTTACCGCAACAATTTTCCCCGCTTCGATCGGTTTATAATCAATAATATTTCCCAGCGCGTCCAAATATCCCTCGCTTACAACCTTGCAGCCATAGCGGTAAGTGTCGTCGGCCTCCGTCACACGGGAGAAAATTTGTGCGCCGTTTTCATAAACAGCCTCCGTCCGGGTGCTGTAGCCATCATCATACTGCGTTACAGAGAGGAAATATCCGTCTAATACCCCGTCTTTGTAATGTTCAATTTTATAATAGTCCCGCACCCTTCTATCGGAGCCGTTGTGGGGTACGTACGTTCCGAAATAGAATAGCGGGCCGTCCGGAACACCGTCAACAAATTTTGCTGTGTAAACATACCGGTCTGTTGACGCCAGTCCATTGGTGAATTCATACTCTTCCGTCACCCGGCCATAGCCGTTTGGCTTGCCGTCTTTCACGTCGCCCGAATAGGTAATGGTGCCCTCAATCTTGTCGCAGGGCAACAAGAGCGTTTCCTTTGCAGACATGTCGTAAAGCTGGTCAGCATAGAAAGCCGCCATGTTAATTTTCACTTCCCGGCGTTCATCGTCATAGCTGAAATATCCATATCGGGTTAGCTCGTCAATTTGAATGAGCGTCTGCCCGTCAACATTAAAAGCAGTTATCGGTTCGTCCTCTAAATAGGTCACAATATTGGTGGAATAAACGTCGAATGCATGGGCGCCGCGGTTAACGTCGCTCTTTTTCACGTTCAGCTTTTCAGCGCTCAAAAACCATTTGGTATAGTCCGTCTTACGATAAATGCGAAGCTCCCGGGCCGCCTCACTCCACTTCACTGCAAAGCCATAATCCCGCAAATCTTCCGCAATTACATAGGTGTAGTCGTTGATGTTGTAGGATGAAACGGGCTGTTCGTCAATATATGCCGTTATGTCGGTAGCAATCACCTCGCCCACTATGTCCGCCTGAGCGGTGATGCCGGCAAAGCTGAAAACAAAACTGCAAGCCATGATGACAGATAAGAAACGTTTCATTTTAAATCGCCTCCAAAAACGTTAAGCTGATAATTTCATGCAAAGGAACGAAACCGGCTTTGCTGGTTCCTGAGCCCATGCCATTGTCCGTGTCATGGCCTGAGCGCGGCCGCAGTCTTGAAAGCCCGCTCTGCGATAGGTTTTAATTGCCCTTTTGTTAAATTCCGCCACGCGAAGAAGAAAGGTAGCGCTTTCGCCGCCAAACTGCTGTCTGCCAAACTGCACACAGCCGCGGACAAATTTTAAGCCATAGCCCTTTCCCGTATAGTCGGGCTTAAGCCCCAGCCCAATTTCAACAGCGCCGTTTTTCAGCGGTGTATATTGATAGAACCCAACCATTTCACTGCCAGACTTTTCCACGCAAAACCAGTGTGCAGACGGGGCCATAATCGCCTTAAGTTCCGCCTCGTGATACTCTTTGGGTATGTTGTAAAATTCATAGGGCGCAGGATAATGCCAGTTTAAATAGTCCTTTGCATAAGATTGCGTCATTTTCCGAATGGTGTACATGTTTTTTTCCAATCCCCCATTAGTATTTGCTCAATTTCAGTATAGCACAAAAACGGAATTTAGGCAACAAAAAAAGTGACGCCTTCATAGAAAAAAAGTATTGACAATCAACGTCTACTGTGGTAGACTATTATTGTCTACAGCGGTAGAATAACATATATGGAGGTATTTTCATGTCGACAGAAAATATTAACATTGGCGAAGCAGAGCTTGAAATAATGAAAGTTGTGTGGAAAGCAAAAAAACCCATTGGTTCATCTGAAATTGGAAAAGCGGTAGAACATCACGGCTGGAAACGTACAACCATTGCAACATTTTTGGTACGGCTCGTGGAAAAAGGTGCGCTTGCAAGCGAAAAACGCGGCAAATCGCTTTATTACACCCCTCTGATATCCGCAGTTGCATACAAAAAGGCACAGGTGAAAAATCTTGTCAAAACTGTGTTTGACGGCTCGGCGAAAGACCTGGTGGCTTCTCTTTTTGAGGAAAAGGCTTTAACGGAAGATGATATTCAGGAGTTGAAAGCGATATTTGGCGATGAGGAGGAATCATGATGCTTCAGGAAACTTTCAAAGCACTTCTGATCACCTCCCTTGCCGGAACAGCGCTTACAGGCGTTTTAACACTTTTCCGTCCTGTTACAAAAAAAGTGTTCGGGTATATGTGGCATTATTACATATGGCTTGCCGTGCTTTGTGTCATGCTGCTGCCCGTGCGGTTTGGCGTGCCCCAAATCAGCAGGGCCGCTGAAGCTCCCCAGCAGATGCAGGTGCAAACCATGCAAAGGAACGAACCGGCACAGACGGGATTCACACCAAGCCAGACGAACACGCAAGCGGCAGCAAATATTGCAATGACACAGCGAATAGCCGATTATGCAGGAAAAACCATCCATAACGGCACGAATATTCTTGCCGCAGTTTGGCTTGGAGGAATGTTCCTCATGCTGTGTATCAGCATGGCCGGATACGCCAGGCTGACGGTAAAAATACATAAAAAATCCGATATCATTTCCTGCCCCGAACTCGAGCGCTATACAAACAAAAAAATCGTTGTGCGCGAGTGTGAAACCCTATCTTCACCCTTTATTATGGGGATAATCCGTCCCACCTTGATTTTGCCGTCAATAGGCCTCACGCCGGAACAGCTTGACAATATACTGCGCCACGAAATGACGCATTTTAAGCGAAGGGACGTTTTGTATAAGTGGTTTGCACATTTCGTAAAATGTGTCCATTGGTTTAACCCAGCTGTTTACTACGTTGTGCGCCAAATCAATATTGAATGTGAAATTTCCTGTGATTTATCCGTAGTGAGCCAAATGAACCAGGACGAGGAAAAAAGCTATATAGACACAATTCTTTCGTTATTATCAAGTAAATCTAAAAACATCCCCTTAACCACGGGAATGACGGGAAGTAAAAAAATATTGAAAAGGAGATTTACGATGATTAAAAACAAAAAAGCAACAAGTAAAATCATGTCGGTATTATCGGTGCTTATAGCGGCCGTTTTGCTGTCAACAACCGTATTGGCCAGCGGTGTGCTGTCGGATTTGACAACAGACCATTACACAATTGATATTCGAAACCACAGGGGCGAAAAAATTGAGCTAAACAATAAGCCGTTTATTGAAAACAGCGAGGTATATGTTCCGCTCCGGGAACTGTTCGAAAAAATGGGATATTTAAATAGCGAGGACAGTTCTATAAAATGGGATAACGGGACGATTGAAATCTCTGTTGTATTTGAAAACAGACCTGCTTATTATGGCTTGGACATCGGCAAAAATTGGCTCCGTTTAGCACCTCCTGATGATAATTATTCTGTTGGTGTTGCTATTGAAATGTCTGACGTCCCGATTTTAAAGGGCGGCACAACATATGTTGTATTAAACGATATGAATTATATGATGTATTCATATTTTGGCATACGGGATGAAAATAATCAATTATGTAAACTGACCTATAACGTTTATGAAAAAAACGGAACTGATGTAACAGCACAGATTGCGGCAGCCACAGAGGCAAAAAAAGAAAACGGGCTTATGAAACAGCCGGAATCTACAGCAGCATTGTTTTTAGATGCTTTTGCCGGCGGAAACTTTGAAAAAATGAAAACATACTGCACGCAAAGCTGTATCGACACATTCTTCGGAGATGGATATGTGTTTGGTATGAAGCGTGCGGAGCTTGTCAATGTGGATATTAACGAAACGGAATATGCAAAATCGTCAAATGATTTCAATATTTTGGTTACGGTGAATATGACTCCTCACGAAAATTCCGTTTTCGACCCGTCGCAGACAAGCACATCGTTCTATATTTGTCTTTTCAGGCAGCCCGACGGCAGATATTTAATCAACGAATTTGCAACCGGTGTATAAACGCTTTCGTTTAACAAAACCAGATGCAAAAAAGAACCGCTGGTTTGTAAAATCAATTACAAACCAGCGGTTCTTTTAGTCAAGGCGCGTTCCGTCTGTAGAAATGGTAACCACCTGCCACGGAATAAATTTTCCGCTGTTTTGCAGCGCCGTCTTTGCAGCAAATTCCAGCCCGCCGCAGCAGGGCACCTCCATGCGGACAACCGTCACGCTTTTTATATTGTTTTCACGGATAATTTCCGTCAGTTTTTCGGCATAGTCGCCGTCGTCTAACTTCGGGCAGCCAATCAGCGTTACCTTGTTCTTCATAAAATCAGCGTGGAAATTACCATAGGCATATGCCGTGCAGTCCGCTGCTAATAAAAGATTTGCGTTTTCAAAATAGGGCGCGTTTACAGGAACAAGCTTAATTTGAACCGGCCACTGGTTCAGCTGGGAACAAACAGCCTGGGCCGGTACAGCTTCAGCCTTGCGCTCCGGCGCTTCCCTGTTTAGCCGTTTCACCTGCGTGCCGGGACAGCCGCAGGCGAGCTTGTTTGCCTGTTCCTTGTTTTTCAAAACCGCCTGCTCATCATAAGCCGCCGCCTCACGCTCAACAAAAGAAATCGCGTCTGTTGGACAAACAGGAAGGCAGTCCCCCAGCCCGTCGCAATAGTCATCCCGCAAAAGCTTCGCCTTGCCGTTTACCATGCCAATGGCTCCCTCGTGGCATGCCTGAGCACACAAGCCGCAGCCGTTGCATTTTTCTTCATCAATATGAATAATTTTTCGAATCATGTTTCATTCCTCCTGTAATTTCTTGACTTTTCAATCTGATTATACTATAATCAATTAAAAAAGTACGTTGTTAAAACAACGAAAAGAGGATTTTTATGATCAATTATTCTTTGCTTTCAAACACCATTTTATTTCGCGGAATTGCGCCGGAAGAAATTGCATCCATGCTCAAGTGCCTGGGCGGCAAAACAAAGCGTTTTCAAAAAGACAGCGTCATTTACCCGGCAGGCGGGTTTGCCAAGGCAATGGGCGTGGTGCTTTCGGGCGGCGTAAACATTGAGCAGGGAGATATTTGGGGCAACTGCGCCATCATCGGCAACATCGGCCCCTATGAAACCTTTGCCGAAACCTATGCCTGCCTGCAAAGCGAACCAATGTCCGTCAGCGTCACAGCCGCCGTGTCAACCGAAGTTTTGTTCTTAGAAATCAGAAAAATGCTTGACACCTGCACCTCCGCCTGCCCCTTTCACAGCCGTTTGATTCACAATCTGCTGTGGGCCATGGCAGAAAAAAATTTAATGCTCACCCGCAAAATGAACCATATCACACCCAAGTCCATCCGGGCGCGGCTGCTTTCATACCTGTCCGGCGAGGCGGTGCGCCGCGGGAGCTATCAGTTTAACATTCCCTTCAACCGCCAGCAGCTGGCAGACTACCTGTCTGTTGACCGCAGCGCCCTTTCAAACGAGCTGTCCAAATGCAAGCGCGATGGGCTGTTGGATTTTTATAAAAACTCCTTCAAATTAAAGGTTTAGCTTTGTTTCTTTTGCTGTCTTTCGTTCACCAGCGTCACATTCCCTTGCCCGTCAGTGATAAATTCCGCCGGCCCGGTTGTTTTCGGCAAGCTGCCCAAGGCCGCTGCGTCCAAGCGGGACAAAAGCTGTTTTACCACCTGTCTTTCGTGCCGCTCTCTTTCATAGTCAGCGGTTCTGTCCGCCATCGGGTCATAAACCTCGCTTGTAACGCAAACGCCGCAAATTGTGTGCCTGCTCAAAGGCAATCCCCCCTTTTTATTTAAAATATGAACGAAAAACGATAATAAGACGGCAGCGGAAAAAATAAAATGGATATATACCCAAAACGGAGGCCAAACCATGAAAAATGCCTGCGCATATATCCGTGTTTCCACAGAAGACCAAACGGAATATTCTCCCGACGCACAGCTCGCCGCAATTAAAGCCTACTGCAAAACAAACGGCTACCGCCTGCTGCCGGAATACATTTTTGCCGACGAGGGCAAAAGCGGCCGGGTAGCAAAAAAGCGGCCTGCATTTATGAAAATGATTGCCGCAGCCAAGTCCACACCAAAGCCCTTTGACGTGATTTTGGTACACAAGTTCGACCGGTTTGCCCGAAACCGCACCGACAGCGTGGTTTACAAATCACTGCTGCAAAAAGAGTTCTCAATCAGCGTCATATCCGTCACCGAAACCATTGAAAACAACAAAATGTCCATCATTATGGAAAGCATGTTAGACGCCATGGCAGAATATTACTCCATTAATCTGGGTGAAGAGGTAAAAAAGGGCATGACGCAAAAGGCCGCCCGGGGCGAGCCGCTCACCACTGCCCCCTTTGGCTACCAAATGGTAAATAAGCGGCTGGTGCCTGTCAGCGCCGAGGCCGAGTTTGTAAGATACATGTTCCGCACGTTTATAAAAACAAAAAACTACCGTGCCCTGGCAGAAACACTGAACGAAAAAGGCGTTAAAACCCGCCGGGGCAACCGGTTCGAGTCTCGGGCGGTGGAATATATCTTAAAAAATCCTGTTTACTGCGGATATATCCGCTGGAACCCCGCCGGGCGCACCCGCCGAAACTACAGCCACCCAGACCTGATGGTAGTGAAAGGAACGCACGCCCCATTAGTGTCTGAAGATGTGTTCCGTGCCGCGCAGGACGCCATGTATGAAATTAAAAAACGGTATCCGCCCCACAGGGGCAAATCTGCGGAAGCCAAAACAAAATCTCACTGGCTTACGGGGCTGGTGCGCTGCGGCACATGCGGCGGCGCAATGGTAAACAGCAACGGCTACTTTATTTGCAATGGCTATGTTCGCGGAAAATGCACAGAAAGAAACGCAATTCATAAAGATATTCTAAGTGAAATTGTTTTAACCAAGCTAAAGCAGGACTTTCACGAAACCCACACCTTTGCGTATACCCCGCCTAAAAAAAGCGCCACAGAAAATGTCGAAACCGGTATCAGCCATCTTACACTCCGGCTCGCCCGGGCAAAAGACGCATACCTTGCCGGCGTGGACACCTTAGAGGAATATACTGAAAATAAAACTCGGTTAACAGCCGCCCTTGAAACCGAAAAGAACCGGCTGTCACGCCTTAGCAGTGATGCGCCTGCCGTTTCGTTTTACGGCCAGTTTTCCTGCCTGCACCCGCCGTTTGGCGGCGGAGCCAGCGCTGGGCTGTTTATGAAATCTATCACCTACAGCAAGCAAAAATCGCAGCTTTCCATCGCTTATTTCTTGTATTAAGCTTTTTTATATCAAACGCCGTCCGGCGGTCCTGACGGTGAAATGGGCGCATCCATGCGTTATCTTTCCCAGCGTTTTGCAATGCAGAACGACGAAGTGAAAGCCATTTTAAACGACATTGGCACAGAAGAATTGGCGCACCTTGAAATGGTGGGATCCCTCGTACATCAGCTGACAAAAAATGCAACTTCTTCTGAAATTGAAAACAGCCCCTTTGCAACCTATTTCATTGACCACGGCAAGGGCGTTTGGCCCACCTCTGCCGCAGGCCAGGCATTTACCTCAATGAGTTTTGCAGTAAAGGGCGACCCGATTACAGACCTTGTTGAAGATTTGGCAGCAGAACAAAAAGCAAGAACAACCTATGACAACATTTTAAGGGTTTCGGATGACCCCGACGTAAACCGCGTTATCTCCTATTTAAGAATGCGTGAAGTGGTTCATTTTCAAAGATTTGGCGAAGCGCTGGACATTGTTCAGTCTCAATGTAAAAAATAGAGAAACCAAAAAAGGGCATAGCCTCAGAAGTAAAAAATCACTGATTGAGGCCACGCCCTTTTTAACTTTTATTAAAAACAGATACAAAAATCCCCCTTGCCGCGTTTATGCATTTCGTTTTGGGTTATCCGAACGGCCGACAAGGTAATCAAGAGATACGTCGTAAAAGTCAGCAAGCGCAATTATCGGTTCATGTTGGGATTGTTCGTTCTTCCGACAAGATAGTCGATTGAAACATCAAAATAATCAGCCAAAGCTATCAGCATTTCGTAATTTGGCTTTCGCTCATCTAATTCGTAATTCTGAATTCCGCGCTCACTCGCCCCAACCTCAATTCCAAGTTGCCTTTGGGTAAGATTATGAAACGCCCTTAACGACTTTAAATTTTCACTAAAAACAGACACAAAAAATCCCCCTTGCCGCGTTTATGCATTTCGTTTTGGGTTATCCGAACGGCCGACAAGGTAATCAAGAGAAATGTCGTAAAAATTGGCTATTGCAATTAATGCAGTGGCTGTCGGCACTACTTTTCCATATTCGTAATCCTGATAATTTCGAATTGAAATATGCGCGTTATCCGCAACTTCCTTTTGCGTGATATGTAACTCATTTCTAAACCGTTTTAACCCCTCTGACAAGTTCATCATAAACACCCCTACCGATAAATATTTGGATTATCTGTCAGACCGACGAGATAGTCGATCGAAACGTTATAAAATTTGGCTATTGCAATCAACACAGTGGCTGTGGGAACAACTTTACCATATTCATATTCCTGATAAGTTCTCACTCCAACATTCGCATGCTCCGCTACCTCTTTTTGTGTTTGGCCAAATTCGTTGCGAAAACGTTTAAATGCACCTGATAAATCCATTAAAAACTCCCCTATCGATAAAATTTTGGGTTGTCTGTTCTGCCGACAAGATAATCAAGAGAAATGTCAAAAAAATCGGCAAGCGCAATTAAAACCTCAAATGCTGGGCGCTGTTCGTCTGCTTCATATCGCTGATAGTTCCGAACTGTTACGCCCACTGCGTCGGCAACTTGCTTTTGTGTGCTGTGCTTCCCTGACCTGATTTCACGCAGGCGTCCGCCGAATGTCATAAAAAATTCCTCCGTGCAATTATCGGTTCATGTTGGGGTTGTTCGTTCTTCCGACAAGATAATCGATTGAAACATCGTAAAAGTTAGCAAGCGCGACTAATACGTCTGCTGTAGGTTGACGCTGACCATACTCATATCGCTGGTATGTGCGCAATGAAAGCCCTGCCGCAGCAGCTACTTCAGTTTGTTTCAAATCCATTTTTAACCTTATTTTTTTTAAACGGCCTGCATAATCAATCATCTTATGTCTCCCCAACTATTAACGGTAAATTTTTGGGCTATCCGTTCTGCCAACAAGATAATCGATTGAAACATCATAAAAATTGGCAAGCTTAATGAGCGTCGTCATAGAAAGATTAATTTTTCCATATTCGACTTCCTGATAGTGCCTTGTTGTAATTTTAAGTAAATCTGCTACATCACTTTGTTTTAAATTTTTTGCTTTTCGCAGCTCACTTAGCCGCAACGGATATCGGTTCATTCAGTCACCTTTCCCCTACTTATCAACGGTTTATTTTTGGGTTATCCGTTCTGCCAACGAGGTAATCTATTGAAACGTTATAAAAATCGGCTATCGCAATCAGCACGGTGGCTGAGGGCACAATTTCGCCGTATTCATAATTTTGATACGTTCTTACATCAACATTTGCGTGTTCCGCTACCTCTTTTTGTGTTTGGTTAAATTCTTTACGAAAACGTTTAAATGCTTTTGATAAAACCATTTTGCCCCTCCGTTTCTCAACGATTTACTCTTGTTTGCTCCGTCCTTCCAACTAAATAATCAAGTGATATATCGTAATATTCTGCAATAGCAATGAGTACTGTAGCTGTCGGAATAAATTTACCATATTCATAACTTTGATACGTTCTTACATCAACGTTTGCATGTGCTGCCACTTCTTTTTGTGTGAGGTTAAAATCTTTTCTGAATCTCTTTAAAGCGTTTGCTAAATACATTATTCACCCCTCCAATAAAAATTTAAAAAAAGTATTGACACGGCGTTATCGCCGTGCTGTAATAACATTATAGACGGTGTTTTCGCCGTTATGCAGTAATCAAAAAAAGTGCAGAAATGCAGACAGACCGGGGCCGTTTTCAATTGTTCGTGACAGTTCAATTATAACATCTGGCTCTTTGTTTGTCAATCTTTGATTGCGCCCGGGCGGCCCTCTGACGGGAAAAGCCGCCCAAACTAACTCAACTGAGTGCGGGGGACGGGTGCGTCCAAATTTAGATATGCTCAATAATTTATGTATCTGTGTGTGTGATTAAATATAAACATAAGACACGCCCGCCCCTTTGCGCGCGTTGTAAAACGCTAATCCCTAAATAATAATCCCCCTGAAAAGGCTGCTTCCTATCCTTTGGCGGCCTTTTCGTCCTGCCATCATTTACGCGGTAAACACCACAAACTGCTGGCCGTCTTCATAAAAAATATGCTTTTTTATGGCGAAAACGTCCTCTAACACGCGCTGCTCCAAACACGCATCAACGCTTCCGGAAAAGGCTACGGCGCCGCCGGAAAGCACCACCAAATTGTCGGCGTGGCGCACCGCCTGCGACAGGTTGTGCATCACCACCATCAGCGTTTTTTTGTGTCTGGTTTTCAGCTCGGAAAGGGTTGTTAAAAACGACGTTTCATAGGCCAAGTCCAGATAGGTAGTGGGCTCGTCCAGCACAATGAGCCGCGTTTCCTGCGCCAAAATCATGGCAAGATAGGCCCGCTGCCGCTCGCCGCCGGATAGGCTGCTCACAAACCGCCCCGCCATATGCTCTAACTTCATGGCAGAAATTGCGTTTGCCACCGCCTCCGTGTCCTGCTTTTGGGGACGTTTGCCAAAATCGAGATAAGGCGCCCGGCCAAACATCACCAGCTCCTGCACCGTAATGCGGGGGCTGGTCAGCATTTGCGGCAAAATGGAAATTGCCTTTGCCCGCTCACTCGGGTGCATGAGCGTTATATTCTGCCCGCGGAACAAGATTTCGCCGGTATAGTGCAATTGCTGGCCGATTGCCGCGCACAGGGTAGATTTTCCGCATCCGTTTTTCCCCACAACCGCCGTAAGCTTGTGGGGTGTCAGCGAAAAGCTGACGTTTTTTAACACCTGATGTGCGCCGAATCCGGCGCATAAATTTTTCACTTCAAGCATAGTTCCCCCCACTTTTTTTCAGCAGCAGTCCAAAGAAAAACGGCGCGCCAATGGCCGACATAACAATTCCCACCGGAATTTCGGTTGGCGCCAAGGCTACGCGGCCCAGCAAATCGCCCAACAGCACCAGCACAGCGCCCAGAATGGGTGCAGCGGCCAACAGGCGTTTTGTGTTCATGCCAAACAGCCTGCGGGCAATGTGCGGTATCACCAGCCCCACAAACCCCAAAAGGCCCGCAAAGCTTACCACCGCCCCGGCGGAAGCGCTGGCCAAAATGAGGCACACCGTGCGCAGCAGACGCACCCGCACTCCCAAAGACGAGGCCAGCCCGTCGCCCAGGCACAGCAAATTAATTCTGCGCGCAAGGCACAAACACAGCCCAATGCACACAAAAATCACTGCGCCGGGCACAATTAGGCTTTTTGTCTGCACACCGGAAAGGCCGCCCACGCTGAAATAGTTATAAGCTGTGAGCACGTCGGTGTCTAACAGCGAAAGAAACGAAATGGCGGCGTTTAGAATTGCCGTAAACGCAATGCCCGCCAAAATGAACGTTTGTTTGCCGCCGCCGATTTTGTTTGCCGCAGTCAAAATGAGCAATGTGGTGCCAAACGCGCCGGCAAACGCCGCGGCAGGCACAAAAACAAACGCCGCCGGAAAAAAGCTAAGGCACAAAATTACCATAAAGCCCGCGCCGGAGCTAACGCCGATAATGCCTGGGCTTGCCAAATCGTTGCCCGTTACGCTTTGCAAAAGCACGCCGGAAACAGAAAGCCCCGCCCCGGCAAGCACCGCGGCGGTTAGGCGCGGCAGACGCACGGCATAGAGAATGAGCGTTTCGGTTTCAAACCCCTTTTGATGAAAAAGACCGCCGAAAAATGCGCTCCACGA
Source organism: Congzhengia minquanensis (assembly GCF_014384785.1). NCBI lineage: Bacteria > Bacillati > Bacillota > Clostridia > Eubacteriales > Oscillospiraceae > Congzhengia > Congzhengia minquanensis. The sequence continues at coordinate 633,623 of NZ_JACRSU010000001.1, forward strand.
AAGGTGTGCGCTGCCCAGCCGCAGGGACAGCACGGCTACAGCCAGCAAAATAGCCGTAAGCGCCGCCAGCGCCAGCGAAAAGGGCAGGCGTTTTTTTATTGCTTCCATCAGCTTAGTCCCGTGTAGAGCAGGTCGTAAAGATATTCATAGGCCTCGCCCCACCGCGCGTTGGGCTTAAACTGGAACAGGTCTTTGGGCAAAAAGTGCACCTGTCCGGTTTGCACGGCGGAAAGCCCCTGCCACGGGTCGCCGGCAAGCACACTTTCCATATAGGTCTTTGCCGCGGCTTCGTTTCCCATGGTGGAAACAAAAATGTGGGCCGGGTTTTCGGCCAGAATTTCTTCAATGCTTAAGCCGTCCAGCAGCACGGCGGCGTTTTCCGCTATGTTGCGTGTGCCCAGCTCGTTTAACATAACGCACACAAAATTGTCTTTTGCGGTTTTCGCCTTGGTGGCGCTGACTGTGGAGCCTGCCCGCACAAACAAAATGCTGTCCTGCGGCACAGACTTCGTTTCTTCGGCCCTTTTTTTCACTTCGTTCACCTTTTCCTCCACATCTGTTCCATAGGTTTTATAGTTTTCAAAATTGCCTGTGATGTCGGTGCAGATTTTCAGCATGTTCAGATAGTCGGAAAACGTTTCTACATGGAACACCGCCGCCGGAATGCCGGATTGGTTTAACAGCTTTGCCGCTTCTGCCTGGGCCGCTATGTCCGACGAGCAGATAACAAAATCCGGCTTATAGGAAAGTAGCCGCTCGGTATCAATGGTTTTGCCTGCGCCGCCGTCAACCAACAGGGCAGTTTCGTCTGCAAATCCGCGTTCTACGCTTTCACCAACGGTGACGGCTGTTTCGCCCCCAGCCAGCTTCCACACCTCCGCGAAAGAGGAAAACAGCACCGCCGTCCGCTTCGGCGCTTCGTTTAACACAATTTTTGTGCCCGCATGGTCCACAAAGGTGTAATAGGCGCCACCGCCGGAAAGCTCGGTTGTGGTTTTGCCTTTCCCACAGGCGGCAAGAGGCAAAGCCGCCACTGCCGCCATGAGCAGAATGAAACAGTTTTTTATAAATTTCATCAGCAAGTCGCCCCGCCTTTTAAGTGTTTTTGCGCCGAAATGTTTTCGGCCTTGCGCTGTAACAATTCATCAGACAACAACTGCTCCTCCACAGTTTCAAACCCTAAGCGAGCCACCGTGTCGGAAAACCGCTCGCCGGTAATTCCCTGCTCGCGGAACAAAAGAATGGCCTTTTCCACAACGGAAAGCAATTCTTCTTCGTTTGTGAACACCTTGCCCAGCATCTGACCCCGGGCAATTTTTTTGCCCCACCGTCCGCCGATGTAAACCCGGTAGCCGGTTTTCGCACTGTCAAACGCGCCGAAAGGACATCTTTTCACGCATCTGCCGCAATTGTTGCAGCTTTCAGAAAGGACAATTTTGCCGTCTGTAACTGCCGCCGCTTTCATAGGACAGACATTTTCAACGCGGCAAACCTTACAACCCCGGCATTTTTCCAGGTCGATTTGCGGCACGTTTGCACCCACAATGCCCAAATCGTTTAAATCGGGCTTTACGCAGTTGTTGGGACACCCGCCCACAGCGATTTTAAATTTGTGGGGGAGCTTTACCTCCCGGTAGCCCTGGTAAAACCGGCGGTGAATTTCGTCCGACAGGGCAAATGTGTCGATGTTGCCATACTGGCACGTTGTCCCCTTACAGGACACCACAGGCCGCACCTTAGAGCCTGTTCCGCCGGTTTCTAAGCCTGCCCGGCTCAAAAATTCCCGCAGCGGTTCAATGTTTTCATAAGGCACGCCCTGAATTTCCATTGTCAGGCGGGTGGTCATGGTAATTTCGCCGCTGCCGTAAATTTTGGCCGCTTCTGCAATTGCCTGGCTCTCCTCCGCTGATATTTTTCCGTTCCGGGTGATAACCCGGCAGTTAAACTTGTTTTTTGTGGTTTTGTCCCGCAAGAAACCCAACCCTTTCACCCGGGTTACGTCTTCGGGGGAAACTTCCGCCTCGCCGTCTGTTTTTAGCACGTTAAAGCTAGTAGAGCCCTCTAACACCTTTGTGTTGGTGTAGCCAAAATGGCGCAGCCTGTTTTGAAGGAAATAGGCCCGTTTGCCTCTGGCACAAACCAGCAGCAGCTTGTCGTCTTTATTTAAGCCCTCCACCTCGCCGTTTACTTTTGTCAGGTCTACAAACTTTACGCCGGGAATGGCCGGCACGCCGGAGGCGTCAATCACGCGGTAACCCTCTGCCGCGCCCCGCATATATTCCGCCGGGGTAAAGCTCTTAAGCGCGCCGTTTAGCTTGTTTTGCAAAACATACACCGCCTGCACAAAGGGGTGAATGGCAGTGGAAAACGGCGGTGCATAGGCGTAGTCTGCGTTTTCAAAGTCCTCAAGCCTTGCGTCCATATTCAGGCCTGTTACCGCAATGTCTATCATTTTGTCCACAGCGCCGGGGCCCAACACCTGCACGCCCAACAGCTTGTGGGTTTCCTGTTCCGCAATGAGTTTGGTGGCAAAAAACGCCGCATCGGGATAGTAGTGCGCCTTGTCATCGGTTACGGCAACGGCGCAGACAGCGTTATACCCCAGCTCGCGTGCCTGGGCCTCCGTGAGCCCCGTTCTGCCGCAGTTTAAGTCCGGCAGTTTCACCACCGAGGTTCCTAAAACGCCGGGATAGGCTTTTGGCTCTCCATGGTCTTTTCCGCTTAAAATCTGGGCCAGGGTGCGGCCCTCCAGGTTTGCCGAAGAACCCATAGGCGACCACTGAGGCGCGCCGGTCAGCCTGTTTTTCACCATTGCGCAGTCGCCGGCGGCATAAACGTCCGGCAAATTCGTTTCCATTTGCCCGTTCACCACAATGGTTCCTTTCACCATTTCCATTCCCGTGCCGTTTAAAAACGCGGTGTTGGGACGCACGCCGGCAGCGGCAATCACAATTCCGCAGGAAAATTCTCCGGCTGAGGATTTCACGCCGGTAACGGAACCGCCGCCCAAAATCTCCTCCGCTTTGGTGCTCAAATATACGCGAATTCCCTTTTTCTCCAAATGACGATAGATAAAGTCTGCCATTTCAAAGTCGAACACGCCGGGCATCACCTGGTCTGCAAACTCCAGCACCGTGACGGAAAGGCCCTGCTTCTGCAAATTTTCTGCAACTTCAAGGCCAATGAACCCCGCGCCAATTACCACCGCTTGCTTCACATTGTGTTTTTGAGCATAGTCACGGGCAGTTACAGCGTCTTCCGGGGTGCGCATTTTAAACACGCCGGGAATGTGAATGCCGGGGATTGGCGGAACAGCCGCCGACGCTCCTGTGGCAATGACCAGCTTGTCGTAGGAAAATTCCTCTTCGGCCCCTGTGTCTAAATTTTTTGCGGTAAGCACTTTTGCTTGTGCGTCGAGGCCGGTGGCCTCCATGCCCGTGATAACATCCGCTCCGGTAAGGGCGGCAAATTTTTGCGGAGTGTTTACCACCAGCTCTTCCTCGGTTTCAATCAGACCGCCCACATAATAGGGCAGGCCGCAGCCGGCATAGGAAATATCACGGTCTTTTGTTATGAGGGTAACATTAATGCTTCTGTCTTCCCGTTTCAGCTTAGCCGCTGTTTTGGTTCCTGCGGCAACGCCGCCAACAATTACTACATTCATTTTGGTTTCTCCTTATTTTTGGTATCGGCGGCAGCAGGGCGCGGCGCCTGCACATTCAGGTTTTAATGCTGTGCAGACCGCTGCGTTGCCGCCCTTCACTTCGATTTGTTTTCCATTCATATTCTAATTTACAATTCGATATCTACACAATAACTTTCATCAATCAAAATGTAATCACAGTTGTGCTGTTTGCACATATCGCGATAATAAGCGTTTTCTTCAAGTATAGAATTCGTTGTACACCACGAATCATCAACGCGCTGCTCAACTGCATTGGCGTAATATTTAATATCCGAAAAGTGATTTTTTATATATTTTTCGCTCATCACGAGGCAGTAATATTGAATTTCTTTCACATATTCGCCAGTAAAATCATTTTTCCAGTCAAAGGGAATATAACCACCCTCTACCACAAGATTCTGTTTGTTTTCAATAGCAGTTTTCATCATTTCTCGAATAATCGGCCACATATAGGCTTCTAATTCTCTGTCATCTTCGGGAGTTAAATCTGTGTTGCCGCTTCGTATTAAGCCCATTTTCAAATGGTCGATAGAAAAATAAGGATATTTATATTTTTCAAGAATTTTCTGTGCCAGCAAAGTTTTCCCTGTATGAGAGGCACCTGTAATTAAAAGAATCATTTTGTCATCTCCAACAAACAAGGTTTTATATTATTTATTTGTGATTGTAATACAGATATGGGCATATGTCAATAACTCCAGCAAAAAAACCGCTTGTTTTTTTCCGTTTCATTTGATACAATGGCAGCGAGGTGAACAACTTATGCTAATTTGGATTAACGGCGCATGGGGCTGCGGAAAAACTCAGACAGCAGCGGAACTTTGCAGGCGGACGGAGCACTCATTCTTTTACGACCCGGAGGAGGTTGGATATTGCCTGCGCAAAACAACGCCGAAAGCACTGTGGCACGACGATTTTCAGGACAATCCCCTGTGGCGCGCCATGAATATTACCATGTTAAAAAAGCTGTGCCGCGACTATGACGGCGTGATTGTCGTTCCCATGACGGTGATGAACAAAGCTTATTTAAACGAAATTCTCGGCGCGCTCAGGGCGGACGGCGCACCGGTGCAGCACTTTACGCTCATCGCAAGTGAGCAAACCATTTATAAGCGGCTGAGAAAGCGGTTTGAGGGAAAAAACTCCTGGGCGGGGCGCAGGGCAAAGGACTGTGTTACCGCGTTTTTAAGCCCTGTGTTTGAAACGAAAATTGAAACGGACGAAATAACGATTTCTCAGGCTGCGGAAGAAATTGCAAAAAAAGCGGGACTTGCGCTTTTGCCCAGGGGCAGAGCGTTGAAACGTCAAATCAGGCGGCTGAAAACCCAGCTGAATGCCATAAACAAATAACCCGCCCGGATTAATACCCCGCAAAAGGCGCAGCGGTGCAGGCAAACGCTTTCATAAATTCGAAAAAATTTGGGAAAATAAGAAAAATGACTTTACCAAAGATGAAAAATCTGATATAATAAATAGGAAGAAATTGCTAATTGGGAGGCCGCGTTTTGAGAAAGGATTTGCTAAAGAAACATTTTTCCCATTTGGATTATGGGGTAATTGCACTTGCGCTTCTTCTCACAGGTGCTGGGCTTATTTTTATCTACAGTGCCACCCAAAGTGCAGAAAGTGTGCGCAAAATTGCTGTGCAGGCCCTTGCAGCGGTTTTGGGCGTCGGGCTGATGCTGGCCCTTTCATTTGTGGACTACCGCGTTTATAAAAGCTATGCAACCCACATTTACATTGCAAGCCTGGCTGTTTTAATTTTTGTTTTAATCTTTGGCAGCGGACGGGAGGAAACCGGCGCAAACAGCTGGATTCGGTTCGGCGGCATTGGAATTCAGCCTTCTGAACTTATTAAAATTGCGTTTGCCGTGGTGTTTGCCTACAAGCTGTCTGCGGCAAAAGAAGCGGGAAAGCTCAACGACATAAAAGAAGTGTTAAAGCTCACCGCATTCTACGCCGGTATCACGGGCCTTGTAATTTTGCAGAATGACACGGGCACGGCCTTAGTGTTTACGTTCATGTTTGCGGCCATGTTTTTTGTAGCGGGAATCTCCATGAAATATGTCCTGTCGGCCTTAGGCGCCGCTTGCCTGCTGCTGCCCCTTTCATGGCTGGTAATGGCGCCCTATCAGAGAAACCGGATTATGGTGTTTTTTAACCCCGAATTAGATCCCACCGGGGCGGGTTATCAGGTTTTGCAATCGAAAATTGCCATTGGCTCCGGCGAGCTTTTGGGACGGGGCTATTTAAACGGCCCTCAGAATCAGCTTTCCCTGCTGCCCGAGAAAGAAACAGACTTTATTTTCGGCGTTATCGGCGAAGAATTTGGCTTTTTGGGCTGCGCCATTGTGGTAATTTTGCTGTTTTTGCTGGTGCTTCGGGTGTTTGGCATTTCCAAAACCGCAAAGGACGACGCAGGCAGCCTCATCTGCGTGGGTCTGGGGGCTATGCTGCTGTTTCATGTGGTGGAAAATGTGTGCATGTGTTTAGGGCTTTTGCCCGTGACCGGCATACCGCTGCCCTTTTTAAGCTACGGCGGCTCGTCTTTGGTGACAAACTTTTTGGCCATTGGCCTTGTTTTAAACGTTCATAACGTTTCAAAAGAACTTAGTTTTAATAAATATGATTGAAAGGAAACATAAAAATATGGCAGACATTCAAATTATTACGGACGCCGGGTCGGATCTTTTAAAAGAGGAACAGGAGCGGTTCGGCATTGAGGTTATTCCCATTAAAATTACAGCAGACGGCAAGGACTATCTCTCCGGAGTAGACGTGTTCTCTGACGAGTTTTACGAACTGCTGGAAACCTGCAAGGAAATTCCCCACACGTCCCAGCCCTCCACAGGGGACATTTACGACGTGTTTCAAAAACACATTGAAGCGGGGAAACAGATTTTGGTTATTTCCCTTTCGTCCAACGCCAGTGGGTTTTATAACAACATGCATCTGGCAAAAAATATGATTTTAGAGGAAAACCCCAACGCGGTTATCGAAATTTTAGACAGCAGGTCCTTTGCCTATATCTACGGCCAGGCGGCAATAAACGCCAGCCAGATGGCGAAAGATGACATGGATATTTTAGAAATTAAAGAAAAAACAAAAGAATTCATTGAAAGCTATGGCGTGTTTGTCATTCCGAAAAGCCTGACCTATCTGGAAAAAGGCGGCAGAATTAACAAGGCCTCGCTGATTTTCGGCAACATGCTGGACCTGGCTCCTGTGCTCACCATAAAAGACGGGCTGATGGAGGCTGTGGGAAAGGTGCGCGGCAGAAAGAAGCTGGCTAAAAAGCTGTTTCAATATTTAGTTAGCCACGCCCCGGATCAAACCGGAAAAGACCTGATTGTGGTAAACGGTAAAATGGACGAGGAAACAGAAGAACTGTTGGGCTATTTAACGGAGCAGTTCCCCGGCGTAAACATTACCAGGGCTAAGGTTGGCCCCACCATTGCCACTCACATTGGGCCAGTGTTCGGGGTGTTTTTTAAAAAATAATATCGGCCTTATTTAGCCTTAAGGAAAAGGGTATGAAAAAGATGTCAAATTTGAAAATTGCCGTCCTACAAAAACGTGCAGGACAAAATTGTGAGCAAAACACAAAAGATGGGCTGGCGTATTTAAAACAGGCAAAGCAAATGGGAGCAGACCTTTTGTTGTTCCCCGAGTGTTTCATCACCGGCTATGCACTACCTATTACAAACGACGAGGCGCTGGGCGGTGACAGCCCATACATAAAACAGTTCTGCCATGCGTGTTCCGAGCTTTCCATAGGCGCGGTGGTCACTGCGTTTACCAAAGGGAACGCAAAGCCGCAAAACAGTGCTTTTGTCATTGGCCGCGACGGTCAGATTTTAATGAAATACAGCAAGGTGCACACCTGTGCCTTTTCCGATGAGGCCTGCCTAGAGCGCGGAACCGCTTTTTCCGTATGCGAATTTGACGGCGTAACCCTGGGCGTGATGATTTGCTACGACCGGGAATATCCCGAAAGCGCACGGGAGCTGATGCTTATGGGCGCAGAGCTTATTTTGGTCCCCAACGACTGCGGCAGTATGGAGCCGCGGCTGTGTGCGTTGAAAACCAGGGCCTATGAAAACATGTGCGGAGTTGTTATGGCGAACCCGCCGGGTAAAGGAGCCGGCAGGTCCTGTGCGTTCTCTCCTATTGCGTGGAATGAAGATGGAGAATGTCTAAATATGGAGATTTTTGTCGCAGGAGAACAGGAGGAAGGGTTATTTCTGGCGGACTATGATTTAAATAAACTTCGAGATTATAGAAGCAGCGAAATGATGGGTAATACATTTCGGAATGTGCCCGCTTACAGACATTTGATGAATGGAACTGTCACAGAACCCTTTATTAGGTGACGAATTGTGACATAAAAAGAACAAGGGCGGTGCTGTTTGGATTTAATTGCTAATTATAAATTTGCAAATCACTTGCCGTCTTATGTGTCTTTATTCAAATTCTTCATCAACCTCTTTAAACGAATCTGCAGAGAAAAACTCTCCAAGGCCAATTCCTAAACCGTCACAGATTTTCTTAATGGTGTCAACCTGAGGCCGCTTACTGCCTGTGTTTATGATGTTGTTTAAAGTAGACTGCGTCATTCCGCACATCATGGAAAGCTTGTTTACGGTAATTTGTTTCTGCTCGCAAAGCTCCAAAATGCGTTTGGCTATGGCTTCTTTCAGTGTCATTCAAACTCAACTCCTAAATATAGAGATAGTATCACAAAAATGCGGTACTATATTCATTTTAATTGTTTCATTTGAAAAAGTTTAACTATACACAGTTTACTTTATGAACTTTATGTGATATAATAGATTACGTGATAGCGACATCTGCCGTTTTTTTAGGCGCGTTACGTCTGAAAATAGTTAAGGATATGCTCTTTTCGTGTATCTTGTGTGTGTGATTATATATTAAATATTTTTCGTCCTTTTATTTTCAGGTGTAAGTTAATAATAGGACAAAATTTTGTTCCGCGCCTAAAAAAGCGACAGATAGAAAAATAAGCGGGCGAACCTTTTCGGTTCGCCCGCTGTTTTCATTTGGCAAGCAGTTCGCCCAGCTCAAAATCCACACATCTGTTTATTCTGCCGTGGGGCGTGCCCGCGGTTAATGCCTGTTTGTCATCGCTGGTGAAGGTTGCGGAAAAGCCCGCAGCCCGCAGGGCCTTGTCGGCCTCTTTCGTCCAAATCCCGTTGGGATAGGACATGGTTTTCACTTTTTTCCCCGTAATTGCTTCAAGCCGGATTGCATTTTCCTGAAAATCTCCGGCAATTTGTTTTACATCTCCGCTGTCAAAAACGCTCCGAATTTCCTTTGCAGTTTTGTCGTGCAGGTGATGGGAGTGGCTCCCAATTTCCACCACACCGGAAGCAGAAAGCGCCACAAGGTGCTCCTGTTTTATATGGTCCTCTGTGCCAATTTTCGCAGTAACAATAAAAAATGTTGCCTTTGCACCATATTTTTCTAGCACGGGCAGGGCGCAAAAATAATCGCTTTCATATCCGTCGTCAAATGTCACAGCCACATAGTGGGCTTTGGGTAACTCCCCATTTAAAACCGCGTCTACTTCCGACGCAAAACAGAACGAATATCCGTTTTCCTTTAAAAACCTAATGTCTGCTTCAAACACGGCGGGCGGCACACAAAATGCGTTTTTGGCCTCCGCCGGGTCGTCTGAAAGTTTGTGGTACATCAACACCGTCAGGCTGGATTTTCCATAAGACTCCGCCGCAACGCCTGCGGCGGGCAGTGCAAACAGCGTCAGCACCAGTGTCAGCAAAAAAATTGCTTGTTTTTTCAAAGCATGTCCTCCCTAAACATAGCAAACTGCCGCCACGTTTAGTTTTGGGTTATTTGCGTATTTTATGCAAAACAAAAAAACGCAAAAGCGGCAGGTAATTCCTGCCGCCTTTTCTAAAATTTTATAATTTTATGTCTGGAATCGTTGCAAAGCCTTGTGCCAAATCGTCGTCTGAGGGAATATAGTCGGACATTTCACCGTTGTGATATTTTTCATAGGCCACCATATCGAAATAGCCTGTTCCGGTAAGACCAAACACAATGGTTTTCTCCTCGCCGGTTTCCTTGCACTTCATCGCCTCGTCCACCGCTGCACAAATGGCGTGGGCGCTCTCTGGCGCAGGTAGAATTCCCTCTGTGCGCGCAAACTGCTCTGCCGCAGCAAACACCTGTGTTTGCTCTACCGAACGTGCCTCCATCATCCCGTCGTCAAACAGCTGGGAGAGCACCGAGCTCATGCCGTGATAGCGCAGGCCGCCTGCGTGGTTGGGCGCAGGAATAAACCCGTTGCCCAAAGTATACATTTTTGCCAAGGGGCAAACCATGCCCGTGTCGCAAAAGTCGTAAACATATTTTCCCCGTGTAAGGCTGGGGCACGATGCAGGCTCCACCGCAATGATACGGTAGTCCGCCTCGCCTCTGAGTTTTTCCCCCATAAATGGCGCGATAAGGCCGCCTAAATTCGAGCCGCCGCCGGCACAGCCAATAATGATGTCGGGCTTTATGCCAAATTTATCCAGAGCGGTTTTCGTTTCCACACCGATAACTGATTGATGCAAAAGTACCTGATTTAACACGCTGCCTAAAACGTAGCGGTAACCCTCTGTGCCAACCGCAACTTCCACAGCCTCGGAAATGGCACAGCCTAAGCTGCCCGTGGTGCCAGGGAACTCCTCAAGCATCTTCCTGCCAACATTGGTAGTATCAGAAGGCGACGGCGTAACCGAAGCGCCGTAGGTGCGCATTACCTCCCGGCGGAAGGGCTTCTGCTCATAAGACACCTTTACCATGAACACCTTGCAATCCAGCCCAAAATAGGAGCAGGCCATGGAAAGAGCCGTGCCCCACTGCCCTGCACCCGTTTCTGTTGTAACGCCTTTTAAGCCCTGTTTTTTCGCGTAATAGGCCTGGGCAATAGCGGAGTTTAACTTGTGGCTGCCGCTGGTGTTGTTGCCCTCAAACTTATAATAAATTTTTGCCGGGGTACCCAGCTTTTTTTCCAGGTTATACGCCCGCATCAACGGCGACGGGCGGAACATTTTGTAATATTCCCTAATTTCTTCGGGAATTTCAATCTGCTGTGTTTCGTTGTCCAGCTCCTGCTGCACCAGCTCTTCACAGAACACGCCGGACAGCTCCTGGGCCGTCATGGGTTTCAGCGTTCCCGGATTTAACAGCGGCGCGGGTTTATTTTTCATGTCCGCCCGGACGTTGTACCAATATTTTGGCATCTCACTTTCTTCCAAATAAATTTTGTAAGGGATTTTCTGCATGGTTCGTTCCTCCTAAAAAAATATTTTGAAGAGCGTTGGTGAGAAATAAAAAACCTGCCTTTAAAATAAGTTTAAAGGCAGGATAAAATACATCATAAAAAAAACATATTCACTCTGCTCATCTCAGCTAAACTTATCTCAACTCAACTGCTTCCGCCTGCGCGGAACACTCTCTTCTACTAATTAAGATAGCACACTTTTCTAAAAATGTCAAGACTTTTTAAAGATTTCTTTCTAATGTTGCGGCCATTGGCAAATCATTCTCAATGGTAATCCATGCGCACTGAATAAATTCTTCTTTTTCAAATCCCATTAGCCCAATTGTGCCGCGCTTTGTTTTTGTTACCTCACAAAAATACAGGTTGTCCTTATTCACAAGATCGGTCTCCGCGGTAAAATAGCGCACCGTGCCGTTGGGCATGGCAACAGCACCTAAAAACTTACAAGCCATCAACGTGTCTGTGTTCCGAAACGTCACAAGCATCATCGGATAGCCGTTTGCCAACGTTTCAAAGCTTATGTCAAACTGTTCCTCCGCCGCAAGTCCTGCCTTTTTCACAATGGACAAATAGGTTTCGTATAGTTCGTCGCCGTCAATATCTCCAATGTAATAGTTTGTTTCGGAGTTGGTCTGAATTTCAAGCAGGTGGGAAATTACAATTTTATTCCAAACATCTCTTGCCAGTGATTCCGCTGTTTTAGACTTATTTTTAATTTCCTTGGCAAAGCTTGTGTGTTCAACAATTACCGCTCTGGGCAGGGACAATTGTTCAAAATCGTAGCGGATAAGGTTGTTATATCGCGCTTTTAATGCCGCCATGTCCACATCAGACAATTCCGCAAAATCCACAAATCCATCCGGAATATAAGGTCCCGGATCCTTGCTGTCCTGCTCAATTGGTTTTTCCTGCTCAGCTGGTTTCTGTGTTTTATCCGGTTTTTCCTGTTCTTCCGGCTTTTCCGGCTGTGATGGCTCTTCCGATGTTACAATCTGCACCATGCGGCTTGCCTCGTCCCAGTCCACTTTTGCGCCCATTCCTTCCGACACAGCGCGCACAGGAACCAGCGTTCGTCCGCCAATGAGTCGTGCAGGCGCGTCTAATGCAACGGCTTTGCTGTTTTTCATCAGTTCTGCGCTGTCAATAGTGATGGAAATTTTCACGTCGCCCTTCACCGCCAAAGCTGTACGGGTTGCTTCGTCCCAATCCACCTTTGCGCCCAGTGCCTCAAAAATCAGACGCATAGGTACCAGCGTTCTGTCGTTTTCAATTACAGGATCCACGTCGAATGCAAGCTCTGCACCGTCTACCATCACACGGATGGGCCTGTCCTCCGCCCCATACACCGGTACAGCAATTAGCACAAGAGCCATACACAAGCTAACAAAAAAAGCAACTGTTCTTTTCATTTTTCAATCCCCCAAAATGTTAATATTTTATATATTGTCATTATATATCGAAAAAAGTCAATTGTCAACCATTAACTTTAAATAAAAATGATAAAAGCAGTTGCAGCATAGCTTTGTTTTTTGGTATAATGAAAAAAAAGAAAGGAGTGCAATGTTATGGACCGCGCAGAATATCACCGTTCCTCCAGCAGGATGAACCGAATTCTGATAGAAACCGATACCGTTTTGGGACACATTAAATCGGCCTGGTGCAGAATTGTGCGTGCGGAATTTGAGCCAATGGAGGTACCCAGGCACCGCCACTCGCTGTTTGAACTGCACTTTTTTTTGACCGGCAGCGGCACAGCCACTGTAAATTGCGGCACGGCTGTTTCAAACGAAACCTACCCCATTGGCTCGGGCGAATTTTTATTGGTGCCGCCCATGGAAGACCACGCCTTTTTGGGAATTGCACCCAACAGCGCAAAATTTGTGATGGCCTTTTCTGCGGAAAACGATGGAGCATGTTTTGGCAGATGCAGGGTGTTATCCGGCACGCGGCAAATGGAAACTATTATTGAAATGATGCAAACAACCGCTCAGAAAAACGACCCCGGCGCAGACTACACCATTTGCGCCCTTGCCGGTGCGCTGATAACCGATGCTTTGCGCATTGCCTGCCCCGGCCTGTTTTCAGCACGCCCCCAGAAGTTTATTCAAGCCGAGAATTTGGCGGACTGTGCTGAACAGATTATTCGTGACAACATCGACCGAGGTATTACTGCAGAATTTGTTTCTAACCAACTGTTTTTAAGCCTAAAACAGTTAAACCGTCTGACTCTGGAACGCCGGGGAGCAAGTGTTTCCCAGCTCATCAGCAAAATCCGGCTTGAAAAGGTGAAACAGCTTTTAGCCGGCGGGAACGACACCATGGCGGAGATTGCGGAGAAAACCGGGTTTTCCAGCGGATACAGCCTGAGTCGCTTTTTTGTTCGAAGTCAGGGCATTTCTCCGGGCCGGTACCGCAGGGAAATCCGAAAATAACGCTGCTTAAAAATGCTTTGCCAAATAGGTTCCTAAATTTTGCCCCATGGTGAACGTGTTGCCCGAAACGCGGTAGCTTGCATGGGCCAGATAGTCTCCGCTGATGCACCGTCCCGCCATATAAAGATTTTCAATGCCCTTTGCTTTCAGCGCCCGGAGGGGAATGTCGTAGGGCTTCATTTTAACATCTGCGTTTTCATAGCCGCCCTTTGTGTGCACGTCCACATTAAAGGTAACGCGGCAAACGCTATCTTCATGTTTGGCCCCGGTAATTAAATCGTCCACCGTTACGGTGTATTCGCCTTTTAATCTTCTTCCGTCCCGCACGCCAATATAGGTCGGCGTGGCGATAACGGAAATGTTCTTCCAAATGCCGCCTAAGGATTTCAGTGCGTTCACCGCCTGAAACACTTCGTGACGGCCCTCAATGGTGGCTTTGGTAAGTGTTTTACTGTCAATTCCGCTGCCATATTGGTGGTTCACGCCAAAGTTATAAACCCCTTCGCGGATGTAGGAAAGCGTGGGCATTAAATAGCTTGGCGTAAATCCTGCCCGCTTTAGCTCGGCGAGCATATTTTTTTTGCCTGCTTCAATGGGGAAACCAGGATAGTTGTTGGTGAAAAACTTAACTTCCTCCCGGTCTAACCCGGTGAGCAGGGCAAGATAGCTCATGGGCTGGCCCTCTTTTCCGTCTGCTCCAAATTCAAAACCGCACCCGGCAAAAAAGCCAACGTCGCCGTCGCCGGTTGCATCTACAAATATTTTCCCCCGGATTTCTAAAAATCCGTCCTTGTTTAAAACGCTCACAGCGGTAATTTTGCCGTTTTCTACGTCAGCGTCAAAAATTTTGGAGAAATAAAAAATGTCTACGCCTGCATCAACCAAACGGCGCTCTAAGTAATATTTCATTTGCTCCGTGTCGAACTTAAAGTTTTCCGTTTCCGGCTCAAACTGTGTTCCCACAGCGGCCCTTAAGGTTTCTACAAACCCTTTTTTGTCCTTTGCGTCCATCACGTAGCCCAGACAGTCGGAGGTGAGTATCCCCCCCAGCTCGCCAAACTGCTCAATCAATGCTACGTCTTTTCCGCCCTCCGCGGCAAACAGTGCCACAGCGGCGCCCGCGGAGCCTCCCCCGCACACTACGATGTCATACATAGTAAATCCCTCCTTTGGTTAGGCCCATTATATCAAAATTTATGGCCTTCTGCAAATTTTTTTTGAGTTTTAATGTTGATTTAATAAATGGCCGGTATGATAAGTAGTAACGAAACACAGAAAGGAAGGATGAACATGAAAAAAATTGCGATATCCACGGCGCTATGCCTGCTGATGCAAACCTGTTATCTGCTTTCGGCCTGCGCCTCTTATGAAGACAATTTAGGCACAATTGATTTAACGGCCATGACTGTGACAGGTGCGGGCATCGCCGTAACGGACAACACCATATCCATTACCGAAGGGGGCGACTTCACCGTAACAGGCGAAAATAACAACGCCATGATTTATGTAAACGCTCAGGACAAGGTAAAGCTCAGGCTCTCGGGCGTTTCGCTAAAAAATGAAAGCGGCCCAGCCATTTTCTTTGACAACGCGGAAAAATCGCTGATTACCGTAACGGAAAACACCGAAAACATTGTAGAAGACGGTTTGGACTACGGCGACACAGACGCCAAAGCAGCCATTTTTTCCAACGACGATTTGGAAATTAAGGGAAACGGCAGTCTCACCGTTGTGGGAAATTACAAACACGGCATTGCCTCGGACGACGACATCTCCATTGAAAACGGCGTGCTCAATATCACGGCAAACGTAACAGACGGAATTCACGTGAACAATACCTTTAAAATGAGCGGCGGCACGCTGAATATTTCTGCCGTAAGCGACGGAATTCAGGCGGAGGAGGACGCGGTGATTGACGGCGGCGTGATAAACATTACCAAAAGCGAGGAAGGCATTGAAAGCGGCACCACGCTCACCATTAACGGCGGTGAAATTAACATTGTGTCCACAGACGACGGGCTGAACTCCGGCGGCGGACTGGGTACAGGCGGATTTGGCGCAGGTGGGTTTGGCGGAATGGGCGGCCGCGGCCAGCGGCCGGACGGCGCGCAGTCAAACGAAACGCCCCCTGAACTTCCAAACGGTGAACAGCAAAATGGAACACCTCCTGAGGGAACACCGCCCGAGGGCGCTGTGCAAGACCGCAAAGCTATGATGCCTCCCGACGGAGGCAAGACTGCCGGAAGCGGCGCAGACGCCTCAAATACCGAAGCCAATTCAAGTGTTGAAGCCACAGACCGCAGCATTTATATTAACGGCGGCATAATTAAAATCGACGCGTCCGGTGACGGGGTGGATTCCAACGACTCCATCTATATGACCGGCGGCGAACTTTATGTTGATGGCCCCACCTCAGGCGGAGACAGTGCAATTGACACTGAGGGACGGTTTGAAGTGTCCGGCGGCACGGTTGTGGCCGTGGGCAGCAGCGGCATGGCAATGGGCGTTACCAGCGGTTCCGACCAGTGTGCATTTTTAGTAAATCTCTCCGAAACCGCCCAGGCAGGCTCTGTTGTGTCGCTTGTCGGACCGGACGGGAACACGGTTTTTGAATATACTGCAAAAAAAGCCTTTTCTTCTGTAGTGTATTCCTCTCATAAATTAAAAGAAAACGAAACCTACACGTTATACATCAACGGCGAGGAGAAGCAAACCGTTGAAATGACGCAGAAGCAGGTTACGCTGGGCAGCCGGGGTGCAGGCGGTTTCGGCGGCCCGAACGGCTCTGGCGGCGGACGTTTTCCTGGCGGGGCAGACGGTGCTGACGGAACCGAAGGATTTGGCGGAAAAGACGGCGGTGTCCGTCCCCAAAACGGCTGGGGCGGAGCACAAAAGCCCATTCAGGTGGTATTAAACGGCGCGGCGCTCACCTTTGACGCATCACCCACCATTGAAAACGACACCACCTTAGTGCCTTTTCGCGGCATTTTTGAAGCGCTGGGTATGGAGGTAACCTGGGACGAAGCCACGCAAACCGTTTCAGCCTGGAAAGACGGCGTTACTCTAACGCTCACCATTGGCAGCGCCGAAGCGGACAAAAACGGCGAAAAAATAGGTCTTCTGACCGCGCCGGTTCTCTCGAAAGAGGGCAGAACGCTGGTTCCCGTGCGGTTCATTGCAGAGAGCTTAGGCCTAACTGTCACATGGGACGAAGCAACCCGCACGGTGAACATAACCGCATAGAAAGGAGGAATGAATTATGGCAATTGAAGTATTTAACCGGTATGAACAAAAATATCTTTTAACCCGCGAAACCTTTTTAAAGGTAAACGAGGCGGTGAAACAGCACATGGAGCCGGATGCTCACAGTGCGGGGGACGTGTTCTACCCCATTTGCAACATTTATTACGACACAGAAGACTGCGCCCTAATCCGCGCCTCCGTTGCCAAGCCGGCCTATAAGGAAAAACTGCGTTTGCGTTCTTACGGCAGAGCGAAGCCCGACGATTTGGTCTATCTGGAAATTAAGAAAAAATACCGCGGTTTGGTAAACAAGCGGCGCACCGCAATTCCTCTTTCCTGTGCGGCGGAGTTTGTTCAAACCGGCGCCCTGCCCCAGGTTTTGCCCTGCATGAACCGGCAGGTAATGGGCGAGCTTTCTTACTTTGTGCGCACCCATACCCTTATGCCAAAGGCCTTTGTGGCCTACGACCGCATTGCCTATTTTGACAGGGAAACCCACGACCTGCGCATTTCGTTTGACCGCAATCTCCGGGCCAGGAGCGACAGGTTGTCGCTAACCTCCGCTGACACAGGCACGCCGATCATAAAATCCGACGTTTATGTGATGGAGGTGAAAACCAGGTTTGCCGCTCCCCTTTGGCTGACAGATTTGCTGGCAGACCAAGGACTATATAAACAGAGCTTTTCAAAATATGGCAGCTTTTATTTAGACGCGCTGACAGCGCCCGCGCCCGCCGCCCAAACGGATGCGAAAAAAACAGCTTAACGCTAATAGTTTACCAAACGCCCCAAATGCGGCCCGCCGTTGAGGTGCAAAAATACAAGCGGGCCGGAAAGGATTTTACACGATGAACGACTTTCTCACTTCACTTACCGCCGGTTCGGGCGAAACGCTGACGGCTACAGCCGTGCTGCTTGCATTGTTGGTTTCCGGCCTGAGCGGTTTCATGATTGGCTTTACCTACTTGAAAACCAACGACAGCGAAAATGTTCAGCGCAACTTTGTGTTAACGCTTTTTATGCTGCCTGTGATTATGAGCGTGATTATCCTGTTTGTGGGCAGTAACGTTGCCCGCGCGTTCAGCCTTGCGGGCACAGTTTCTATCATTCGCTTCCGCAGCGCCCCCGGCGACCCAAAAGACATTGGTTACATCTTCTTTTCCGTGGCGGCGGGTCTTGCCTGCGGTATTGGCTTTTATTTTTACGGCCTCGCCTTTGTGGTGATTTTGTGCATCATTATGGCTATTTTGGAAAAATCGAAGTTCGGACGGCCCCGGGCACGGGCACGTATGCTGAAAATCACCATTCCGGAGGATTTAAACTACACCGGCGCCTTTGCAGACGTGTTTGAAGCCTATACCAAACGTATTAGCCTAAACGCCGTAAAAACGGCGGACTTAGGGTCTGTGTTCGTGCTGACATATCACATTGTTATGGCGGAAGGAGCAGACGAAAAGGAACTGATTGACCAGCTTCGGTGCAGAAACGGGAACTTAACCATTTCTATTTCCGAAATTCCCGCCATTGCAAAATAGGTTGAAAAAACCATCTGCACATGATAAAATAAAGAAAAAAGGAGGCGGGGCAAATGCGCATTTTGGTTGCAGAGGACGAGCGCGACTTAAACCGGATTATCACCAAGCGTTTAGAAAAGGCGGGCTATAGCGTTGACAGCTGTTTCGACGGTGAGGAGGCTCTGGACTTTTTAGACGCCGGCGAGTATGACGGCGTAATTTTAGATATTATGATGCCCCGGCGGGACGGGCTTTCGGTGGTGGCGGCCATGCGGGAGAGAAAAGACCATACTCCCGTGCTGTTTTTAACCGCCCGCGACACGGTAGAAGACAAAGTTACCGGCTTAGACGCCGGTGCGGAGGACTATCTGGTAAAGCCCTTTGCTTTCGATGAGCTTCTGGCCCGCATTCGGGTGATGACCCGCAAGCGCGCAGGTCATAGTACCAATGTGCTTACAGCCGCCGACTTGACGCTTGATGCCGGCCGCCACACCGTTACCCGGGGCGGAAAATCCATTGACCTTTCCGCAAAGGAGTTTGCCATTTTAGAATATATGCTGATGAACAAGGGGCTTGTGCTGTCCCGGGAAAAAATTGAAAACCACATTTGGAATTTTGACTATGCAGGCGGTTCAAATGTGATTGACGTGTATATCCGCTATCTGCGGAAAAAGATTGACGACGGCGAACAAACAAAGCTGATTCATACCATTCGCGGCAAGGGGTATGTGCTGAAGGAGGAATTTTAATGCGCGGCATGAAAGGGCGGCTTTCCATAAAGGCCCGGGTAACGGCTTGGTTTGCCGTGATTATGTTCTGCATTGCCACAGCGGTGTTTTATGTGATGATTGTGCACCGCACGTCTCAGGTGAAGGCTGACGCGAAACACAGCTTAGAAGCTTCTGTGGCAGGCTTTGCAGATATGGCGGCACGCACCGGGGGCGATTTTTCCGAGTTCGACGGCCAGCGCCTGTCGCAGGACAGGGCCACGCTATCACAGGACGAAACTAAGCCGTCGCAAGACGGGACAGTTCCGCCACAGAATGAAGACGCGCCAGCCCAGGAACCCCCGGACAACCCCGGCGGCCCGTCCCGAGGCAACAGCAGTTCTCCCCAGGGCGGCCCAGACGACGGCAGGTTCACAGGCGGCAAAAAGCCCCGCACCTATGCCGGCGGCGTGCACATGGCAGTGTTTTCAGAAGACGGCGAAACCCTGCTGGGGCAAATTCCATTTGAGTTTGACGAAATTGACTTTCAAAACGGCGAGTTAAGAGCCGTCACCTCCAACTCTGAACGGTATTTCATGTTAGACCGCAAGGTTGCAACAGACAGCGGCGATGTGTGGGTGAAAGGCGTTATCAACATTTCCGGCGCTTTAAATGCCGTAAACTCCACCGTGGCGGCGGACTATGCGTTAATTATCGTGTTAATTCTCATCGCGGCGGCAGGCGGATATTTCATTGTAGGAAAGGCTTTGGCGCCCATTGCCAAAATGCGTAGAACCGCCCAGGAGATTGCCGACAGCAGCGACCTTTCCCGCCGCATTCAGCTTGGCGACGGCAAAGATGAGGTTTATCGCCTGGCCGCGGTGTTCGACGAGATGTTAGGCAAAATTGAACACTCCTTTGAGGCGGAAAAACAGTTTACCCAGGACGCGTCCCACGAGCTTCGCACCCCCGTTGCGGTGATTTTGTCCGAGTGCGAATTTGCCTTAGACTGCGCCAAAACCGACGGCGAGTTCCGGGACTCTTTAAGCGTTGTAAAGCGTCAGGGTGACAAGATGGCCAAGCTCATTTCCGAGCTGCTGACCATTTCTCGCATGGACAAAAGCAATGTTGCACCCAGCCTGGAAGAGACCGACCTTTCAGAGCTTTTAGAAATTGTGTGCGACGAGCAAAAGGAGCTTTGCCAAACAGGAACAGCCTTTTCTTTAAACATTGAGCCAAACGTTGTGGCAATGGCTGACAGCGGGCTGATTGCCCGGCTGTTTATTAACCTCATTTCCAACGCCTGCCAGTATGGAGCGGAAAACGGCACAGTGGCCGTGTCGCTGAAAAAGGACGGCGCAAACGCGGTGTTTTCCGTAACCGACGACGGCATGGGCATTGCGGAGGAGGACATTCCAAAAATATGGGAGCGGTTTTATCAGGTGAACAAGTCCCGCACCAACGAAAACGGCAGCATGGGGCTGGGACTTTCCATGGTGAAGCAAATTGCCCGTCTGCACCGCGGCCGCGTGTGGGTAACAAGCACTTTAGGCCAGGGAAGCACCTTTACGTTTACCATGCCTCTGGGGTTGTAGCAGCCTTATTTCTTTAAATCATAAACCGGCGTTACCAAAAGGTAGCGCCGGTTTTGTT
Organism: Congzhengia minquanensis; assembly: GCF_014384785.1. Classification (NCBI taxonomy): domain Bacteria; kingdom Bacillati; phylum Bacillota; class Clostridia; order Eubacteriales; family Oscillospiraceae; genus Congzhengia; species Congzhengia minquanensis. The sequence continues at coordinate 654,169 of NZ_JACRSU010000001.1, forward strand.
ATTTACCGTAATAACCCTATTTTTTATTCATATATACTTCAGCCATTAACTGTGCCCCGGCGCAAAAGCCCTGATGAAAGGCATTTTCAACCTCCACCCAGTTTGCTGCATTCATATCATTAAAAATGCTTTCAAACTTTTCTAATTCATCTTTTGTAAAATTATTCTCTTTTTCACAAACATTCTGTAGTAATGACCAATACTTTGAGTCTTTCGGAATAAAATTGGGTGTGCCTAAAAATAAGTCGCGCAGTTCGTTCAAAACTAATGTCATATTTTTTATATAATAAAAATTTTTATATTTATAGCAGTTATAATTCTATTTCGGAATTATGATATCTCAAAAATAATATATAATGGCTTTATAGTGATAGGAGGTGATAAGAATGGAATCGGTTTTACACAGAATTTATATTGGTAGCTTAGGTCCTGTAAAATATTACGAGCCTAGGAGCGTAGAATTTTGGAAACAGAACGAACAGGTAAACGCCATTTTGGAAAAATGGGCAGCGAAGCTGGGAAATGAAGACCAGCTGGACATTTTTGACGAAATGCTTACGGTTTATATTCATATGTCCGATCTGGAACGGGAAGAAATGTTTCAACGCGGCTTTAACCTCGCCGCGAAGCTGATGAGTGAGGTTTTCTTTGAAAACACCCACGAAGCTAAATAAATTGAAACAAAAAAAGGAAGGCCGCCTGAGGGCGGCCTTTTTTTCCGTTTACATTGCGCAGGTCACGGTGGGGTTCGAGTTATAGCCCGAGCCGGTGAGCTGTGTCATGTGTTTTAAATATCCGTTTTCATACCGTTTTTTCATATAATCCGAATCCACAGCGTCAACATCGCCCCAAATGCGTACCTTTGTTTCGCCGGGATAATAGCAAATGAGCTGTTCACCGGGATAGCCGAAGAGCTTTGTCAGGTTCATTTTGGTTCCGCCCGGGCGGCACAGCACCTTGCCATCTGTGTCATACAGCACGCCTTCGGCAAAGAATTCATGAAATCCGTCGCCGTTTAAGTCCACCGGCACGCACTTGTGCAGGGGAATGGGGAAATCGTATTCCACGGGCTCGCCCGTCAGCGCGTCGAACAGATAGGTTTCCGACGGAATGTGCATGGCAATGGGCTCAATTTTCACAGCCAGGGCAATTTTGCGGTAGTCGGGCTTTGTGGTCATCACCCAGCCAATGTGCATGTGGTTGGTGTTGTAACCCGTCACTTCGCTCTGCACTGCGCGCCAAACCACGTTTCCCTGCGCGTCGTAGGTCACAACACGCCAGCAGCCTACAAAGTCCTTATCTTCACGGCAGGTGTAAATATACATGTTGCCGTCAGGCGCCCGGAACGGAAGAACCGTGTCGCTGTGACCGCGGAATTCCCCGTCGGTGCACACCACAACGTCGTGACCGTCGTCAATGGAGATGAGGCGTTCGCCCCAGAACACTTCGTCAACGCCGTCTTCATTAAAGTCGAACACGGAAATGGCGTGGGAAGACCTGGGCCCCGGCTCGTCTGCACCGATTACCCGTTCCCACCGAAGCGACATGTCGGAGTTGTAGGCCTGCAAAAACATGTCCCCATAGGTTCCCTGGGCGGTGATTAACACCGGCTGGCCGTTGGCATAGCCCGCCGTCATGTTCTGGCGGTAGGAGTGGGTTAAGGGTTCCATTACCGTGTTTTTCACCGGGAATGGCCACGTGCCCATGGTGGAACCGTCCCGGGGGTCAATTTTTTCCAGAACGGTGCTCAACACGCTGAAGGGGCGCTTATCGTCTGTGTTGTGCACAAAATAAATCTCGTCCATTCCGTCGTTGTCCAAGTCAAAGGCCAAAAACGGCGAAAACCACGTGCCGGGAATAACGCCAATGCCAAATTCCCGCCGCCAAATACGCTGGCCCTGTTCGCCGTAGAGCGCCAAGTTCATGCGGCCTGTGGGAAAGTGCAGCGACTCCTCCCAGGGGTCAATGTTGTCCGACTCGGAATATCCGAACAAAATATATTCCGGCTCGTCCTTCGAAATGTGCAGCTGAACAGACTTCACCTGTCCCAGCTTCATTCCCAAATCAAACTCTTTTAATATTTTCACGTTCATATGAAAAAGCCTCCAAATATAATTTTCAAGCTTATTTTATCGCAAAGCGAACCAAACCGCAACACATATTTTGCAAAACGCCCCTCTTTTTTATGATGATTGTTGCAAAACAAAAAGGCCTTTGCACAAAGCGGTGCAAAAGCCTTATCATTATAAAATACAGTTTAAAAACGCCTGGGTGCGCTCGTTTTTCGGATTTTTAAAAATTTCCTCCGGCGTGCCTTCTTCCATAATTACGCCTTCGTCCATAAAAATCACCCGGTCGGCCACGTCCCGCGCGAAGCCCATTTCATGGGTCACCACTGCCATTGTCATGCCGCCTTTGGCCAGCTCTTTCATCACAGCCAGCACCTCGCCTACCATCTCGGGGTCTAAGGCCGAGGTGGGCTCGTCAAACAGCATAATGTCGGGTTTCATGGCCAGTGCGCGGGCAATTGCCACACGCTGCTGCTGACCGCCGGAAAGCTGGTGGGGATAAACGTGAGCCTTATCTGCCAGGCCAACCCGGGCCAACAGCTCTTTGGCGTTCTCTTCAGCCGTTTTTTTGTCCATCTTTTTTAAATCCACCGGGGCCAGCATCACGTTTTTTAACACCGTGAGATGGGAAAACAGGTTAAAGCTCTGAAACACCATGCCAATGTTCTGCCGCACGCGGTTAATGTTGGTCTTTTTGTCGCAGATTTCAAATCCGTCCACCACAATACTGCCGGAGGTGGCCGTTTCCAGCTGGTTTAAGCAGCGCAAAAAGGTAGACTTGCCCGAGCCGGACGGCCCGATAATGCAAACCACCTCACCCTCGGCAATTTGTAAATCAATGCCGCGGAGCACCTCTAACTTCCCAAAGGATTTATGCAAATTCGTTACGTTAACTTTTATGTTCATAATTCACTTTTTTCTCCAAATATTTTGACACCAGCATTAAAATGGAAATTACCACAAGGTAATAAACCGCCACCAGAATATATGTAGCGAAAAACTGGTAAGACTTGCCCACATACACCTTTGCCCGGTTCACAATATCTGCCAGGCCAATAACCGACAGAATGGAGGTGTCTTTAATGGTGATGATAAACTGGTTCACCAAAGACGGCAGCGTAATTTTAAAGGCCTGGGGCAGCACAATTTTCGTCATGGTGCGCCAGTGGGAAAGGCCCAGGCTTCTGGCCGCCTCCACCTGTCCGCGGCTCACGGCGTTAATTCCGCTTCTAAAAATTTCGGAAAGGTATGCCCCGGCGTTTAAAGACAGGGTAATTACCCCTGCCAGAAACGGTGAGATGCGCACCGTATCCGTAATTTGCATGGCTGTCAGCATCAGCTGAATGAGCTGGGGAACGCCGAAATATACGATAAACGCCTGCACAATCATTGGCGTTCCGCGGACAATCCAGACATATGCGCCCGAAAGGCCGCGCAGCACGCGGAACTTTGAAATGGCAAAAAAACAGGTGATCAGCCCGATGATAATACCAATTATAATAGACAGCAGCGAAATTGCCACCGTCATTTTAATGCCTTCTAATAAAAGAGGCGTCGCTTCCTGAATTGTTCTTAAAAAGTCCATAAATCTTCTCTCTGATTTCTAAAATATTGCCGGCCGGATAAAAGCGCGCCTTTAAGGAAAACGCGCTTTTATCCCCGGCGCACAGCGTCTGTTAAGACTGATAGCCGTATTTTTCTAAAATTTTGTCATATTCGCCGTTTGCCTTAATGTTGGCAAGGCCCTTGTTAAACATTTCAATCAGCTCGGGATTTGTTCCCTTTTTCACCGCAAAGCCATAGTCGCCGGGATTGAGCACCTCGCCCACGGTTTTCAGGTCTAAGTTTTCTGAGTCGATGGTATATTGAATTACCATGCGGTCTTCAAAGCAGGCGTCGTCCGTGCCGTTCTTTAGGGCTGTGTACATGGTGGGCGAATCTTCATAATACACCAGTTTTAAGTCATATTCATCCTTTTTGCTCTCGGCATAGGCCGCGCCCTGGGTGCTGGTTTTTACGGCAATCTGCTTGCCCTTTAAGTCTGACAAATCTTTTGCATCGCTGTCCTTTTTCACGACCAGAATCTGGCCGTCTTCAAAATAGGGTTCGGAAAAATCAAAGGTTTCCCGGCGTGCGTCGGTAATGGTCATGCCGGCAATCATTGCATCGGCCTGGCCTGCCTGCACCGCGCCCATAGAGGCGTCGAACCCCTCGTTTTTCACTTCATATTGAAAGCCCTGGTCTTTGGCAACCGCCGCCAAAATGTCCATGTCAATGCCCACATAGGTGTTTGTGGACTGGTCTAGGAACTCATAAGGCGGGAACGCGTTGTCCGAATAAATTACATAAGTTTTGTTGCTGGCTGCGCCGCCCGGCGCAGAGGATGCAGAAGTACCTGAATCAGAATTTCCGCAGGCAACAAGGCTTAACGCCATCACAGCCGCCGCGGCCACGCATAAAAATTTTTTCAATTTCATCATACCGCTTCTTCTCCTTTATTTTTAAATTATTTGTATAGGTTTTTATTTTACCACATTTTCACAAAAATTACAAGCCCAATCCGCAATTTTCTGTGAAAAAAATAAAGCGGCGGCTTAAAAAAACCTGCAAATCCGCGGCAAACTTGACAAATTCAGCATCGGGTGGTATAATCATTACAAAATTGTTAAATTTAAACTTGAATAGAAAAAAAAGGAGTATGTTTTATATGAAAAAAATAATTAGTATGCTGGCGTGCTGCGTCATGCTGCTGGCGTGCACGCAGGCGCTGGCGGCAGAACCCATCACCGTGGTTTTAGACTGCGCGCCGGTAGAATTTACCCAGGAGCCGGTAATTTTAAACGACAGAACGCTGGTTCCCGTCCGTGCCATTTTCGAAGCTATGGGCGCTTCCGTGGACTGGAACGGCGAAACCCAGACGGTGACCTCCGTGCTGGGCGACACCACCGTGGTGATGGTGGTGAACAACAAGGTAATGACGGTGAACGGCGCGTTTAAAACGTTAGACGCCGCGCCCCAGCTGGTAGAGGGCAGCACCATGGTGCCCACCCGGGCCGTGGCTGAAAGCTTTGGCTGCACCGTGGAGTGGAACGCGCAGGACCGCAGTGTAAACATTTTCTCTCAGGCATTTTTGGCAAAAACAGCTGCAGCAGAGAGCTTCAGTTCCGTAAAGAAGCTGACCCAAAGCGGAAAAACCGCGGTTTCGGCCTTTAACATTCCCTATTTTGAGGGGTATGACGTGAAGACCGACGCGCCCGACGGCACGGATTTTGAAATCAGCACCACCACAGACGCGGGCCACGCCTCGCTCTCAGTGCGTTCTGATCTTTACACCGGCGAGGACGCGCGCTTAACCGACGAGTATGTAAAAAGCGTGGCAGACGGCATTGTCACCGTGGTTTCCGGCACTTTGCGCTCCTACGGTGTTGTGCTTTTAGGCGGCATTGAGTTTATGAAAATTGAATATACCGCGCCGCGCACCGTGTTTGGCATTACCGACCACGAGCCGGACATTACGGTTTACATGGGCCGGAAAAACGGCGTCGTTTACACCGTGACCTATTCAATCTACGGCGAAGTTGGCAGAACGGCAATCGGCGACTTTAACTACATGTTAAACGCGCTTTTAATCGCCTGATAAAAAAGGAGGGAACCCCATGAAAAAGAAGCTGTGTTTGTTTTTGGCCTGCTTGGTAAGCGTTTGTCTGCTCTCTGGCTGCGGCGGGCTGGTGTTTTTAAAGGGAGCAGACGGCCCCACTGCTGCAAAAAGTACTGAAGAACCGAAGAACGGTCGGCGTTTTGCCCGGGACTATTTAAACCAGACCAAGTCGGAAATTGAGGCCGCCCTGGGCGAAAAAGACCAGGAGACCTATTACGGCGGGGCGACGGTTTTTAAACTGAAAAACGCTGACATGTGGTTTTGGTTTGGCGGCGACGAACAGCAGTTTGAAGACGTTCCTCAGGACGCAAAATGCGTTTTCGTCCTTGCTACCCTGCGCGACGCGGCGGATTTTGACGACAGCGTTGTGACAAAAGATGTGCTGTCTGCAAAGCTGGGGTTTAACTTTTCTGAACCGGAATTAGACGAGCACGACGGCGTGTATGAATACACCGCCCACAAGGACGGAGTGCAGTGCACCGTTTCCTGCGCGGAAGACGGCACCGCGCTGGCCCATGATGACTATGTGATTTATAAACTGATAAACGAATAGAAATAAAAGGCCGCCCTTTTGCTATCGCCTGATAAGGAAGTAAAAAATCTTTTTATACTAGTCTGCCGACCGAGCGAAAGCTTAACGGCTTGCTGACATTAATGGACAGGCGGAAAGTATGTTTTCTCGGCTGGTAAATGAAATGGCCAAATGGCAAGGCGTAACGGAACGGTTAAAGTCCATGAATACAATGGCGTGAGCAGGTAAAATGAATGCCGTCCGTAGTACAACGATTTAGATCATCAATGCGGACTTCATATTCACATAATAATTGATGCCCGCAGACTAAAACAAGTCTGCGGGCATTACTGTTCGTAGTATTGTTATTATTTCAGAATAATGTATGTAGTAGGAAGAGTTGCATTCCCGCTATAGGGAAGCAGATATTTATGCTCAACTAAATTGGTTACCGGAGCTGATATAGCATCCTCAAATAATCTAAGATATGCCATATCTTTTGCATACTTTTTAAGGTGAACTGGTATGTGATTTGTTAGTATTTCTTTAACCGTATCCATTAAAAGCTCCGCTTCATCAGAGATTTGAGTTGCTGTGTCTAACAAAATTTCTTTGAGCTTTTGATGTTGCTCTTTAGTGAATACGGGTACATTTACAGTCAGTTTGTTTTCATTTTGAAGCACAAAGCCTTTCCTAACCATGTCTGCAGCAGCAGCTAAATCATTTTCACTAAATTGAACAGTATTGCCTTTTGCAATATCCAAAAACACATTGGTTACATTCTGTCTGTTAAAACAATACTGATGCACCATCTCCCCGTTGATTGGAAAGTCCATAAATTGCACATAATCGCCGCTGTTGTTTTCAACATTTGCAATACCGAACCTAAATTGTGAATTCCAATCGCTTATTTCGCACTTTTCTTCGCCCCAAACAAAACATTCTGTGCCGAACTTATCTTTGGGATACACCACCTTAATTTTATTTTGCAGAATTTCAATAACTGCACGATAAAGAATAAAACTCACCATTTGCCAATTAAATGAATTCTTATTCATATCTGAACCGATAAAACCAATATTTCTGATTTCAGTTTCATTTTTCTCGATTGATTCAATGATAAGTTCAGCTACTCGTTCTTTTAAATCAGCGGTTTTTGTCATTACCTCGTTCACAAAATCTTGTGTAAAGATAATAATATTTGTATAGTATCTGTTTCCAACTTTTTTTAAGAGCTCATATTCATACAACTCGCTGAGTTTATCTTCTATATAAGGGAGGGGGACTCCAATTTCCAAACTAATTTGCTCAGCAGTAATTTTGTCGTTATAACAGGCAAACAAGATGTTTTGAGAAATTTTGCTATCACACAAATGATAATACCGGTTTGCGCCATTGCCCCAAAACAGGAGTGATAAACCTTTCGGATTGTAACTCTGTTGTCCGTAATTTCTTTCCATAACCATACCTCCTTTCAATATTTGTCGTGACTTGAATAGTAGATATTTAGCCATACTTTCGCTAATGGAGAGTATGCAGGATATTTCCGAACAAGATTTATTCTCGATATAATACAGAATAATAGCTCTACGATATTTTTCTGCAAGAAGTGTCAATTCACGGCGTAATATATAAACCTCTGAAGAATCATCTTCAGGTATCAAATCTTCAAGTTGCAAGTTGTCATTCAACTCACACATTTTTATTTTTGCTTTATTCTTACACCACTGTTTATAAACATTTCTGGCAACCGCCCACATAAACCCATAAAAAGCGTCTGTGTTTTTTATATTATCAGCTGATTTATAAATTTCCAATATAATATCCTGGGCTAAATCTTCTGCTTCAAAATGGTTCGATGTACGAGCAGTGCAATATGAAAAAAGCGACATTGCTGTTTCCGTTATTCGAGAATCAAGTTCGTGCTTATCCACGCTAACACCTCCTTTTGTTTAAATCCTCACCGGCGATTTCACCAATATAGTGTCTGAAAAGGCGACATGGTTAAGGTTTGGGGGAAAATAATTTTATTTTTTGAAATGCCGCACACATAAAGGTGTCAGCTTTTTCGTCACCTAAAATTAGACGAAAATGAATGATATGCAGTTTGTGATAATGATATCCGCAGGAATAATGAGCATCGGATTTTGATACCAAAATTCAAACAGGCAGGACTACCGCTTTGTAGCATAAAAAGTAACGGTGCAACCCCTTTTTGAGGTTGCACTGTAACTTACATAGGAATTACTTCCTTATAAGATTTGCCCATTTGGGACGGCCTTGTTCATTTTATTTTCCTTTCACCAAAGCTTTCAGCCGTTCGGTATCTTCTTTTCCGCAGGGTTCTTTGCCGTAGCGCGCCTTTTCATAAATTGCCTGCACGTCGCCGCCGCCTGCCTTTTCGCTGATTTCACCGGGGGTTGCCGACTGCGCCACCCCTTCCGGCAGGGCGGACTGAACAAACCGCCGGTAAAGCTTTCTTATTTTCACGTTCTCCGCCGGGCCGGAGATTGCTGCTTTTTTCCGCGCCTTTGCGCCCCGGCGCACGAATGCGCGCTCCACCTTGTCCGGCACAATGCGCTCGGTTACGTCTTTATCCGTCTCTTTCGCACCGGCAAACAGGGCCTTCACCCTGCCATAAACGAACACCGCCAGAGCAATTGCACCAATTATAATTGCCGCATAAACCAAAATAAACACAATGTTGTCTAAAATGTCCCAAATGGGCGAAATCTCGCCGCTCTTTTCAAAAATACCGGCATTAAACACGCCGCCCAAATCAATCTGCTCCGCCTGCTGAATTTCAGAGGGCTTTCCCACATCTATTTTTCCCAAAACCATTCTAATTAGAAACAAAATGCCGTTTTGCACAGCCGTCACAGCACTCATCAACACCGTTTTCGGCACAACCGCCATCACCGCCGCAGTCACCGCGGCAAAAACGAGCAAAACCGCCCCCGCCTGAGAACGGATTTTTACAAACGGCACGTTGGAAAGCTCCTTGTTGTCCTCTAAAAATGAGCCGGTGCGCAAAAGCCCCGTCTGCAAAAAATAGAGGGACAAAAAGCACACCGCGCCGTAAAAGCAGATGGTGGTGAACTGCTTCAAGCCATAGGCAGCACCCACAATGTAGAGCACACACAAAAATACAGCCAGCGCCCAGTGCACCGCATATTCCTCCGGGCCGCTTTTTTTCAGGCGGCAGTAGAACGAGTCTGCCAGCAAAAACACCAGCCCTGCGGCAAACCCAAACGTGAACCCTGCGGGAATGACGAAAAACGCCACCGCCGCCACGCCGATATGGGCGGCGCAAAACACCAGTGGGTTATAAAAAAGCCGCCGGAAGATATAAAACAACACCGCGGTGCAAAGCACAAGCCCAGCGGTCACAGCCGCAGCGGCGCCGTCCATTGGCCTGCCCAAGCACAAAAACGCCGAGATAACATAACACAGCGATGCCCGCGAAAACAGGCTTGCCAAGTCGAACATCAAATCCCGTTTCATTTTAATAGTGCACCTCCCACCGCGTTACGTTCGCTTCGCGGATTTCCGGCAACGCCCCTGCATCAGGCCGCACAACAAAAATGATATGCAGGCCGCCAGGCCGGGCAAGCTGCTCATAAAGGGCGGCCTTAGCCGTTCCCTTTGCACCGGTGATTAAAACCGTTTCTTGTTTTTCGCCGCCGTTGTCTAAAAGGCGCTGTGCCGTCTCCTGAAACGGCGCGCAGCCCTTTTCCAAATCGATGCGGGCCAGCGCCTCTTTCATGGCCGTTAAATGTCCCGGGCCACAGCCGCTTTTCATGTTTGCCGAAGCCTGTGTGACAATGTCACGCCCGTTGGAGGCAAGCGAAATCTCCGCCCCCTTTTGCACAAACAGGGAGGCAAGGGTGGCCGCAATGCGGATTTCTTCCTCCCGCACCCCATTGTCCGCCCAGTCGGAGTCCGGCTCTAAATCAAGGGCCAGCCGCACCTCCCCGGCGCGGGTGCTTGCGTGAATATTCACCTTCAAATCTCCCGTTTTGGCGGTGGCTTTCCAGTTAATATCCCGCATGGGATCAAACGGTGCATAGTCGCGGATTCCGCGAAACGCAAAGGGGTCTGGCTGCTGCGCCTTCGCCTCTCTCTGGCCCATAATTTTTGAAAAAACAGGCAGCAGCCGCGCCACGTCCGCCCGGGCGGGATAAACAGAAAATTCAGCGCACTGCCCTCCGTTTGGGCGCACGTCTGTGAATTTGGCAGACATTAAAAGGTCAGACGACGTGAGGCTTACGCTGTCAATGGTGTAAAACCCCCGCTTTTCGCACAAAAACTCGTGGGTTCTGGTAATGCGCATGTAGGGCATGACGGAAAAAATATCGTTTTTATAAACCTTGTCCGACCGGGTTACATTTTCGCCGCCGGTGAGCGAAAGCCCCCGGGCAAAAGAAAACTTCACCCTTAACACGGGCACAGGAAAGGCCTTTTTATTTTCAATCACTTCGCTGAGGGCGCTGTTTTCGCCTTCAACGGCAAAAGGCGTCACAAACGAAACTGTGACGCCGAGATTTTTCTTCCAAATGCGTTTATAAATGTACCTTTGAATGTAGAATAACAGCAGGGCGCAGGCCGCAGACAGTATCATTTTCATGCCACGCCCCACTCCTCCGTGGGCACGGGCACGGCCTCCAGCACATCGCCAATGATATGCTCCGCCGACGTGTCAGCCGTTACAATCAGCCTGTGACACAGGCATGCCGGGGCCAATTCCTTCACGTCATCCGGCGTTACAAACTCCCGTCCCCGGCACAGCGCATAGCCCCGCACACAGCCAAGCAGCCCCAATACCGCCCGGGGGCTGATGCCGGTGCACAAGCTTGTGAGCCGGCGGGTGCGGGCCGAAAGCTCTGCAATATAATCTAAAACAGCCGGGTGCACAAACACCTGCTTTGCCGCGGCCTGAATTTCTACCAGTTCCGAAACGGAAACCACCGGCTCCAGCCCGTCTAACGGCGAGGCCGACATAAACCGTTCCATAATGGCAAGCTCCTCCTCTTTTGAGGGATAGCCCAGGCTGAGTTTCATCAAAAAACGGTCAAGCTGGGCCTCTGGCAGGGGAAATGTGCCCGCCGTTTCCACCGGATTTTGGGTGGCAATAACGAAAAACGGCTCCTCCAGCCGGCGCACAACCCCATCGGTGGTAACCTGCCGTTCCTCCATGCACTCTAACAGGCCGGACTGTGTCCGCGGCGTAGCGCGGTTAATTTCGTCCGCCAGCAAAATGTTGCAAAACACCGGACCGGGGGAAAACACAAATTCTTCGGTTTTCCGGTTATAAATGCTTAAGCCAGTTACGTCGGAGGGCAAAAGATTCGGGGTGAACTGAATTCGTGAGAACGCCGCCCCAAAGGATTTTGCCAAAGACTTTGCCAGCACGGTTTTGCCCGCTCCCGGCACGTCCTCTAAGAGCACATGCCCGCCGGCGCACAGGGCTGAAAGGATTTTTAAAATTACGTCCTCTTTTCCCACCACAACCTTAGAAATATTGTCCGCAGCGCTTTTTATGCGCTCCTGCGCTGATTTTAAATCCATTATCACACAACTCTTTTCTAATTATTATGAATAGGACTGAATTTGCCGAATTGCGTCCTGCACGGCCGCCTCGCTCTCCAGCGGCTGGGAATAAATCACGCTGCCGCCGCAGGTTGCCGTGGCAAGGTAGATAGAACCCGCCTTTTTAATGACGCAGGAAATGGGCTTGTTTAAATACTGGCTCACGCCCATCTGTTCGGCATAGGGGCCAATGGCCACCATCTCACCCGTTCTGGGGTGTTTCACCTTTGTGCTGGACGAAATCACCACCGTGGACGAATATACCACGTCCCCGTCCGCCGCAGAATCAGCCGGGCTGTCGGATGATTTGCCGTCTGTCCCGCCCTGGGGCTTTGCCGGCGGAATTGTGTCAAGCTCCTCTGCAAACTTTGCAAAGTCCTCCGGGGTGTTTGTTGCGGTTTCTGCCGCCGCGCCAGCCTGTTTCATCACGTCGTTCCGTTTTAGCACGAACGTGTCGCCGCCGGTTTTCTCCACCGTAATCGTATTCACGTCTGAAAGCAAACTGAACAGCACCGCCGCGTCTTTCGTCAGCTTTGTTCTGTCAATGTTTGCTTCTTCTGAAAACACTAATTTTAGCCCCTCCGGCGATTTTGCCGCAGAAACGGTTTTCATTTGGTCGGGCGTTAAAATCTTTTCTAAAATCTGCATTACCGACTGGTCGGTGCTCTCGGCAGTTTTCATCGCCACCAGTGCTTCAGCGTTGTCGCGGTAGAGATTTGTAGGAATTTCCAAAAGCCGGGACGTTTCTGTTTCGCCGGTTTTCAGGCGGTAAGAGGTAATGCCCTTGTCTTTTACAATCTCTTTGGTTAAGCCGTCAAAAATAACCGGATTGTTGTCATAGGTATAAACACCGTCTCCCCGGTCGTAATAGGAATATAAATAGCCGCGCCCTGCGTCGCTTTCAATGTGCGACCAGGTTTTTAAAACCGCACCGTCGGCTGTGGTTTCATAGCTTAAAACGTCCAGCCCGGTACTCTCACCTTTCTTCTGACGGCTGATAAATGCATCGATTAAGCTCACATTTTTCACCGCGGTACTGCCGTCTGACAGAGTAATCTTTGCGGTTTTGTCGTCGCCAATGTCGTAATAGCCCACTGCCGCAATGTTCTTTTGCGGCGGCTTTGAGCCAATTTCAGGAATTTTCAGGCTTGCCGCAATCCGCTCCGCCGTCATGGAGCTTACCCCCGTGCGGAGCAAGGTAATTGAAATGGCATAAGGCTCGGGGTTGGGTATGTTTTTAATAAAATACTGCACGGCCCTTCCGCTATCTGTTTCAAAGGTGTTTTTTAAAATCACCTCCGTTTTATTTTCGGTTTTCACATTGCCTTTGGCCTCAAAACCCGAATAGGCAACTGCGTTATTTGCATCCGGCTCCTCGTTTATCAAAACAAATTTACCTACTGCAGTGCCATTTTTGTCGGTTAACGTGCCGTTTGCATCAGAGCTCCAGCCCTTTGGCACCGAAATTTCATATCCCTTGGCAGAAATTGTTTTCACCAGCGGCTTGCCAACGGCAAACCACACGGCACAGGCCGCCGCGGCAACAACCAAAACTGCGGCAATCACGCCAACCGCTATTTTTCCTTTTTTCATGTTTCTCACTCCAGTTTCTAACGGGGAAACGCGCTCCCCCATTTCCAATTTAATTTTTATGTTCCTCTGTCAGCTCGCCAATGGCAAGCCCGTCTTTCTCACCGGTAATGGCAACGGTATGAAACTCCCCGCTAACATCCCTTTGGCTTTTGGCCAAAACGGTGATGTAGTTGTCCGTTTTCCCCTCATAAAGATTGGGAATTCCCTTATGCTCCTGCTCAAACAGCACCGAAACGGTTTTTCCAATGTAAGATGCCACAAACTGCTGGTTTAAGGTTTTCACAAGCCCAATCAGCTGGCGGCTGCGATCTTCTTTCACTTCGGGCGCAACCTGGCCATCCATCTTTTCAGCCTTCGTGCCTTTGCGCACAGAATATTTAAAAACATGCGCGTCGGCAAAACCAATTTTTTCAACAAAGGCCAAGGTGTTTAAAAACTCCTCCTCCGTTTCCCCGGGAAAGCCCACCATTATGTCGGTAGTAATAGCCGCGCCGGGCAATGCTCTGCGAATTTTTAAAACTGCGGCTTCATAGTCCGCCGTGGAATAGTGTCGGTTCATTCTGATAAGCGTTTCGTCACATCCGCTTTGCAAAGACAGATGAAAGTGCCGGCAAATTTTTGAAAGTCCGGCAATTTGCTGTGTAAATGTATCGTCAAACAAGGTTGGTTCCAGCGAACCCAAACGAATTCGCGCAATTCCGTCAATTTTGTTTAATTCAGCCAGCAGGTCAATTAAATATGGCCCGCCCCGCTCTTTGCCGTAGGAGGCCAAATGAATTCCCACCAGCACAATTTCTGAAAAGCCGCTTTGGCTCAGGCGCTTAGCCTCGGCAACGCAGCTTTCCAGCGAGCGGGAACGAATTCTGCCCCGGGCGTAGGGAATAATGCAGTAAGAGCAAAAGTTGTTGCACCCGTCCTGCACCTTTAAAAAGGCCCGGCTTCTACCCTCGTAGCTGGTAACACAAAGTTCTTCAAACTCGTCTTTTTCGTCCAAGCCCGACACAAGGCATGCCCGTTTGCGGGTTAATAAAAATTCCTCCACTACGTCCGCCGTGCGGCCCTTGTCCCCCGTGCCTAAAATCAGGTCCACCTCTGAGATAGCCGCAACCTCCTCCGGTGCGGTTTGGGCATAGCACCCCATCACCACCAGCACCGCATTGGGGTTTAACTGTTTTGTCCGCCGAATCATCTGGCGGGACTTGCGGCTCGACAGGTGCGTCACCGTGCAGGTGTTAATTATGTAAACGTCGGCAGCCTGGTCGAAGTCAGTTAAGAAAAAGCCCCTTTTTGCAAACTGTTCTGCCACCGCCTCCGACTCGTAGGCGTTCACCTTGCATCCCAGCGTGCAGATGGCAACGGATTTTGTCATACTTCCTCCAAAAGATTATGATTTTTCACGGTAATATTATACCATGCTCCACCCCAAATGGCAAGTAAATTGCCTCAATCGTAAAAAAAGTTTAAAATTTAGCGCATTTTTTTATAAAAAATACTTGCAATTTATCGCAGATTGTATTATAATAATCAAGTACGCAAAAACGGGATGTAGCGCAGTTTGGTAGCGCACTACGTTCGGGACGTAGGGGCCGCAGGTTCAAATCCTGTCATCCCGACCAGAATTCGCGGTCGAAATAGATGCAATCTGTTTCGACCGCATTTTTATGCAGTTTTTCGGCATTTTTGAGATTTGAAAAACGAATTGACAATGATAGATGCACCCATCGATTTTAGAAGACTTGAACGGGGGACAATGATTAAATTATTATAATACAAAAACAGCATTGCTTAACAATAACGCAATGTTGTTTTTTGTTTATTTATTACTTTGTAAAATCAACATTTGATGTAAGTTCATTTATATGCTCTTTTAAGATAATATTTATATACTGAGATAAAGAGCGGTCATCGTTTTCCGCAAGTACTCGCAGTTTCTCAAGAATATCGTTATCAATTGTTATGCTAATTTTTTCTTTTAATGGTTTCAATATCCTCACCTCGAAAAATATTATATACATAATTCGCATAAAGTATTGACAAGTAGGATAAAGTAGTATAAAATACTACTAGCGAATGTCGACAAAATATATTATGAGGTGATTAAAAGATGAAGTATTGTCAATCATGTGGAGCGGAAGTTCACGAAAATGCCATTGTGTGCACAAAGTGTGGTTGCAGCTTGTCACAGCAAGAGAAAAAGGTAGCAGGAAAGAAAGGAAATGACGGATTAGCTATAGCAAGTAAAATTTTTCTAATACTAGGATGCATTGTTCAAGGATGGTTGCTTATACCGCTTGCTTGGTGTTTGCCTATAACTATTTCGATTTGCGGTAGAATGAATCGAGGAGAACCTGTTGGTACAGGTTTAAAAGTTTGTTCTCTATTATTTGTAAACTTAATTGCAGGTATTTTATTATTGTGTCGTTCAGATGAGAATAATCAGTGAAGAGGAGTATTGTAAAATGAAAAAATTATTATCAATAGTATTAGCATTAACTTTAGTATTAACATTAGCCGCTTGCGGTAGCGAAACAAACAATGCTGTAGAAAGCAATAATGATGTATCCGCTGTTGAAACATCAAACGATGTTGGAAATTCTGCTGAGAACAATGAAGAAGCTCCTGCTGAAACTTCTACTGATGCAGAGTGGAAGCAGTTTTTAAAAGAGTATGAGGAATGGGTTGATGAATATATTGAAATTACAAAAAAATATAATGACAATCCTTCCGATATGTCAATTTTGTCAGACTATACAGATATGATGACAGAAATGACTGAATGGACAAGCAAGACCGAAGAAATGGAAAAAGAATTAGAAAATGCTTCTCCTGCTGAATTAGCAGAATATTCTGCAAAACTTGCAAAAATAGTTGCAAAACTTGCAGAAGCTACATATTAAAGACGATATAAATATTTGCATCTATTTCGTATGTGAAAGCCAGTCGGAGCAAAGGAAAGCCTTGCTCCGTTTTTCTTTGTCAGGAAAAACAAACGCCCGCTTTCTTGCTTCTCCTCTTTCGTAAGAAGTCCCGCTCGGTTCGCCTGCTCAGTTGTAAACGCCTTCGCGGCGGCTCTCTGTCGCTATCAACTTTTCACGACTTTGCGCCTCCGGTGCTGTCAAGCCCTTATTTTACTGTATTTTTACGAAAGTCCAATAAAAATACTTACAACAAATGTGAACGGTAATTTTGATAAAAAATTACCGTTCTTTTTGTTTGCCCATGCCGAGCAAACAAAAAGAGTAACCTTTTTTCTTGGCTACTCTTAAAATTCGTATTCAATTTTATTTTGCAATAATGTTTACTTTTAAAGTGCATATCGCATATACAGGGGGAGGATAATTCAAAGGTCCTGTATGTACTAAGCCGCCCCCATTTATAGTTCAAAAAAACTATTGCAGATTTTTAAAGCTTCTAAGGGACATGACTAGTGCCTGCTCTCGCGTAGCATTTGCATATCTTTCTGCTTCCTGTTTAGAATTTGTGTTTCTGGGTGCAAACAATTCATCCCCTATGCCGCTGATGACACCGTATTTTGTCATAAAATAAACGCTTGGCTTTGCATACTCAGAAATTTCTTCATCATCAGCATATTTGGGAACGCCGGAATAATTAATCGTAAACTGCTCATCCGTCGCCAAGGTCCACTCTGGCCATTCGGAGCGTTTATACACCCTGCAAAGCATAGTAGCCAGCTGTTCTCTAGTAATCCATTCATCCGGTGCAAATTGCTCTTCACTATAACCAGCCACTGCACCGATGTTATAAGCTTTTAAAATATAATTTCTGTTTTCATTTTCTCCAATATCTTTAAATTTGCACTCGGAAGACATTACTGCACGTCCGTCTGTCATGGATTCAAATAGCTCAACACAAATTGCGGCAAACTCGCCGCGTGTCACGGGCTGTGTCATATCCTTTCCTACTAATACGTCTGGAATCAGACCGATATCCGCCGCTTCTTGAAGTTCTGAAGTGGACCATTCCGCAGAATCTGCCCAGGTCTCCCACTCGCAGATAAAGCCGATTGTGTCTGCGGAAAAATTGTCTTCTTCGCCGGGATAAGTATTGTCATTATACATATCATTCCATGCAAATCGCCTGCTGCTTCCAACTGCAGGGTTTGCCGTGTTGTAGATCTGAACATACTGCTCCTTCTCTCCGTCGGAGCGAGTGTGGCTGTTGGGTTCGATCGAGTCCCAGTTGGAATAAGAAAACACCTCGCCTGTAATCCATGCAGGCGAACCTTCCGCTGTCGTTGCACCGATCCAATATTGTTTCTTAGAACCGCCTTCTAATAGTCCCTCTACAAATTTCTGTTCCGCTTCGGAGGTAATGGTTACCAGATGTCCTCCAAGTTCTTCGCAGCGTGCCTTTGCCTGGGTCCAGGTCAACCCCTCATCAAAACGTTGATAGCTGTGATTTTGATAAATACTATCTGTCAGCTGCTGGTAGCTTTCATTGTTTCGGATCAGAACAAATTCCCAGCTGCTGTTTTCACTCACCAGTCCCGTATATACCCCGTCAGCCAAAGTTCCTGACAAAGAAACAAACGAATAGCCGGAAGGATGATTGATCCATTCATCTCCCTCTACTACATATTTTCCCCCGTCATAGGACACATAAACAGTATAAGAACCATCCTTCGCATTGGATTTCCCAGGCATATTATAAAATTCAAATATTCCTGTACCATCTTCATTCACAGTAAGCGTCAGACCTGTTTGCCCCTGATTGGCGTAGTACCAGCCTTCATAGGTGCCCGCAAAAGTGGTAACTTCATCAGACGCTGCTGTACATACCAGACATGTAGCGAACAAAAAGAATGCAGCAAAAAACAGGCAAGCGATTTTTTTCATAATTCTCTTCCTTTCTAAACAGATCTAAAATAGTTTATTTTAACAAAATTTATTTTATCACATTTATGAATTAATGTCAATTCATATCGGGAAACAGTTAGTGTCAAGTAAAAATTAACAAGCTATTCAACGAACCATAAAAAACTTACCGATTTTTACTTGACATTATATTTTACCCTGCAACAGATTACATGCACCCCTGATTTTGGTAATCTTTTATTGTCATTATTGATATGCTGAGTTTGGAGATGTTCAAATGTAAATATTAGGAATTAATGAACCCTGTTCAGCGGCTCAAATAGTCTCCAATGGCAGATGATACACTTGTCCCAATAAAAAATAAGTGGTGAAATGTACTTTAAATTTAAAAATGGATAGCACAGTAGCTAATTTTTCTGAGTTCAAAGATTAAGCCTCCATAGAGTGATTATATCGAACTTACAAGCGAGTGCAACTTTCTTGTAAGGGTGATGCACGAAATGACAAGGGGTACATTTTATCAAAATTAGCATTCTTTGTCAAAACGAAGCAAAAAAGTTCTGCTCTGTTTTTTGTCAAAAAACATCCGCCAGTTTTTTTATTAGTGCAGTCAAGCCCCTTATTTTTGATAACCTTTATAAAATCCTCTATCGAAAGTAATTGTTATACTTTAATGAATAATGTTACAAATAAAATTTTAAGATAAAATAAAAAATTGATAAACTTTGAAAAATTTTATTGACAAATTAATACTGTTGTTTTATAATACTAAATATCAAGAAAGTTTAAAGATTACATTATATAAATTTAATTAAAGTATTTTAATTACTTTTGAGGTGTTTTAAATGGAAACAATGAGTCCGATAACCAAATATTTTTTAGAGCCCATATTAAAAAAATCTCCAATCTCACTTGAAACACTGAATCAGGGACTGCTCGTATGTTTTGCTGCATATGTAATAAAGAAAAAACAAATAAGCGAACATGATAGCTATTTTAGAAAAAACGTACAAACAAATACAGAAATATACATTCGTGATTTGATTTATGATGTAATACACCCAAACGTTCCCAAAGAGCTGAGAGAGGCAGTAGATGTAATAACGGCTGAAAATAAGTATTGCGACATAACAGAAATGACGGAATTTTTATTGAACAACAAATTAAATATAGAAGATTGTCAGAAAATTGCTAACGATTTAGCTGTCCACTACTATCCCATGGTGATTACAGAATCTATCACTACCCCTGCCCCCATTAACGAATTATGCCTGTCTATTTTAAACCCAATCAACGGTTCCTTTTACGACGGTGTAGCCGGTCTTTGTTCAACCTGTATTGCAGCAGGTCGATATGCCAAAGAACGAAACGGAGAACTCTTTATTTATGCGCAGGAAAAACTGGAAATATTGTGCGCCGTTTCTACAATTCGGGCATATATAAATGAAATTGAGTTTTCGCAGATACTGAGCGGAGATGTGTTTACAAATCCCCGTTTTAAAAATGATTTTGGAGAAGGCCTGATGAGATTTGATTACTCCATCATGTTTCCTCCCCTCGGTTCCTCCTGGTCTAATTTAGAACAAACGATCGTTAACGATTCATATGACAGGTTCAAATTTAGCTACGCGCTGCCAAAATCCAATTCTGAGTGGCTGTTTATTGAGCACCAAGCGGCTTCTTTAACCGATACCGGCCGAGGTATTATCGCAGTTTCAACAGGAACCTTATACAATTCCTCATACAGCTGGATTCGGCGTCATGTAATTGAGGAAGGATATATAGAATGCATTATCACATTGCCATCAAAAATTTTATCTTACACAACAATGCCGCTGAGCCTAATTGTAATCAATAAAGCAAAGAGAAACTCCGCTATCACAATGATACAGGCTGAAGGCCTATTCTCAAAAAACAATTCTACCCGTGTTGTAGACCAGCTGGACAAGCAGGTTATGAATAAAATTGTATCAATCTATAACGGAACATGCATGGATCAACAAATCGGAAGAGTAATAAACGAACAAGAACTTTTGCAGAATGATTGTATCTTATTGCCCAGCCGTTATATATCGTCCTCCTCTATTGAATCTGAACTGGGCCGGGTATTTGTGGATCTTAGCAAAGTTACAAATTGGCCCGTACTTAAAAATATTTCTGATAAAATATACCGAGGTATGAACGTTTCAAAGACGGCAGAAGAATGTCCGGATGGGAAGTATAGAATCATTAATTATGCAGATATCCAGGACGGAAACATTATTTTAGAGAATTTAAAAACCTATCATATAAATGCTGATGTTTCAAAATATGTAGTTCAACCAGGAGATGTTCTCGTCTCGTGTAAAGGTGTTACGATTAAAACCTGCGTCGTACCTGATGGCATTCATAATATCTTATTATCCATCAATTTTGTCGGGATACGGCTCAATAAAGAAAAATGTGATCCGTATTATTTGAAATATTGTTTAGACAGTCCAGTTGGACAAGCATTTTTAAAAGGCCGTCAGGTCGGAACCTCCATTATTACCTTAAAAAATAAAGATTTTGAAGAATTTCCAATTTCTTTAGTGCCTATAACGGAACAAAAACGTTATATTGCTGAGTTTGAAAAAACAAACCGTTACATTTGTAACGAGATTGAACAGTTACATCGCCATTTAATTCATGAAAAATGGCAATTTTATCAGCACCTTGGATTAGGCGAAATTATTACAAGAATTGGGGAGGACTATCAAGATGAATCAAATTAGAACCGGCGATATTTTTTTGGTGGACTTTAAAGCAGATACTTCAAGCAACATAATTCGTGGGTTTCGGCCAGCGATTGTTGTAAAAACTTCGAACAATTCACCTCTGATTCATTTAGTACCTTTAAGTACGAGTGTAAGAAAAAAATTGAATTGTTTTCATATTAAAATCACTGGTTATGGATTGGATAAGCCAAGTATTGCCTTAATTGAACAGATTTGTCCAATGGATAAATCAAAGCTTGGCAAAAAAATTGGATCAATATCTAAAAAAAGTGAACTTCAGCACATTCTTAATAGTGTAAAGCATTTTTTTGAACTTGATGCGGCATAGGTAAACGGTATTTTAAATAAAGAGAACTTGAGTATAATTGGGAGGGCCAGATGTGCTGGCTGCCCCCTATTGTAATTTTGGAGCGGAAGCTGAAACTGGCGCCTTAATGGCCCGTTTGGTTTGGAAAATATAACAACGTGCCCCCTGCTAACAAAGCAGGGGGCTTTCACGCTCTTTAAACAGACTTATCATAGACAAAAGGCATAGTGATCTATAAAAGATGAGTATTTGCCATTTTTGCCGCTATGCGTTATAATAAAGACAGTAAAATAAAATAGGCATGGAGGAACAAGCTATGAAACTGATACAAAATCAAACGTTCGACGCGGAGCGGGCGTTGTATGGCGAAAAGGAGCTTCATTTAAATAACTGCACGTTCGATGGTCCGGCAGACGGCGAAAGCGCATTAAAAGAGTGTGAAAACATTCAGGTTGAAAACTGCCGGTTTCACCTCCGCTACCCCTTTTGGCACGACAGCGGCCTGAAGGTGAACGGCTCAGAGCTTACGCCCCTCTGCCGCGCCGCCCTATGGTATGACAATCGTGTAGAAATTAAAAACAGCAAGCTGCACGGCATTAAAGCCCTGCGGGAATGCAGCGACGTTGCGATTTCCGGCTGCGACATTTGCTCTGCCGAATTTGGCTGGTCGGTGCGGAATTTGCAAATGCACCATTGCACCGCCGAAAGCGAATATTTTCTTATGCGCTCTGAGAACATGCGGCTGAGCCATGTGCGGCTGAAAGGAAAATATTCGTTTCAATACATAAAGAACGCGGTTTTTGAAGACTGCGAGTTTGACACGAAAGACGCATTCTGGCACGCCGAAAACGTAACGGTGAAAAACAGTGTTATTAAGGGGGAATATTTGGGGTGGTATTCAAACGGCCTGACGCTGGATCACTGCAAAATTATCGGCACCCAGCCCTTATGCTACTGCAAAAACCTGACGCTTTTGGATTGCGAAATGTCCGGCACCGACCTATGCTTTGAAAAATCCCAGGTCAACGCAACCATCAAGACACCGGTAGACAGCATTAAAAATCCTTTGTCCGGCACCATTTGCGCGCCGTCGGTGAGCGAAATTATTATGGACGATGAAAACGCCCGTGGAAAAATCATTGTAGATAAAGCTGTATTTGATAGTCCCACTGCAAAATCCCCGTCACCACAATGCTGTGCACAATGAATTCCGGCCTTGCACCATATGCTTCTTTCGCCCGTTTTAAAAGCACCTGAAGCACTTGGTCTTTATTCTCCTCTGTGCAGTTTGCGCAAAGGTAATCCCCCTCCGGCAAAACAGTAAGCCCCTCTAACGAAGGGAAACTGCAGCACACGGCAAACAGCCTGGTTTTGCCCTTTATTGTAATCATGCCTGCCGCGTCTTCAAACAAAAACTTTGGCCGCTGCTGTTCGTTTAACTGCTCATAAAAGTGGCTGTGGTAGCTCCACAAATTTTTTAAATTGGGACGCTCTAAATTGTCCGACAGCAAAATCACCCGTTTGGGCATGTGCTTCACAAACCAGTCTTCTTCGCCGCCTTGCGCGGCGCTTTTCTTTTTTTCATAGTCCAGCCGGGCGCGCTTAATTTTTTCTTTCGCATATTTTAAGCGTGCAATTTTTTGATCTGCGCTCTGTTCCGCCTGCTTTAAACGCGCAATCACGCAGGACAAATCCTTTTGCTGCAAAAGTTCTTTTATGTCTGTGAGCGAAAAGTCCATTATTTTTAAAAGCTCAATGGTTTTCAACTGCACAATCTCCTGCTGAGAATAATAGCGATATCCCGAAAATTTGTCCCTCTGGCACGGCTTTACAAGGCCAATCCTGTCATAGTGCCGCAGGGTTTCGGTGGTGGTGCCTGCAAGTTCTGCCGCCTGTTTTATGGTAAATTCCTGCATAAAAAAATCCCCCCTTGACTTTTGTGTTACACAAAGGTGTATAATGTAATTATACCATAAAAAACAACATTGTGGGAGGAATATTTTATGAAAAAAATATTAAAAAATCAGATTGTAGCAATCGGCCTTGCGGCGGTCGTGGCTGCCGCCGGCACGTTGCTCACCGGCTGCGGCGCAAAGCCTTCCGGCGAGGAACATGAATTTGTGGAAAAAAACTACACCGCCCCGGCAGAAGACGTGAACACCCTGACCATTGACGTGAAAAACCGGAAAATTGAACTGCTTCCATCGGAAAACGGGCAAATCTGCATTACCTATTATGAAAGCGACAAGGAATTTTATGAGCTGAACCGAACGGAAGAAAAAGAGCTGCGCATGACCTATGCCGAAAACAAACAATGGGGCGACTATGTAGGCAGAAAAACCGCTCCGGAAAACAGAACTGTCCGCATTGAGCTTCCTCAGTCCGCTTTACACAGCCTTACGCTTAACACCACCAATGCAGACATTTCCCTGCCGCCCCTTTCGGTTTTAAATTCTGTAACGGTGTCAGTAAACAACGGCAACATTGCGCTGGAAAACCTAAACCCAGGAAACTCCGTTACGTTAAACGCGAAAAACGGCAACATCAGCGGAACCATTGCAGGAACAATGGACGAGTTTGCAATTCACACACAGGTGAAAAAGGGAGAAAGCAATTTGCCGCCGGAAAAGGAAACCGGCACAAAAACGTTGCTTGCCTCTGCCAACAACGGTAATATTCAGTTAAACTTTCTTGGACAAAATGAATAAAAAACACGGGCAGGCAATTGCGCCTGTCCTTTTTTTGCGCTTTTGGTTTCCTGTACCGTTGTGTCAGACAAGCAGGCCAGTGAATATAATGTTAGTAGGAAATTCTATTTTATGTAAAGAAGCAAAAAAATGGCAACAATATCAGGAAGAGTCATTTTCGACAGGGACAGAAACGTCACAGTCACCTCGTCAGATTCGCCGTCGCTTTGGGTTGCCACAATTACGGGAATTGAAGAAAGCCCTGCGTCCGCCTTGACAATGGACAAAAATGTATAACCGTCCATCACGGGCATAACAAGGTCCAGCAGGATGATGGAAATGCCCTCCTTGTAGCGCCGTGCGATTTCAAGTGCTTTCTGGCCGTTTTCGGCCTCCAAAACTTCATATTCCGTTGCCAAAATCCCACACAGCAGCTCCCGGTTGAGCATGTTATCTTCCACAACCAGGACCTTTTTCCTTGAATGCATTGGACAATCCCCTTTCGGACATTTTTCAGCATAATATATGTAACTCGTTCTATCACCGTGCAGGATAAAAAGCAAATAATCTTTTTAAGCAAAAAGCAAAACTTGACGCGGTTAACAATCACGTGCTATAATCATAAAAAAGGAGGAATATTATGGACATTTTAGACACCATGAATTCACGGCATGCAGTGCGCGCATTTAAAAATACACCTATAGACCTTGGCAAAACCACTGCCTTAAATGAGCTGATTGAGAGCATAAATAAACGCAGCGGACTGCATATTCAATTAATTACAAACGAACCAGAGGCGTTTTCCGGCATTATGGCCCGCATGGCTGGCTTTCGAAACGCAAAAAACTATATAGCACTGATAGGAAAAAACGCCCCCGGCCTTGAGGAACGGTGCGGATATTTTGGGGAGCAAATCGTGTTAAAAGCGACTGAGCTTGGGCTAAACACCTGCTGGGTAGCCCTGACCTTTAACCGGGGCAAGTGCCGTAAAAAATGCGAAATTGATTCAGAAAAGGGTGAAAAGCTTTTAATGATCATTGCTCTGGGCATCGGTGAATCAAATGGCACGCCTCACACCTCAAAACCCCCAGAATCCTTTTATACTCCCACTGGGAACGAGCCCGAATGGTTTGTCCGCGGCATTAGAGCTGCTGCTCTGGCTCCAACCGCCATGAACAAACAAAAATTTTTCTTCACTTTAAGCGGCGGTTTCGTTTCCGCTGAATCACCCAAAGGCTTTGAGGTGGATTTGGGAATTGTGAAATATCACTTTGAAGCGGCGGCAGGAAAAGGGAATTTTCAGTGGAGGTAATTTATAATTGACAGTTTTTGCAGATTTATGATATACTGAAAACACAATTAACAACCCTGCCAATTTGTGTTACTTTTAATCTAATAAGTCAATTCTCTTGAAAGGACGGAAAAACAAATGAAAAAACGAATTTTAACACTGCTGCTTGCCATTACATTGGCACTGGGCGTTTGTACGCCTGCGGTTTTTGCCGGGGAGGACAACGCGGCGGTTACTATTATCCACACTACCGACGCCCACGGCAGAACGCTGGGCTATGCGGCCATTGCCAATTTGGTGAAACAGCACGAAAGTGCAGGAGAAAATGTGCTGCTGTTAGACTCCGGCGACATTTTCCACGGCCTGCCAGCGGCGAACTTAGAGCGCGGCGGCAGCATAGCGCCGCTTTTAAAAGCGGTGGGCTACGACGCTGTGACCACAGGCAACCACGACTATAACTTCGGCACTGACCGCCTAAAGGAGCTGGGCGAACAGGCCGGGACACCCATTTTAGCTGCCAACGTGGTGGATGAAGATGGTAATCTGGTGTTTGAGGATTATAAAATTTGGAACTTTAACGGCTTTAAGGTAGGTGTGTTCGGCATTGCCAACGACCACACAAAGACCAAAACTGCCCCGGCCAACACCGAGGGCATTGAATTCCGTGACGACATTGAAACCGCCAAAAAAATGGTAGACGAATTAGAGGACCAAGCGGACTACATTGTGGCGCTAACCCACATCGGAAGCCAGATTGAGTCTGAGGGCACCAGCATTGATTTGGCAAACGAGGTTAAGGGAATTGACCTGATTTTAGACGGCCACTCCCACAATACCAACGACGGCATTATGGTTGGCGAAACCACGCTGGTAAGCGACGGCTATTACCAGGAGAGCGCCGGCGTGGTTCGCGTTTACAGCGATAAAAAGGAGGAATTTTCTCGCTTCTCCATTACCGGAGATACGCCCGGGGACGAAGAAATTCAGGCCCTTGTCGATGCGACTGACAAGGCCCAGTCTGCGCTGTTAGAAGAAGAGGTCGGGGAAACCAGTGTGTTCTTAAACGCAGAATATCCCTTTGTCCGCACCCAGGAAACCTACATGGGCGATCTCATCTGCGACAGCTACCGCCTGGAAACCGGGGCACAGATTGCTGTTGAAAACGGCGGCGGAATTCGCGCGTCAATCCCAACGGGCAAAATTACCCGGGGCCAGGTTTACGAGGCGTTTCCTTTTGGGAATTACATCGTGACAAAAGAAGTAACAGGGGCAGATTTTATTCAGATTTTAGAAGACTCTGTGAGAGAAGTTACCGAAATGGGCGGTTCTTTTCTGCAAATTTCTGGCGCAGGCTATGCTTATGACGCAGCGAAAGAACCCGGCAAGCGCATTAGCGGCGTTACCGTTGCGGGCCAGCCAATTGACCCAGCCGC
This sequence comes from Congzhengia minquanensis, assembly GCF_014384785.1. NCBI lineage: Bacteria > Bacillati > Bacillota > Clostridia > Eubacteriales > Oscillospiraceae > Congzhengia > Congzhengia minquanensis. The sequence continues at coordinate 680,898 of NZ_JACRSU010000001.1, forward strand.
GACATATACCGTTGCCACCAACAACTATGTGGGCACAACATTTTCAAAATTTGCAGACTATCCGGTGTTAAACGAATATTGCGCTTCTGACGAGGCGCTGATTTCCTGCCTGGCAAAGGGCGCCGTAGCGTTTCATGATGAAACTCCCCGCATAACGGTGTTCGGCGGCATTGGGAACGACTACCGCATTTGTATCGACGCATATTTAACCGAGAACGACGTTGCCCCCGTTGTGAGCGGCGAGTCTGTTCTTCTTCCTTTCCGTGCGGTGTTTGAGCTGTCGAACTATTCCGTGTCGTGGGACGGCGCACTGCAAACGGCAACCGCCGCAAAGGACGCAAGCACCGTCAGCGTTTGCTATTCAGACGGAACGGTGGCCATTGACGGCGTGCCTGTTGACGCAAATGTTACTATGGTGCAGGACAGGGTGCTGATAGACAGCGCAGCCATTGCACAAGCGCTGAACAAAGCCGTTTATGTTGATGAATTTACAAAATCTATTGTATTATTTTAAAGGAACTAAAGCCGCCCCAAAATGGGCGGCTTTTTTTATTTTGCTCTTGCATAACAATTGACGAAATGGTATAATTGAATTAAAAGAATTGCGCAATTGAAATTCGTGAGAGGAGACCGAGAATGGATAACGAAAAATTGCTTGAAAGCATTGGCGTTATGTTAGACAGACAGTCAAACGAATTAAAAGCGGACATGAAAGATTTGGAGAGCCGCATGAAAGTTGTGATTGAAAACGATGTAACAACGCGGATTAACGCTTTGGTTGACGGTTATAAGCTGGTTCATGAAAAACAGTGGGAGCTGGAACAGAAGTTGTCTCAGCTTGAACGCAGGCTTGAAAAATTAGAAATTGCAGGTTAAAAATTAAGCCGCCCATTTTGGGCGGCTTTTAATTTATACTTCGTGTTCTGCAATCCAATTCATAAGTTCCTGCTCGCCAATTTTTCCAGAAGCAAGAGCCAGACCAACTTGAACTAATTCTGATTGCGAATAGGTCAGCAAAACGCCGTTTATGGCGAGAAAAATTAGCATGGCATGGATTCCTAAACGTTTATTTCCGTCAATAAAAGGGTGGTTCTGAATAAGTCCAAAGCCAAGCTTGGCCGCTTTTCTCTGGATAGACGGATAAAGTGCTTCGCCGTCAAATGACTGAAACGGCGCATACATTGCAGACTCCAAAAGGCCAATGTCTCTTAAACCCTCGCTGCCGCCTGTTTCGCAAATGAGTTCTTTATGAATTTGCTTCATTTGCTCAATTGAAATTTGTATCATTCTGCCAATTCCTTATATGCCTCTTTGTTTTGTCCAATCAGTCTTTTCGAAATATCCATAATGTCTTCATCTGAAATGGTTTGTTCTGTTTCGGCCTGAGCAAAATCAATTACTAAATAACGCGGCGTATTATTTTTTAAGATAACAGCAGAGCCAACTTCATCTACCAGTCTGGCAACCTTTGAAAAGTTTTGATTTGCTTCTGTAATGGAAACCATACTTTTTGTGTTAATTTTCATGTTGAACACCTCCTGCCATTATTATAACCGAAATGTAGGATAAATTCAACCTATATCATAAATTTTTATTCTCTGACATCACTTTGAATTCGTGTACAACCCATTTTCTATGCTATACTGTTTTAAAAAAATAAAAAGGAGAAAGCCCATGAACATTTTAGACGAATTTCGGGACTTGTGCTTTGATCGTCCAAATTTCTTATCGAAAAATTCGGACTATTGGAACTATTCCCAAAAAATCATTGAAAAAGAAGAACACCTGACCAGCGAAGAAATGGAAAAATTAGAAAGCATATTGGCCGACGTGAACAAATCGAACCGCATTGAAGTTGAAAACGCATTTAACCAGGGCTTTTGCGCCGGCGTAAAGTTAATGGCGGAAATATTTTCAAAAAAATAAAAAAAACAAGAAACTGTTATCAACAGTTTCTTGTTTTATGCATAAATTTTTGTATACAAAATTTAAGTTTTCGATTAAACCAGCTCAATTACTGCCATTTCAGCAGCGTCGCCGCGTCTGGGGCCCATTTTTAACACTCTTGTGTAGCCGCCGTTACGGTCTTGATATTTCGGAGCGATTTCGTCGAACAGTTTGAAAACAACCTCTTTATCCGTAATGTAAGACAGTGCTTGTCTTCTGGAATGTAAGGTGTTCTTTTTGCCAAGTGTAATCATTTTATCAGCGATGCTTCTAAGTTCCTTTGCCTTCTGCACTGTGGTAACCAGTTTCCCGTTTGCCAAAAGCGCCGTGGTCAGGCTGCGAAACATTGCAATTCGCTGGTCGGTTGGCCGACCTAATTTTCTTGTTCCCGGCATCTGTCACTACCTCCTTGATTAAATAATTTTGCGTTAGTCCTCACGTTTTGCAAAGGACTGTCCCAGTGCGTGAAGCTTTCCGATAACTTCCTCTAAGGATTTTCTTCCCAGGTTGCGGACTTTCACCATATCGTCTTCTGTCCGGTTGGTTAAATCCTCCACAGTGTTAATTCCCGCACGCTTTAAGCAGTTGTAGGAACGAACAGAGAGGTCTAACTCCTCAATGGTCATCTCCAGCACTTTTTCCTTCTGGCCGACTTCTTTTTCAATGAGAATATCGGCGTTCTTTGCTTCTTCCGAGAGGTCAATAAACTGCATTAAATGCTCGTTTATGATTTTCGCCGCAAGGCTCACCGCCTCGTCGGGGCTGATGGACCCGTCGGTCCAAACCTCTAAGGTGAGCTTGTCGTAGTCTGTAATATTGCCGACACGGGTGTTTTCAACAGAATAGTTCACCCTGTGCACGGGTGTGTAAATTGAGTCTACCGGAATTACTCCGATAATATTTTGGTTGATTTGCTTGTTCCGTTCTGCCGAAACATAGCCGCGGCCCTTAGAAAACGTAATTTCCATATAGAGCTTTGCGTCTTTGCCCAGCGTTGCGATTTTAAGGTCGGGATTGCAGATCTCGATGTCAGAATCCAGCTTAATATCGCCGGCGTGGATGACGCCTTCACCCTCCGCCTCAATATAAACAACCTTCGGCGTGTCACAGTGTAATTTCACCGCGATTTGCTTGATGTTTAAAATAATTTCCGTAACATCTTCTTTCACGCCGGGTATTGTCGAAAATTCGTGCAGTACTCCGTCAATCTTCACAGAGGTTGCGGCAGCGCCCGGAAGCGATGAAAGCAACATTCTTCTGAGCGAGTTTCCCAGCGTTGTGCCGTAGCCGCGCTCTAAAGGCTCTGCAACAAACTTGCCGTAAGTACCGTTATCGTTAATCTCTACACACTCAACTTTAGGCTTTTCTATTTCTAACATAGTTAACCCTCCCTCATATATTTTGGTTAAATTTCACGCACACCAACATGCATGTAAGCGCCGAGGGTAATCTCGATTGTAAAGCTTTGAATGCGAAATAACAATATTATTATTTCGAATACAATTCGACAATAAGATGTTCCTCAATTTCAAGGTCAATGTCTTCTCTCTTCGCCAAGGTAACTACCTTGCTTTCGCATGTGTCGTGGTTTGCGTCAAGCCATGAAGGAACGGTTCTTCCCGAAGTGATGTCCAAAATTGCTTTGAACTTTTCAGAAGACCTGCTCTTTTCCTGCAATGTAATTACATCGCCGGGCTTAACCAAATAGGACGGAATGTCAACTCTCTTGCCGTTTACCTCAAAATGGCCGTGCGTAACTAAAATTCTGGCTTCCGGTCTTGATGTTGCAAATCCGGAACGGTAAACAACATTGTCTAATCTGCTCTCAATAATCTGGAGCAGGTTTTCACCGGTAACGCCCTGTTTCTTTTCAGCCATATCAAAATATTTTGCAAACTGAGATTCCAAAACGCCGTAATATCTCTTTGCTTTTTGCTTTTCTCTTAACTGTAAACCATATTCAGACAGCTTCTTTCTGCTCTGCCCATGCATTCCGGGAGCACCCTTCCTGCGGGTGACTGCACATTTGTCTGTGTAACATCTTTCGCCCTTTAAAAACAGCTTCATGCCCTCTCTGCGGCAAAATCTGCACACTGCGCCTGTATAACGTGCCATCTAAATTTACACCTCCTTAAATTTTAAACCAATTCGTAAATGCATCAAACTCTTCTTCTCTTCGGCGGTCTGCAGCCGTTGTGAGGAATGGGTGTTACGTCTTTAATCATGGTAACATCAAGACCTGCAGCCTGAAGCGCACGAATTGCAGCTTCACGTCCTGCGCCGGGGCCTTTAACAAAAACCTCAACTGTTTTTAAACCGTGTTCCATTGCAGCCTTTGCTGCTGTTTCCGCTGCCGACTGTGCTGCAAACGGCGTGCTCTTTCTGGAGCCGCGGAAACCCAAACCGCCTGCGCTTGCCCAGCTGATTGCGTTGCCGGCAACGTCGGTGATGGTGATGATTGTATTATTAAACGTTGAACGAATGTGAACAGCGCCACGTTCGATATTCTTTTTAACCTTCCTGCGGGTACTTCTCTTAGCAACCTTTGCCATTTAGATAGTTCCTCCTTTCGACAGTGAATAGCCTTAACAGGCAGTTATTATTTCTTCTTGTTGGCGATTGTACGTTTCGGGCCTTTTCTGGTCCTTGCGTTTGTCTTTGTCTTCTGACCGCGAACCGGAAGACCTTTTCTGTGTCTTACGCCGCGGTAGCAGCCAATTTCCATCAGTCTTTTTATGTCAAGTGCGACATTACGTCTTAAATCGCCTTCAACAACATAGTCTCTGTCGATAATTTCTCTAAGCTTTGATACTTCGTCTTCGGTCAGGTCCTTTACCCTTGTGTCGGGGTTAATCCCGGCTTCGGCAAGAATTTTCTTGGAACTGGGAAGGCCGATACCGAATACATAGGTCAAGCCAACTTCAACTCTTTTTTCTCTTGGTAAATCCACGCCTGATATTCTGGCCATGCTTGTTTCGCACCTCCTGTATTTGTGTTTAAATCTATAGCCACACCGGGAAAGTTTACACCGCTAAAGCTCGTGTATCAGCCGCTTTTCCCGGAAAATTACAGAAACTTAGCCCTGCTTCTGCTTGTGCTTCGGGTTTTCGCAAATAACCATTACCTTACCCTTACGCTTGATAATTTTGCATTTTTCACACATAGGTTTTACACTTGGTCTTACCTTCATGTTGTAAATACCTCCTTCATGGCAACTTTACCGCCATTTTGCGGCAATTTGTTTCTTACAGTTATTTCGCTCTCCAGGTGATGCGGCCCTTTGTCAGGTCATAGGGCGACATTTCAACCGTCACCTTGTCACCAGGGAGAATTCTGATATAATTTGTTCTGAGCTTTCCTGAAATATGAGCCAAAATTTCGTGGCCGTTTTCAAACTTCACCTTAAACATTGCGTTGGGCAGAGCTTCTGAAACAATGCCTTCCAGCTCTATTACGCCGTCTTTTGCCATATACGATAAACCTCCTATACGTCTTGGTTAAACTTCGCTAATTCCTTTTTTAAGTCAGGGTTGGTAACCCGGACACCTGCGCTTATTTTTTCCTTTACCAGCGCAGATACATTTCCCGTATTCTCAAGATGCTTCCATTTCTTGCGCTTGGGGTTATCCACCCGGCGCAGGCTCCCATCGGCAACTGAAACGAATTGTTCGTCAATCACCGACAGAACTACGAAATGTTTATCCTTATCTCTTCCAGCCTTTGAAATAACAATATCACCGGCACAGAAATTCAAACTATCATCACCTCAAAATTAGCATTTCGTCAGGATTTCGGCACCATGATCCGTAATTAAAATGGTATTTTCATAATGTGCCGAAAGCTTTCCGTCTGCTGTTACCACTGTCCATTCGTCGGGTAGCGTTATCACCTTGTACGTACCCAAGTTTACCATTGGCTCAACCGCAATGGTCATGCCGGAAACAAGCCGCGGCCCGCGGCCCGCCGTTCCAAAGTTGGGAACCTCAGGGTCTTCGTGAAGGTTTCGCCCCACGCCGTGCCCCACTAAGGCCCGAACCACCGAACAGCCGTTGCTTTCCACAAATTTCTGAATGTTTGCAGAAATGTCGAAGAGCCGGTTTCCTGAAACTGCTTGTTCAATTCCTTCAAAAAAACTCTGTTTTGTGACGGATATCAGCTTTTCTGCTTCAGGGGAAATTGTCCCCACCGCATAAGTTCTTGCCGCGTCTCCGTGGTATCCGCCGTACACAGCGCCAATATCAACACTCACAATGTCCCCCTCGTGGAGGACTCTTGCATGGCTCGGAATTCCATGAACAACTTCCTGGTTTATCGAGATGCAAATGTGTCCGGGATATCCGTTATAGTGGTAAAACGAACAAGTAGCCCCGCTTTTGCTGATATATTCCGCTGCGATTTTATCGAGCTCCATGGTTGTAACACCGGGCTTAATGTGGTCTTTTAATGCTTCAAAGGTTTCGGCAGTAATTCTGCCGGCAACCCTCATTTGTTCAACCTCATGTGCTGATTTTATTTTAATCATAAACCCGCCTCAACCTGTCTTTCCCCAATGGCCTCCATCACTGCTTTGGTGGTGTCTTCCACCTTGTCCCGGCCGGTAACCGAAACCAGCAGCCCCTTGGCCTGATAATATTCTTTTAAGGGTTCGGTCTGCTCACTATATACTTTAATTCTGTTTCTGATAATTTCCGGCACATCGTCCTCACGCCGGACGAGGGGGCCTCCGCACTTGTCGCAAACACCCTCTTGTTTGGGCGGGTTGTCATGGATATGATATGTTGCGCCGCAAACCTTACATTCGCGCCGGCCCGAGAGCCGTTCCACAATAATATCCTCGTCCACATGGATTTCCAGCACCAAATCAACTAAAATTGGCAGCCGGTCCATAATTTCCGCCTGGGAAAGGGTTCTGGGAAATCCGTCTAAAATATAGCCGCTTTTGCAGTCGTCTTCCTTTAAACGTTCCTTCACCATTTCCACAACGTCATCATCGGGAACAAGCTCCCCGCGGTCGATAAAGGCTTTTGCCTGAATCCCCGCAGGAGTGTTTTCCGCGATAGCGTTTCTAATAATTCGTCCCGTAGAAATTGCGGGGATTTGAAATTTCTTTGCTAATTTTTCCGCCTGAGTGCCTTTTCCGGCCCCGGGCGGTCCCAACAGAACCAATTTCATAAATGAACCTCCGGCTTATTCAAGGAAGCCTTTGTAGTGTCTCATAAGCATCTGGGACTCTAACTGTTTCACTGTTTCAAGCGACACACCAACAACGATCAGAAGTGACGTACCGCCGATTGAAATACCGCTCATTGACGGAATAAATGCCAGCAGCAACGGGAATATTGCGATTGCAGCTAAGAAGATAGCACCCAAAAGCGTTACCTTTGACAAAACCTTTGCAATATAGTCCGATGTGGGCTTGCCCGGTCTGATGCCCGGAATAAATCCGCCGTTTCGTTTCATGTTGTTCGAAACCTCAATGGGATTGAACTGAATCGCAGTATAAAAATACGTGAAGAACAAAATCAGCAGGAAGTAGCATATAATATAGAAAGGATGCGTTTCGCTGAACCATCTTAAAATCGCGCCCCAAACACCCTCTGTCGGTGCGTTTGTACCATGAATAAACATGGAAATTGTTCTCGGGAAAGACATGATGGAAACCGCAAAGATAATTGGCATAACGCCGGCCATGATAACCTTGAGCGGAATGTGTGTGCTCTGGCCGCCGTAGCTCTTTCTGCCTACAACACGTTTTGCATACTGAACCGGAATTCTGCGTTCCGCCTCGTTCATTAGAACAACCGCGCCAATTGCCAAAACAGCAATAACAACAATTGCAATGATGGTTGCAGCCGACTGAATGGTAACACCACCGGACTGTTCAACCATGGCTTTCATGGACTGAATCATCTGCGGGCCTCTGGACACGATACCGATTACAATCAGTAAGGAAATACCGTTGCCCACACCCTTTTCTGTAATTTCTTCACCCAGCCACATCAAAAATGCCGTGCCGGCTGTGAATGTGAACGTTACAACAAAGTAAGCAAACACACCGCTGTCGCCTGTCATTGCTGACCTGAGGCTGAAGAACAGGCCTGTTGCCTGGATGAACGCCAGAATAACCGTTACATATCTTGTATAAGAAGCAATTTTTTTTCTTCCTTCTTCTCCCTCTTTGGCAAGCTTCTCCAAAGCGGGGATTGCAACTGTTAAAAGCTGCAGGATAATTGATGCGTTAATGTAGGGCGTAATGCTCATTGCAAAAATGGAAGCACGCTCTAACGCGCCGCCTGAGAAGTTGTTAATGAGACCCTGAATGCCCTGGTCGAAGCCGCCCATAAGCTGCTTAATCATTTCGGCGTCAATGCCCGGAACGGGGATAAACGAACCAAGTCTGAAAATAACCAGCATCAGGATGGTGTAAAGCATTTTTTTGCGTAGATCCGGAATTTTCCATGCGTTTCGCAAGGTTTGAAGCATTCTCAGATCACCTCCGCCTTACCGCCTGCCGCGGCTATTTTTCCTTCTGCCGATTTGGTAAACCGGGCAGCTTTCACGTTTAAATTTTTCGCTGTCAGCTCGCCGCGTCCCATAACAACGATTCCATCGTTTAACTTTTTAATGATGCCGGCTTCTTTCAGGCTCTCTGCGGTTACAGTTGCGCCGCTTTCTAAGCCGTTTAAGTCGCTGACATTAATTTCCGTATATTGTTTCGCAAAGATGTTGGTAAAGCCTTTTTTCGGAAGACGTCTGTAAAGTGGCATCTGTCCGCCTTCAAAACCGGGCCTTACACCGCCGCCAGAACGGGCGTTCTGACCCTTGTGACCTTTGCCTGATGTTTTGCCGTTACCCGATCCGTGTCCGCGGCCAACTCTGAAAGCCTTGCGCTTAGACCCTTCTTTCGGGGATAATTCGTTCAAATTCATCTTGTGGCACCTCCTTCGGATTAAAGTTCTTCTACCTTTACCATATAGTCAACCTTATTGATCATTCCTAAGATTGTCGGGTTCGCTTCGTGAATTTTTTCATCACGAATCTTTTTAAGGCCAAGTGCCTTAACTGTTGCTATGTGGTCTTTTTTTCTGCCAATCGTACTTTTCATTAAAGTAACCTTTAGCTTAGCCATGGCGTTTGCCTCCTCAATTTAAGATTTCTTCAACGCTCTTGCCGCGCAGTCTGGCAACGTTTTCTGCACTCTTTAAAGATGCCAGGCCCTGAAGTGTTGCCTTCACAACGTTTCTGGGATTGTTGGAGCGTAAAGATTTTGTTCTGATATCTGCGATACCGGCAAGCTCAAGCACTGCTCTCGCTGCGCCGCCGGCAATAACGCCCGTACCTTTTCCAGCAGGCTTTAACAATACTCTGCCTGCGCCGAATTCGCCGGTTATTTCGTGAGGAATTGTTGTTCCAACCATGTTTACTTTAATCAGGTTTTTCTTCGCATCTTCAATTCCCTTGCGGATTGCGTCCGGAATTTCAGAAGATTTTCCTGTGCCGCAGCCAACATATCCGTTTTCATCGCCAACAACAACCAGCGCGCTGAAACGGAAGGTTCTGCCGCCCTTCACAACCTTTGCAACACGGTTTAAGTTTACAACTCTTTCTTTTAAATCTAATGTGCTTGCGTCAATCAGTTGAGCCAAAACGATTTCCTCCTTCTCTTAGAATTTAAGACCGGCTTCTCTTGCGCCTTCTGCAAGCTCTAATACACGGCCGTGGTAAATATATCCGCCTCTGTCAAATACAACAGAGTCAATTCCTTTTTCAATTGCTTTTTTCGCAATTAATTCTCCGACTTTTCTAGCTGCATCTTTGTTGCCGCTGTAGGTGGCCTTTAAATCGCCCTCTAAGCTCGATGCTGCGGCCAACGTTACGCCTTTATCGTCGTCAATAATCTGGGCATAGATGTTCTTAAGACTTCTGTAAACGCAGAGCCTCGGACGGCTGGCCGTTCCGGAAACTGTTTTTCTGACTCTTTTATGTCTTCTCAGTCTTGAAACATTACTTGACTGCTTTTTAATCAATTTCGTTCACTCCTTTATTGAATGCCATTAAAATTATGGATTTTGCCATAACTTCTAACATTTGAATCAGACGATGCAGCCGATTATTTCTTGCTGCCCGTCTTACCTTCCTTACGTCTGATGTGCTCTGTGGCATATTTAATACCCTTGCCCTTATACGGCTCGGGGGGCCTTTTCTCACGAACCTTTGCCGCAAACTGGCCAACCACCTGGTTGTCGATGCCCTTAATAACAATTTCGTTTGCCGAGGGCACTTCAATGGTAACGCCGTCAACGGGTTCCATTTCCACCAAATGGGAATACCCTAAGTTCATCACGAGCTTTTTGCCCTGCAACTGCGCCCTGTAACCAACGCCGTTCACTTCCAGTTTCTTTTCAAAACCGTCTGTTACGCCAACAACCATGTTGTTTAAAAGCGTTCTGGTCAGGCCGTGAAGCGCCTTGTGCATTTTTATTTCAGAAGGGCGGGAAACGGTTACTTCGCTGCCCTCAGTTTTAATAATCATGTCAGGATGTAATTCCTTTGTCAGCGTGCCTTTCGGACCCTTAACGGTAACCACGTTGCCGTCTGCAACCGTAACGGTTACGCCTGCGGGAACCGCGATAGGCATTCTTCCTATTCTGGACACTTACTTGCACCTCCTTAATTTATCTTGCTTACCAAACAAACGCCATAACTTCTCCGCCGACATTTTCTTTCCGTGCCTTTTTATCAGTCATAATGCCTTTGGATGTTGAAACGATTGCAATACCTAAGCCGCGGAGCACTTTTGGAAGCTCCTCTTTATTCTTGTATATTCTGAGTCCGGGTGTTGAAACTCTCTTAAGGCCGGAAATTGCCTTTTCTTTTCCGTTGTATTTAAGAGCGATTCGGATAATATTCTGTTTTCCGTCCTCTATGATTTGATAGTTCTTAATATATCCTTCCTCCAGCAGAATTTCGGCAATTGCCTTCTTCACGTTGGACGCAGGAACATCTACACAAATATGCTTCGCAGAATTCGCGTTTCTGATTCTCGTCAGCATATCCGCAATAGGATCGGTTGTATGCATCTTTATACCTCCTTCCGAATTGTAAAAATCTTACCAGCTCGCCTTTTTCACGCCGGGAATCTGTCCCTTATAAGCCAGTTCCCTGAAGCAGATACGGCAGATGCCGTATTTTCTGAGGTACGCGTGAGGACGACCGCAGATTTTGCATCTGTTATACTGTCTTGAGCTGAACTTAGGCGTTTTGCGCTGTTTATTTACCATCGCTTTCTTAGCCATTTAATTTCCTCCTCTACCCGAATTACTTCGTGGCAAACGGCGCGCCCATAAGTGAAAGAAGTGTTCTTGCTTCTTCATCTGTGTGAGCCGTTGTTACCATGATTATATCCATACCTCTGATTTTGTCAATCTTGTCGTAGTCAATTTCGGGGAAAATCAACTGTTCCTTAACGCCTACGCAATAGTTGCCGCGGCCGTCAAAGGAGTTGGGGTTGATTCCGCGGAAGTCTCTTACGCGCGGAAGCGCAACATTGAAGAATCTGTCCAAAAATTCATACATCTTCTTGCCGCGAAGGGTTACCTTGCAGCCGATTGACATGCCTTCCCTGACTTTAAAGGAAGCCACAGATTTTCTTGCCTTTGTAATAATAGGCTTCTGGCCGGTAATCTGGGCCAGGTCGCTGACTGCGCCGTCTAACGCCTTTGCGTTGTCTTTCGCTTCGCCGCAGCCGATGTTTATAACAATTTTTTCAAGCTTCGGAATCTGCATTACGCTTTTATAGGAATACTTTTCCATCAAAGCCGGCGCAACTTCCTTGCTGTATTTTTCCTGCAATCTTGCCATCTGCTTTCTTTACCTCCTTTTGCAAAATTAGTCGTTAAAGGTCTCTCCGCACTTTTTGCAGTAACGAACCGAGCTTCCGTCCTCTAACACCTTGCGGGCAGCTCTTGTTGCTTTTTTGCACTTTGAGCAAACCACCATCACGTTCGACGCGTCAATTGCAAGCTCCTGCTTTACAATACCGCCAACCTGACCCTGTGCTTTGGGCTTTACGTGCTTTGTTGCAACTGCAACCCCTTCAACAATGGTTTTGCCTTTCTTCGGCAGAACCTCAATTACTTTACCTTTTTTCCCTTTATCTTTTCCGGAAATGACAACTACCTCGTCGCCGGATTTAATATTCATTTTTGCCATTTTTCGGCTCCTCCTTCATTTAACTCGTTGAAAATTTAGAGTACCTCAGGCGCTAAAGAGAGAATTTTCATATATTCTTTTTCCCTCAGCTCTCTTGCAACAGGGCCGAATATACGCGTCCCTCTCGGGTTCTTGTCGTCTCTGATGATAACGGCCGCATTTTCGTCAAACTTGATGTATGTCCCGTCATTACGCCTTACGCCGGAAACTGACCTTACGATGACTGCCTTAACGACATCACCTTTTTTAACCACTCCCCCGGGCGTTGACTTTTTAACAGAAGCAACAACCACATCGCCGATTGCCGCGTATCTTCTTTTAGAACCGCCCAATACTCTGATACACATCAGTTCTTTTGCTCCGGTGTTATCCGCAACCTTCAAAAGCGTCTGCTGTTGAATCATATTGGTTACCTCCGTTTCTTAAATATCAATTATTGTGCTTTTTCCAAAATGCTAACCAGTCTCCATCTTTTGTCTTTCGAGATTGGCCTTGTTTCCATAACCAACACCTTGTCGCCGATTCCGCAGGAATTGTTTTCGTCGTGGGCTTTCAGCTTATAGGTTCTCTTTATGATTTTGCCGTAAAGAGGGTGTTTAACATTATATTCAATTGCAACGACGATGGTTTTGTCCATTTTGTCGCTGACAACCTTTCCGATTCTCTGTTTTCTGAAATTTCTCGTTTCTGCCATGATCTCACTCCTTTCAAAGCTTTAATTTACTCTGCAAGCTTCCTCTCTGCCATAACTGTTTTAATCTTGGCAATGGTCTTTTTAACCTCGTGGATTCTCATTGGGTTATCCAGCTGATTTGTAGCATTCTGAAATCTTAAGTTAAAGAGTTCTTTCTTAAGGTCAGCGAGAGTAGTTTCAAGTTCTGTTCCGCTCAATTCGCGAATTTCGTTTACCTTCATCAAATTAACCCTCCATTTCTTCAGCTTCGCGGGCTACAAACTTACATTTAATAGGAAGTTTGTGCATAGCAAGACGAAGTGCCTCTCTTGCAATATCCTCCGTAACGCCGTCAATCTCAAAGAGAATTCTGCCGGGTTTTACAACAGCCACCCAATATTCCGGTGAACCTTTACCGCTACCCATACGGGTTTCAGCCGGTTTCTCGGTTACGGGCTTGTCGGGGAATATTTTAATCCAAACCTGGCCGCCTCTTTTGATGTAACGCGTCATTGCAATACGGGCAGCCTCAATCTGGTTGCTGGTAATCCAGGAAGACTCTAAAGCCTGCAGGCCGTAGCTTCCGTAGGTAACCTTGTTACCGCGTGTGGCAACGCCCTTCATTCTGCCGCGCATTACTCTTCTGTATTTTACTCTTTTCGGTAATAACATGACTTATTTACCTCCCTTATTCTTTTTGCTCTCGGGAAGGATTTCTCCTTTATAAATCCAGACTTTTACACCGATTTTACCATAGGTTGTGTTTGCTTCTGCAAAGCCGTAATCAATGTCGGCTCTTAAAGTCTGCAGCGGAATTGTGCCCTCGTGATAGTGCTCAGACCGCGCAATTTCTGCGCCGCCCAAACGGCCGGAGCAAGTTGTTTTAATACCCTTTGCACCCAGCTTCATAGCTCTGCCCATGGTGGATTTCATTGCTTTTCTGAAAGAAATCCTGCGCTCAAGCTGACCTGCAATGTTTTCTGCAACCAGCTGTGCATTCATGTCGGGCTGTTTTACTTCTTCAATGTTTAATGCAACACTTTTGCCCGTCATGGTCTCCAATTCTTTTTTAACCTTCTCGATTTCGCTGCCGCCTTTACCGATGATAATACCGGGCTTTGCAGCAAAGATGTTGATTTTAATTCTCTTTGCCGTACGTTCAATTTCAATTTTTGCAACGCCTGCGGCATACAGTTTTGCTTTTAAGAATTTTCTTAATTTATAGTCTTCAACCAGGTAATCGCCGAAATCACGGTCGTTTGCAAACCATTTCGAATCCCAGTCTTTAATGATACCAACTCTTAAACCGTGTGGATGTACTTTCTGTCCCAAACTGAATCTACCTCCTTCTTAAAAATTATTCCTGACCAAGCTCTTTTAACACGATGGTAATGTGGCTTGTTCTTTTTCTAATTCTGAACGCTCTGCCCTGTGCCCTGGGGCGGACTCTTTTCAGGGTCGGTCCCTGGTTTGCATAAACTTCTGCAACATAGAGGTTGTTTTTGTCCATGTTGTGGTTGTTTTCAGCGTTCGCTGCGGCCGAGTTCAGCAGTTTAATCAGCAGTTCGCTGGCTGCCTTCGGCGTATTTTTCAAAATGCCCATTGCTTCGCCCACGGGCTTATTCCGAATCATATCGATTACGATTTTAACTTTTCTGGATGAAATCCGAGCGTAACTAAGTTTTGCTCTCGCTTCCACTAGTGACTCCTCCTCTCTTAAAAGGAAATATTATTTGCCGCTTGTTTTATTTCCGGCATGACCTTTAAATGTTCTTGTCGGTGCAAATTCACCAAGCTTGTGACCAACCATATCTTCCGATATAAACACCGGCACGTGTTTTCTGCCGTCGTGTACTGCGATGGTATGTCCTACCATTTCAGGGAAAATGGTTGAGCTTCTCGACCATGTCTTTAAAACTCTTTTTTCGTTGGCTTCGTTCATCTTAATAATTCTTGCCAAAAGTTTTTCCTGCACGAAAGGTCCTTTTTTAATCGATCTACCCATCTTAATCCTCCTTCGCCGAAGATTTCCCGGGGGACTTGCCCCGGGACTTTTCCGTTCCAAACATTATTTATCGTTTCTTCTCTTTACAATGAACTTGTCATTTAAGTTCTTTTTCTTTCTGGTCTTCAGGCCCAAAGCCGGTTTACCCCAGGGGGTAACAGGTCCCGGACGTCCAACAGGGGACTTACCTTCACCACCGCCGTGGGGATGGTCGCAGGGGTTCATTACGGAACCTCTCACCGTCGGTCTCCAGCCCATGTGGCGTTTTCTGCCGGCCTTACCAATGGAAACGTTCTCGTGGTCTAAGTTGCCGACCTGGCCGATGGTTGCCATGCAGTTCATTGCAATCAGGCGAACTTCGCCGGAGGGAAGCCGAACCTGTGAATATTTATCTTCTTTTGCCATGAGCTGTGCGCTTGCGCCTGCTGTGCGGACAAGCTGACCGCCCTTGCCGGGACGCAGCTCAATGTTGTGAATCAGCGTACCAACGGGAATGTTTGCAATGTGCATTGCATTGCCCGGCTTAATGTCTGCGCCTTCAGGGTTGGTAACAATTTTTGTTCCGTCTGTTACGCCTAAGGGTGCTAAGATGTATCTTCTTTCGCCGTCTTCATACTCTACCAATGCAATATTGGCAGACCTATTAGGATCATATTCAACACCAATTACGGTAGCTGTTCCAATTTTGTTTCTTTTAAAATCAATTACTCTGTATTTTCTTCTGTTGCCGCCGCCTCTGTGACGAACGGTAATTCTGCCATAGCTGTTCCTGCCGCCGGTCTTGTTCATGGGCTCAAGCAGAGAGCGTTCCGGTTCTGTCTTTGTAATTTCATCAAAGGTGGAAACCGTCATGAATCTTCTTGCCGGAGACGTAGGATTATATTTTTTTATCGGCATCTACGTTCACTCCTTAATACAAATAGTTAATTAAACCATGCTCTCAAAGAATTCAATGGTTTTGCTGTCCTCGGTGAGCTTTACGACAGCCTTTTTATAGGCAGCGCGTCTGCCTTCATTTCTGCCCATTCTCTTCATTTTGCCGTCCATGTTAATGGTGGTAACCTTTGAAACCTTCACGTCGAAAATTTCTTCAACAGCCTTTTTAATTTCAATTTTGTTGGCGTCGGTTGCCACTTTGAACGTATATTTCTTGTCTGCCAGCATATCCATGCTGTTTTCTGTAATGACGGGCTTTAAAATAATATCGTAAGAGCTTTTCATTACGCATACACCTCCCCTAATTTGTCGGCGGCGTCTTTTGCTAAAATAACTTTTTTATACTTTAACACTTCATACACGTTGAGCATTCCAACGTAAGACACGCAGACTCCGGGAATGTTCTTAGCCGAAAGATAAACCTTTTCGTCTTTGTCGGCAAGAACAATCAATGTTTTTTCAGAAACCTCCAGGTTTTTGAGCATATTTACGATTGCTTTTGTTTTAATTTCCTCAACCGCAATGCTGTCTAAAAGGAGCATTTCATTGTCCGCAAGCTTTGCAGAAAGCGCGCTGCGCATTGCAAGCTGCTTAATCTTTTTGTTCACGCTTGTTCTGTAGCTTCTCGGCTTCGGCGCAAAAACCACGCCGCCGCCTGTCCACTGCGGGCTTCTGATAGAACCTTGCCTTGCACGGCCTGTTCCCTTTTGGCGCCACGGCTTAATGCCGCCGCCGCGAACTTCCGCACGGGTTAAAGCGCTCTGTGTGCCCTGCCTCTGATTGCCGAGGTAGCTGACTACTACTGTATGCATAGCCGTTTTATTCGGTTCAATTCCGAACACCGCGTCGTTTAAAGCGCAGTTTCCGACTTCTTTACCTTCCATATTAAATAATTTCGCGTTAGGCATTTCACTTCCTCCTTTCGTATCCGTTCTTGTTATGCCTTAACAGAATCTTTGATGATAACCATGCCGCCTTTGGGGCCTGGGATTGCGCCTTTGATTGCTAAAACGTTCTTCTCTGCGTCAACCAAAACGACTTCAAGATTCTGAATTGTTACTTTTTCAACGCCCAGGTGACCGGCAAGCTTTTTGCCTTTCATAACACGGGACGGTGTAGAACATGCGCCCAGCGAGCCCGGGCCTCTGTGGTAACCGGAACCGTGGGTCATGGGACCTCTGTGCGCGCCCCAGCGTTTAATCGGGCCGGCATAACCTTTACCCTTTGTGATGCCGGTTACGTCAACCGCATCACCGGCAGCGAATACGTCCGCCTTAATTTCATCGCCGACATTCATTTCGGAGGAATTGTCGAGTTTGAGCTCGCGGAGATATTTCATATATCCCGTTCCTGCCTTTTTAAAATGTCCCTGCATTGCTTTCGGCGTATGCTTTTCTTTCTTTTCGCCGAAACCAACCTGAACAGCCTCATAACCGTCGCTGTCCACTGTTTTTTTCTGGATTACCCTGCACGGGCCTGCTTCAACAACGGTAACGGGAATTAAAACGCCGTTTTCGCCGAAAAGCTGCGTCATGCCGAGCTTTTTGCCTAAAATCGCTTTCTTCATAAAAGCACCTCCAATTTTTGGTTATTGGTTCGTCCAATTGCCAGACGAACATGACCCGCCGCGTCGCTGAAAAGAATGCGGCAGTGCCTTTTTTCAAGCCGCTTTGCAGCTTGCCCAAGCGTAAATTTGCGAAACGCTTAGTTCTTTATCTCAATGTCAACACCTGCGGGCAGCTCAATTCTCATAAGAGCGTCAACCGTTTTCGGTGTAGGCAGCAAGATTTCAATTAACCGTTTGTGAGTTCTCATCTCAAACTGTTCTCTCGAGTCCTTATACTTGTGAACAGCACGGAGAATGGTTACGATTTCCTTCTTTGTGGGAAGGGGAATCGGGCCTGATACCTTTGCTCCGTTTCTTCTTGCTGTTTCCACAATTTTTTCTGCGGACTGGTCTAACAACACGTGGTCGTAAGATTTGAGTCTGATTCTCATTTTCTGGCTTGCCTGTGCCATTTGTGTTTCCTCCTTAAATCAAATTTTTGTCTGTGATGGAACGACGTTTTCTAAGACACCGAGCCGGGCGTTTAGCGCCTGCTCATAAATAATGCCGAAAACCAAATCGGTCTCCGGGTCTTAAAAATGCTCAATCTGCACAAACGGACACACGCTCAGGGCACAACTACCCTTAAGCGCCTCTTTTGTAATAAGTAAGCCGTTTTGCGTATGACTGTCGCCCGGTTTCATGAATCGGACATTCTCCATGGAAAAACCCGCTTATTTGTGCGCGGCAACCTCCCACTTCCTCGTATGCCATGTCACAGCCCTTATATTATACTATAATTCTTAGCATTATTGCAAGTTTTTTCTCGGAAAACCGAAAAAAATATATACCAAAATTTTTCATGTATTACGCCAGTATATTTGTGCATATTTTACCACTGCCGCAGGCGCCTGAAAAAACGCCCGCGGCTCCAGGTCAGTTTAGAATGTTGAAATACTTTAAAAGGCAAATGCAGTCTTTAAATGCCTGCTGGTAGAGAAACGCTCCCTCTCGCTCCAAGCGTAAACTGAATATTTCTACCCGTTTCATAATAAACGAGTAGTCCTCCTCGTCAAATTTCTTTTCAAGCTCGCGTTGCGCTTGTTCACATTGCAGCTCTAACTTAGTACAAGTTTCTGTTTGTTGAAACGCGCGCAGCGCGCTTTCCATAATATACACCATCTGTTCCGCCGACTCGCCCGTATCCATCATTATAACACCTCCTTTCTATACTTTTGCTCACTTTCAATACACTACTATAGCACCCAATTAAAAAAAATGTTTACGGTACACCCTAACAGGCGTAAAAAAATTTGAAACTCACCTTCTCCTATGATATAATAGTATTATTACATAAAAAAGGAAATCAAAATGAAACAATTCACCATAACAAAAAACGACGCAGGCCAACGGCTGGACAAATATTTAATTAAAACCTTAAAAACCATGCCCAAAAGCCTGGTGTATAAATCCCTGCGGAAAAAGAAAGTGAAAATTAACGGCAAACGTATTACCGACGGCGGGCTTATGCTGTATGAGGGCGACGTTTTGGAGGCCTACATAAACGACGAGTTTTTTGAGCTGAAAGACAGCGAAAACGAATTTCTGCTCCTCACCTCCGCCTCCTTAGACATTGTGTATGAGGACGAAAACATTCTTTTGGCAAACAAACCCCAGGGCTTAAGCGTTCACTCTGACGAAACCGGCTCGCCGGACACGCTGATTAACCGCATTCAAAAATATTTGTACGACAAGGGCGAATATGACCCAGGGCAAGACCGCACCTTTGCCCCTGCCCTGGCCCACCGCATTGACCGCAACACACAGGGGCTTGTTTTAGCGGCAAAAAACGCCGAGGCCCTGCGGGTGCTGTGCGAAAAAATAAAACAAAAGGAAATTAAAAAATATTACCTTTGCATTGTCTGCGGCCATCTTCCTGAACCAAGCGCAACCTTAAGGGCTTATCACAGGAAAGACGAAACCACAAAACAGGCCAAAATATTTGACCGCCCCGCTCCCGGCGCAAAAGAGATTATCACAAAATATAAAGTGGTAAAACGTTTCAAAAACCACGACCTGGCGGAGGTGCTGCTTGTCACAGGCCGCACCCACCAAATCCGCGCTCACATGGCCCATATCGGTCATCCCCTTTTCGGTGACGGCAAATATGGCCGGCCGGACAAAACCCTTTCACAAACCCGCCAGGCGCTCATTGCATATAAAATTCGGTTTGATTTTCAAACCGACGCAGGCGTTCTTTCCTATTTAAAAGGAATGGAGCTGAAAGTGAAAAACCCCGTGCTTTGTGAAGCTGACATAGAAAACCAACTGTAGGAGGATTTAAAATGGAAAAAAGAACATTTCAAAACTTAGACGTGGAAAGCTCGTTGTTGGGCTTTGGCTGCATGCGCTTTCCCTTAGACAAAAACGGCAAAATCGACGAGCCCCTGGCAGAACAAATGATGGATGACGCCATGGCCGCAGGCGTTACATACTACGACACGGCGGTGCCCTATCACGAGGGCAGCAGCGAACCGTTTGTAGGCCGCGTTTTAGAAAAATATCCCAGGGAGTCTTACCTTTTGGCAACCAAGCTTCCCTGCTGGGACGTAAACGACAAATCCGACGTGCGCAGGCTGTTCGACATGCAGATGAAAAAACTGAACAAAGACTATTTCGACTTTTACCTGCTCCACGCTCTGGATTTGGGCCGTTTCCGCAAAATGCGGGACTTAGGCGTAATTGAAGAATGTGAAAAGCTGAAAGCCGAGGGAAAAATCCGCTTTTTGGGCTTTTCGTTTCATGATAATTACGAAGCTTTTGAAGAAATGATTACTTACAAAAAGTGGGATTTCTGCCAGCTGCAAATTAACTATATGGACCAAAACGACCAGGCGGGCTTAAAGGGATTGAGACTTGCAGAAAGCTTAGGAATTCCGGTTATCGTAATGGAACCGGTAAAAGGCGGTCAGCTTGCCGTACTTCCCGATGATGTAAAAGCTCCCTTTGAAAAAATAGACAGCTCGAAAACCCCTTCATCCTGGGCGCTTCGCTGGGTTGCCTCACAGCCCAACGTGAAAGTAATTTTAAGCGGCATGTCTACTCCTGCACAGGTGTCAGACAATTTAAACACCTTCACCAATTTTAAGCCCCTCACACAAGAGGAGTTTGCGGCGGTGGACGAGGTAATGCACAACTTAAAAGCCCGGGTGAAAAACGGCTGCACCGCGTGCCGCTACTGCATGCCCTGCCCCGCCGGGGTGGACATTCCCGGAAACTTTGCCCATTGGAACGGCTACGGCATGTATGAAAATCGGGATACCGCCCTCCGCGGCTGGAAAAACAATATGCCAGAGGAAAAACAGGCCAAAAACTGCATTGGCTGCGGCAAGTGCGAAACCGTCTGTCCCCAGCAGCTGCACATCCGTGAAGACTTAAAACAGGTGCAGGCTACGTTTGACGGGCTGTTAAAGGAGTAAGCAATGAAACACATAAAAAAAATTGCAAGTTTTGAGGCCGACCACAGGTTTATCACCCCGGGAATTTATGTTTCCCGCACCGACGGTGACATCACCACCTACGACCTGCGCACCAGAAAGCCCAACTGCGGCGACTATATGGACAACCGCACAATGCATTCAGTTGAACATCTGTTTGCCACCTATGTGCGGAACTCAGAAATTGCCGAAAACGTGGTCTATTTTGGCCCCATGGGCTGTCAAACTGGGTTTTATCTGCTGGTGAGAAACGCAGACAACGAAACGGTGCGCTGGGTGGTTTTGGAAACGCTGAAAAAAATTGCGTCCCACACAGGTGAAATGTTTGGAAACAGCGAAATTGAGTGCGGAAACTTTCGCAATCTAAGCGTGGAAGATGCACAGCGCGAATGTGCGCGCTTTTTAGAAGATTTAAAAAACGACCGGAATAATTTTGAATATCCAAAGGGGGACCAAAAATGATTGGCATTATCGGAGCAATGGGCGTTGAAATCCAGTCGCTTGTGCAAATGCTGGAAAACCGCGAAACCGTTACCTTGAGCGGAATTGAATATGCAAAAGGCACCATTCACAACAGAGAAGTTGTTCTGGCTGTGTGCGGCATCGGCAAGGTGTTTGCCGCCGTGTGCGCCCAAACCATGATTTTAAAATTTGCCCCCGACGTGATTATTAACACCGGCGTGGCCGGCACGCTCACCGAAAGCCTCACCATCGGCGACATTGCAGTTTCGGAAAACGTGGCCCAGCACGACATGGACACCACCGCCCTGGGCGACCCTGCCGGGTTCCTCTCCGGCATTAACATCATTAAAATCCCGGCGGACGGGAAAACCCGCCAACTGTTGGTGGATTGCATCAAACAGCTGGGCGTAAATTACCGCACAGGAACAATTTGCTCCGGCGACCAGTTTTTAGCCTCCCAAGAAGTGAAGGACAGAATTGTTAAAAACTTTGGCGCCATTGCCGGCGAAATGGAGGGCGGTGCCATTGGGCAGGTTTGCTTTATTAACAACGTTAAGTTCTGTGTTTTGCGGGCCATTTCCGACCGGGCAGACGGTTCCGGCGCAGAAAACTATTTTGAATTTTTAGAACAGGCCGCCCAAACCGCGGTGAACGTGATTGACAGATTTATAAAAATGAGCGGGGAATAAATCCCCGCTCATTTTCTGTTTCCGCGCGCTCTGCAAAAACGGCTCTTGCATATGCCCCTTTTGCATTTCTTTGTTATTTAAATTGAGAGAAGCCGCTGGCCAATCCGGTGCAGAAAGCCCATAAATTCTGCCGCGGCGGTGGCGGGAACGTGTCCGTAAACCAGCTCGAAGCTGAAAACCTCCGGCAGTCCGCCAAGCTTTAATGCGTTCACGCAAGATACCCAGTCGATTTTTCCATGTTTCCACGTCAAATACGCTGAAATAAAAAACGGTATTCACCCCTATTGTTCGGGGGATTTTTTGTTTGTAGTCTCGAAATTGGAATAGTTACTAGGTTTGAAAACATAGTCATTTTACTCAGTCATTTTTGCGGTTGTTCGCTTTTTTGTTCGCTTTGATTATTACAAAAAGTTTGTTCGCTTTTCCAGTCTGATTTTACTCAGTTGTACTCAATTATACTCAATTTACGCAGTTCATAGTCATTTGCATTCGCCTACACTTAATTTACCGTGATTTATCCTTTAAGCCAAACCGTCATGTTATTTTAGTACGATCTGGCTAGCTCTGGCAGCAAAGGACATTCCCGTTAATATAGTCCATATCCGCGGAGTATTAGTTTTATAGACGGTTCCGCA
Organism: Congzhengia minquanensis; assembly: GCF_014384785.1. NCBI lineage: Bacteria > Bacillati > Bacillota > Clostridia > Eubacteriales > Oscillospiraceae > Congzhengia > Congzhengia minquanensis. Next base: position 703,500 of record NZ_JACRSU010000001.1, read on the forward strand.
AAAGTATAGCAGGCGCCGCCACACAGTTGATAGAGGATACCTCATAAAAGAGGTATCCGTCTTTGCCCTTAAATGCGGAAGATGTGCCATTTCGTGGGGTTTTTCTGGCTCCACTTTACTCCGTTCTACGCATCAGCCTAGTCAGCCTTTTTTCCCTTAGACGGGCAGACATATACGAAGATTATTACTGCATTTTGATACAGATTTACTGAACGAACTAAATTAAGCATAGATATTGCAAAAACCGGAGTTTTCTTCAGAAGCTTCGGTTTTTTATATTACATTTATGTTTTTTAACACTAACATTGTTTTGAATTTTCGGACTTAATGTGATATAATAGGTCTTGGCAACTTACCGATAAAATGTAAGCGAGGTCAGAACTATGAATGTAAGCTATAAAAAGTTATGGAAGCTTCTTATTGATCGAGATTTAAAAAAGAAGGATCTTGAGCAAATGGCAAATGTGAGCCACTATACAATAAACAAACTTACACATGGAGATAATGTAACAACGGATGTTCTTGGACGAATATGCAAAGCTCTTGACGTCGTCATGGATGATATTATGGAATTTATTGATGAATAGGCGTGATAGTTTCAATGGATTAATTATGATATTCTTACAACTGAAGAGAACTCAATATCTATTCCCATACTCACATTCGTTTGGGAATTAAACAATTAATATATCCTCAAGTATAGGAGTTGAAGATATGGCATACCAAAGTGAAGCAGCTCTGGAACAACAGTTTATAGAGCAATTAAACAAACAAGGATACAGCACCGTTTCCATACCGGACTACGATGCCTTGGTGGCGAACTTCAAAGTTCAATTTGAAGCCTTTAATGCCGCAAAACTTGATACGCCTCTGACCGGTAAAGAGTGGGAGCGCATCTTTAACCTCATGCTCGGAAAATCTATTTTCCAGAGTGCAAAAATTCTGCGTGATAAGTTCGTATTGGAACGAGAAGACGGAACTAAGGTGTACCTTTCCTTCTTTGACAACGATCACACCAAGAATATTTTTCAAGTCACCAACCAAACAACCGTTGTGGGCAAATATGTGAATCGTTATGATGTTACCATCCTCGTGAATGGTCTTCCACTGATTCAGGTGGAACTGAAACGTCGAGGCATTGACATCCGTGAAGCGGTCAATCAGGTAATGCGTTATAAAAAACATTCTTATAATGGACTGTACCACTTCATCCAGTTGTTCGTGGTTTCCAATGGTGTTGACACCAAATACTTTGCAAACTCCGACAGAGACTTGCTCTATAGCCTCGCATTCTTTTGGACAGATTTCAATAATGTACGCATCACGAATTTGAAGGAGTTTTCTATATCCTTCCTGGCTCGTGATCATATCATTAAAATGCTGACCCGTTATACCATTTTGAACGATACAGACAAATTGCTGATGGTTATGCGTCCTTACCAAGTATATGCGGTGGAGGCACTTGTCCGTCAGGCAACTCTCACCAACCGAAATGCGTATGTGTGGCATACAACCGGTGCTGGCAAGACGTTGACGTCCTTTAAAACAGCACAGATTTTGGCAGCCAACCCTAACATCAAAAAAGTTATTTTCCTTGTTGACCGTAAGGATTTGGATTCTCAAACCACAGAAGAATTCAACAAATTTGAAATCGGCTCTGTTGACGCAACCGATCGCACTAATGTCCTCGTTAAGCAAATGCAGGATAAGAATCGTCAGCTTATCGTTACAACGATGCAGAAGATGGCGAATGCAGTCAAGCGTCCTCAATACGCCAAAATCATGAGTGCGTATAAGGATGAGAAAGTGGTATTTATTATTGACGAATGTCACCGCAGTCAGTTTGGTGATATGCACAAGGATATTGTTCGCCACTTCCAAAAAGCTCAGTTCTTTGGATTTACCGGCACACCTCGCTTTGAGGTCAATGGCAAGACGGAGGGCAAGATTACTCAAACTACTGAGATGCTTTTCGGAGAGTGCGTACATAATTATCTGATCAAGGATGCTATCTTCGATAACAATGTCCTCGGTTTTCATGTTGAGTATATCAAGACGATGGAGGGTGATTTTGATTGGGATGATCCCACTATGACAGAGGCCATAGATGTAGGTGAACTTTACCTTTCAGAAGAAAGAATGTCCTTAATTGCAAACCATATTGTTCAGAATCATAAAGCTAAGACACGAAACGGACAGTACACCGCAATTTTTGCCGTTTCCTCCATCGCGGCACTGGTGAAGTATTACGGCATTTTCAAGAAGATCAAGCATGATTTGAATATCACCGGTATTTTCTCTTACGGACAGAATGAAGATGCTGAAGGCAAAGATGAACATAGCCGCGATGCACTGGAACGTATCATCGCCGATTATAACAAAACCTACAGCACCAATTTCTCCACGGAAACATTCTCGGCATACCATAAGGATATTTCTGATCGTGTTAAGGGTAAGAAAACCAAGTCGTTGGATATTTTACTTGTTGTAAATATGTTCCTTACAGGCTTTGACAGCAAGCAGCTTTCTGTCCTTTATGTAGATAAGGACTTAAAATACCACGATCTGCTGCAAGCCTACTCTCGTACTAACCGTGTTGAGAAAGAAACTAAACCATTCGGTATTATCATCTGTTACCGCAACCTCAAGAAGCGTACTGATGATGCACTGACACTTTTCTCCAAAAGCCACGATACTTCCGGTATTGTCGTTCCCGGTTATCAGTTCTTCGTGGAAAAGTTCAATGAAATGGTAATGAAGCTGAAGGAAATCGCTTTGTTCCCGGAATCCGTTGACACCATGCAGAGCGAAGACGATCAAAAACTGTTCGTCATTACTTTCCGCGAATTGACAAAATACCTGCAGTCGTTACAGACATTTATCGAGTTTAGCTTTGACCAGGATGCTCTCATTATGTCCGAACAGGAATACCAGGACTATAAGAGTAAATACCTTATGCTTTATACACGACAGAAAACAGACCGTGAGGTTGCGTCTGTTCTGAATGATGTCGACTTCTGCATTGAGCTGATGGAAAGCGACCGAATCAATGTTGCTTATATTATGAATCTGATTCGTAATATTCATTTTGATGACGAGAAGCAAAAGAACTACGACATCAAACACATTAAAGAGGAGTTGGGCAGAACGGACAACCCTCAGTTGCTGCGTAAGGTTGAAATTCTCCAGGCCTTCCTGGATAGGGTCGTTGTCGGTCTTGAAAGTGCCGATGAAATCGATGCCGCATATAACGACTTTGAAAACGAAGCAAAACGAGAAGAAATCGTGGCCTTCGCCGCAACGGAGGATATCGACACCGCCATGCTTACGGAATTTATCTCTGAATATGAGTTTTCCGGCACGATGGATGCCGGTAACATCAGAGACCGGATCAATAAGCCTATGCCGCTGATGAAGAAGCGGTCACTGGTAAACCGCATCGTTGATTTCATTAGACAGCACACTGAAAAATATCAATAAGGAGAAAAATAATGGATAATTCAATTCAGGCTCATCAAAAAGAACTTTGTAACAAGCTGTGGGCAATGGCAAATGCCCTTAGAGGTAATATGGAGGCTTACGAGTTCAAGAACTATATCTTGGGCATGATTTTCTATTACTACCTTTCTGACAGAACCGAGAAATATATGGCTAATCTTCTAAAAGATGACGATATCGGTTATGAAGAGGCCTGGGCAGACGAGGAATACAGATCCGCTGTTATTGAGGAAGCACTCCGCGACCTTGGCTACATCATTGAGCCCCAGTTCCTGTTCCGCAAGATGGTGAAGATGGTTGAAAACCGTTCCTTCGACATTGAGTTTTTGCAGAAGGCTATCAACGCTTTAATGGAATCCACTATTGGAAACGATTCTCAGGATGATTTCGATGGTCTGTTTTCCGATATGCAGCTTGATTCCACAAAGTTAGGTCATACCGTTAAGGACAGAAGTACTGTTATGGCAAAAATCATTGCATCTTTGGATGAAATCAACTTCAGCGTTGAGGACACTAAAATTGATGTTTTGGGTAACGCATACGAATATCTTATTGGTCAGTTTGCCGCCACCGCCGGCAAAAAAGCCGGTGAGTTTTATACACCTTCCGGTCCCGCTGAATTGCTTTGCCGTCTGGCTTGCCTTGGTCTGACCGATGTTAAAGACGCTGCCGATCCAACCTGCGGTTCCGGCTCTCTGCTGCTCCGTCTGAAAAACTATGCAAATGTTCGTAACTACTACGGACAGGAATTGACCTCTACCACCTATAACCTCGCTCGAATGAACATGATCCTGCGCGGTATCCCGTATCGTAATTTCAATATTTACAATGGAGACACGCTTGAGCATGACTATTTTGGGGACATGAAATTTCGTGTTCAGGTCGCAAATCCTCCTTACTCTGCAAAGTGGTCTGCCGATATGCGCTTCATGGAGGATGAGCGCTTCAACGAATACGGCAAACTTGCTCCTAAGAGTAAAGCTGATTTTGCTTTCGTTCAGCACATGGTTCACCATATGGACGAAGATGGCCGCGCCGTTGTGCTTCTACCTCATGGTGTGCTCTTCCGTGGTGCAGCCGAAGAGGTTATCCGTAAATACCTCATTCAGAAGCTGAACGTTCTGGATGCTGTTATCGGTCTGCCTGCCAACCTTTTCTTTGGCACCGGCATCCCGGTATGTGTTCTTGTTCTCAAAAGAGAGCGTAACGGCAATTCTGATAATATTCTCTTCATCGATGCATCTAACGACTATGAAGCGGGCAAAAACCAGAATATTCTCCGTGAATGTAATATTGATAAAATCGTAGAGACCTACGAACACCGTGTTGATGTGGACAAGTATGCTCATGTCGCTACCATGCAGGAGATTGAAGAAAACGGCTTCAATCTCAACATTCCTCGCTATGTGGATACTTTCGAGCCGGAAGAAGAGATTGATCTGAATGCTGTTGCCGCTGAGATCCGCAAGCTGCAAGCAGAGATCAAGGGTATTGACGCTGAACTAAAACCTTTCTTTGATGAGCTGGGACTTGATTTCCCATTCGACGTGGAGGGCAAATAATATGACAAATGTATCCTCAAGTAATGGTCTCGAAAAGCATCCGAAACTTCGGTTTCCGGGCTTTGATGAGCCGTGGAAGGAAAAAACACTATCACATTATCTTGTTGAGAACACAGATCGCAATAAAAAACTGATATTCGGAAAAGAGGATGTTCTTTCGGTTTCCGGTGAATATGGTATTGTAAATCAAATAGCCTTTCAAGGACGCTCATTCGCCGGCGAGAGTGTTGCTGATTACCATGTAGTTGAAACAGGTGATATTGTATATACAAAGAGTCCTCTAAAAGCAAATCCTTACGGAATTATCAAAGCAAATAAAGGTGTTCCGGGCATAGTGTCTACCCTTTATGCTGTATATCATCCCTCAACCACTGTCATACCAAAGTTTGTTGACCTTTATTTTTCAAATGATTTTAGGCTAAACAAATTCCTCAAGCCGCTGGTCAATATTGGAGCAAAGCATGATATGAAGGTAAATAACACTTTTGTGCTGACAGGTTCAGTGATTTTTCCTTCTATTAATGAGCAACAAAGACTTGTAGATTTTCTTACCATGCTGGACAATCGAATTGATGCTCAGAGGAAAATTGTCGATAGTCTCAAGAAGTATAAAAGGGGTGTCGTTCGTTCGCTTTTAACACCAGAGCATTGTAAGCTAAGCGGAGTTCAATGGAGGCATGATACCATCGGAAATCTTGGTTCTTTTATCAAGGGTGCGCCATTGTCCAAAGCCGATATATCTGAAACAGGAACTCCGTTTATTCTGTACGGAGAATTATATACAACCTACCATGAGGCAATTACAACCGTTGTCAGAAAAACGGAGGCAGAAGTCGATCAAGTATATCAGAGCATGGTGGGAGATGTGCTTATACCTACTTCCGGGGAAACACCGGAAGAAATCTCCACGGCTTCGTGTGTTATGCTGCCGGGGGTTATCCTTGCTGGTGATCTAAACATTTTCCGAAGCACTAAAATTGATGGAAGGATAATGAGCTATATTCTTAACCACATTGTAAACGGGAGCATTGCCCGTGTTGCTCAGGGGAAGTCTGTTGTTCATGTTCAGGCAGGCGAAATCGCTAAGATTGAAATATCCTATCCAGATCCAGCAACTCAAAACCGCATAATTAAGGTACTTGAGGTAATAAGCAACCGTGTGGAGGCGTGTGAGAAAGAATTGGATAATCTAAATAAACTGCGCAACTCGTTGTTGCAGCAGCTCTTCATATAAAAAGCTGCTGCAACAAGGCTTCCTTTACTTTTAAGAGCAGACTTAAAGTATCGTCTGATGCGCATATCCTTTTGTCTACTGCTTCCATAACTGCGATTATTTTATCTTGGACAGGAATACAAGGTATATCGAAAGACTCCTTTTCTATGTTTACCCATTCAGCTCTGGGCATTTTTGTGCCGGAGCTTATATTTGCAACTCTCAGAAAATGCTCTGTCTGAATGAGATAATAGAGGTATTTCGGAAGCACATACTTTGAAGGGACAAATGCCCATATCTCTGATGAGCAAACCATATCCTGCTCCGCAAACGCAAACTTCCTCAGGTAAGGGCGCAGTTTGCCAAAGAGGACATCTCCGGTCTTTGCTACTGTTTTAATGCTGATCTGAGTCGTAGATGACACACTACCGAGTAATCTGCCTGTTCCTTGCTCAATGTGCTCCAGCTCAATACAAGGATATTCTACCCTACTGCCAGGACTGTACTTTTCTTTTCTTCGCTGAGCAATCTCAGAAAAAAGATAGGTTGTTGAGTCTGCATCGTCTGAAATAGACATTTCTTCAAAAGTAAAGGAAAGAAGTCCCCTTTTATACTTCTTGAGACTATCGACAAGCTGCGCTTGTTTTGCTATCCGTTTTTGGAGAGTACCGAGCATATCAGCAATCCGTTCTTGCTCAGAGAGAGACGGAATACAAACTTTAATAGTTTCAATCTGAGGGTATTTCAAGTTCCATGTATCAGAAGTCATGCCTTGTGAGTTCTTCCTAAACTCATTGATTAAGTTTGGGCTTTTGAACAGAGCTGCAAAATAGCCGTTACTGATTGGAAATTTGGGCTTGAGAACTGTATATGCAGGACTTACTATTCCATCACAAGGTGATATGCCGTTTGCTCCTTGCCACATTCTCATGGAGTTGTAGACCATATCACCCGTCAGGACAATCTTATAGTTGCTCTTGTCTTCGCTTGAGTTGTCTTTGCCTTCGATCTCCGAACGAGGCATGACACCACCATTCATAGTGACAGAAAGTAATTCCATATCAGATGCTCCGCGCTGACTTCTTTCTGCATAAATGTCACCTATACGACATTGTTTGTATGGCTCATCAAAGCCCGGAAACCGAAGTTTCGGATGCTTTTCGAGACCATTACTTGAGGATAATAACGCCTTGATTAGCCCTTCATCGGATAATGTTCGTGGAGGTGATTAAAATGACTAATAACACACAATTCAAGACGCTGTTGAACACTTGGTTAAATCAAAAGAAACCAATGATCACACCGTCAACCCACGCCAGCTTTACGCTGATTGCCGAAAATCATTTAATTCCATACTTTGGCAAGCGTAAAATCGGCAGCATTACCGAAGCGGACATTCAGAGTTACATATCGTATCTCTACAATTCCGGTAGGTTGGACAATTCTGGAGGACTGACAGTAAAAACAATCCGCGATGTTATCCTTGTTCTCAGATTGACAATGGAGTACGCTTACAAAGAGCGCGTCATTCCACTGCTGAATTGGGATCTCATCGAATACCCGAAAGAGTTGGGTATCAAAAAGGTGTTTTCACTCTCAAAGAATCAGGAGCAAGCGCTTATTCAGTGCATCTACATGGACTTAAACAGGAAGACTGCTGGCATCCTCATTGCACTTTTTACCGGTGTGCGCATCGGTGAGCTTTGCGGGTTGCAGATGAGGGACATCTCTCTGACGGATAAAACTATTAGTATCAACAAGACTGTCCAGCGCATCTACGACAAAAAGAAGGGCGTATCTTATCTTCATATAGGATCGCCCAAAACAAAAACATCAGCACGAATAATACCCGTACCCTCGTTACTGATGAATATCATCAAGAAGTTTTACACGGATAACCCAAATCATTACTTCTTGACCGGCAAAACTAAACCAACCGAACCTCGTACCTACAGACAGTTTTTCGCACGCTTTCTTAAACGCAATGGACTGGAAAAGGTGAAGTTCCATGAAATCCGACATACGTTCGCTGTTAGAGCAATTGAAATCCCGGAGTTTGACATCAAATCGTTGTCAGAAATTTTAGGCCATAAGAATGTTTCGTTCACACTGAACGTATATGGGAGTGCCAATCTTCAGCAGAAAGTCAAATGCATGAACTTGCTAAATGTCCTGTTGTAAGGGGACGAATGCATCAAATTCGTAATCAGAGAGCTTAAGTTTTCTCCTTAAACTGTGGACGAGTACTGGTGACTCGCCCACAGTTTAATCAGCAACATTAAATTTGAGAATCAATGATATTAAAGATAAGCCAAAGATGGTATCTAAATATTCATAAAAATAAGCAGTGAAAAAGTGAACAGACGAACAAAGCACCGAACAAGCGAACATAAAAGTGAACAAGAAAAGAATTTAGTAAAATAACTGGGTGTTTTTGCTACTGCTTAAACCGAGTAAAATACGGATTAGAGATAGCTTAGATGACGTCGAAACACAAGATAAGGCACCAGGTGTAAATCGGCATTCAAATAGTTGTCGTGCACATGGGTACAGCGGATTTTATTCCCCATTTTTTCAATGGCTTCGCTTTGTTTCTCTTGGTAAGACACTGCTCCGTGGCCGAAATCCCAGCAACAGCAAACGGCGTCGCAGTGAAATTTTTCAATCAGCGCATTTAAATCCTCTGTTTTTGAGCAGTTTCTGGGAACGTCCATATCTTCAAACACATTTTCAAAGGCAATGCCAACGCCGTATTTTTCCGCCCGTTCCACCACAGGCGCAAAATATTCATAGTTAAACCGCAGCGCAGCTTCCGGCGAATAAACAAGGCGATCAAAGTCAAATTCATCGCCATGCACAACCAAATAGCTTGCGCTTAGCTCAATTGCGGCGCTGAGGCTTTCATCTACCAGTTTTTTATGGTTTTCCGCGCTGCCATATTGGTGATATCGGTTAAAGGGTGCGTGGCACTGATAAACAGACAGGCCGTTTCGTTCAAAACAGCTTTGTGTCTGCTCTAAATCTCCCCGCCAGTTTTGGGTTACGTCGGGCGTGTAGTCTAAAAGATGAAAGCCTGCTTCTTTCACCGTTTTTACAGCCTGGGATATTCCAATGTCCTTTGATAAATATTCTAAATTAAAACATAGTTCCATGTGCCCCACTCCTTTTCAAAAGTTTTTCTTAATTGTATTACAGCGGGGTGTAAATTGCAACACAAATTTCGTAGAAATTTTTATTTACAAAACCAATTTTTTTTGATATACTGACCCCAAAAGGGAGGGAGAGAAGAAATTGAACAAAATTTTAGTGGTAGGCTCTGTTAACATTGATTTGGTGATAAAAACGGAACGAATTCCAAGCCTGGGCGAAACCGTGTCGGGCAGCGGGTTTTCCACCATCTGCGGCGGCAAGGGTGCAAACCAGGCGGTTGCCATTGCCAAAAGCGGCGGCGACGTTACCATGCTGGCCTGCGTGGGGGATGATGTTTACGGCAAAATGGCAATTTCTAACTTAAACCAGGCCGGCGTGTGTCCGGCTGTGAAGGTGTGCGATAACGCCCCCACCGGCGTGGCGGTAATAACGGTTTGCGGCGGTGACAACCACATTATTTTAGACGCCGGGGCCAACGGTTTGGTCACAATAGAAATGATTGCGGCAAACGAGGCACTGTTTCAAGCGGCAGACATTGTGGTGCTTCAGCTGGAAATTCCCATGGAAGCTGTGGAAACGGCGGCGCGCCTGGCAAAAAAGCACGGATGCACGGTGGTTTTAAACCCTGCGCCGTTTCAGCCCTTGTCCCGTGCGCTTATTCTAAATGTGGACCTTTTTGTCCCCAACGAATTTGAAGCGTCACAGGTGGTTGGGTTCGAAATCAGCGGAAAAGAGCAGGTGAAAAAAGCAATTTGCGCACTGGAGGAAATGGGCATAAAACAGCCCGTTATTACCCTGGGGGCCCAGGGCTCTGCGTTTCGGTATGGCGGCGAGGTTGTTTTTCAGCCGGCATTTCGCGTAACTGCGGTAGACACCACCGCCGCAGGCGACACATTTATCGGCGGGATTTGTGCTTGTCTTTGCCGCGGATTAACCTTAAAAGAAAGCGTTCGCTATGCGTCCGCTGCATCGGCCATCGCGGTGAGCAGGTTTGGCGCAAGTGTGTCTGTTCCTAGTAAAGAGGAGGTTTTGACATTTCTTTCATTACCAAATTGTGAATAATTTAACAATTTTTATAAAAAGGGTTGAAATTGTAAAAGATGAATGATATAATATGTTTGAAATCGTTAAAAAAATAACAATTAAACATATTTTATTATTAAAGGAGGCCATCATTATGGCAAGATTTACGTTACCAAGAGACCTGTTTTATGGAAAGGGTTCGCTTTCCGAACTCAAAAACCTTGTTGGAAAGAAAGCCATTGTTGTAACCGGCGGCGGTTCCATGCGCCGCAGCGGCTTTCTGCAAAAAACCGAGGACTATTTAAAGGAAGCGGGCATGGAGGTTACCCTATTTGAAGGCGTTGAGCCGGATCCGTCTGTTGAAACGGTTATGAAGGGCGCGAAAGCGATGATGGATTTTGAGCCGGATTGGATTGTATCCATCGGCGGCGGCTCCCCCATTGACGCGGCAAAGGCAATGTGGGCGTTTTATGAATATCCCGACACCACGTTTGAAGCGCTGTGCACACCGTTTAACTTCCCGAAACTGCGCACAAAGGCAAAATTCTGCGCAATTCCTTCAACCTCCGGCACGGCAACCGAGGTTACGGCGTTCTCTGTTATCACAGACTATGCAAAGGGCATTAAATATCCCCTGGCAGATTTTGAAATTACCCCCGACGTTGCAATTGTAGATCCCGATTTGGTTGAAACTCTGCCGCCGAAACAGGTGGCATATACGGGAATGGACGCGCTGACACACGCCATTGAAGCGTTTGTTTCTACGCTGAACTCCCCCTTCACCGACCCGCTGGCTATAAAAGCCATTGAAATGGTGTTCGACTATCTGCCGGAATCCTACCGCGGCGACATGCACGCAAGGGAACAAATGCACTATGCGCAGTGTTTGGCAGGCCAGGCATTTTCAAACGCGCTTTTGGGCATTGTTCATTCCATGGCCCACAAGACAGGCGCGGCGTTCTCAACCGGCCACATTCCCCACGGGTGCGCAAACGCTATGTATCTGCCCTATGTTATCAAGTATAACGCAAAAGACTCTGTTGCAAGCAGCCGCTATGCGGAAATTGCAAAACGGGTTGGCCTTTCCGGTCTTTCTGAAAAATCGTTAATTAACGCGCTGATCGAAAAGATTGAATGCTTTAACGCACAGCTTGGAATACCGAAAACCATGAAGGATTTCGGTGTGGAAGAGGCCGAATTTAAAGCTAAACTGAAAGACATTGCGGCTAACGCTGTGGGCGATGCCTGCACAGGTTCGAACCCAAGGCAAATTACGCCGGAGCAGATGGAACAGTTATTTACCTGCATTTATTACGGCACAGAAGTTGATTTTTAATTCCTGCAAAAAAAATTAAACGGAACGCAGTTTGCGTTCCGTTTTCTTTTATTTGTTTAGCTTTCGATATTCTGTGGGCGTTATGTTTTCTAAAAGCTTAAACAGCTTTGTAAAATAGCTCTGGTCGCAAAATCCGCTTTGCTCTGCAATGTCCCCTAAGGAAAATTCTGTTTCAAGCAGCAGTTTTTTTGCTTTGGAAAGCCGCAGCTCCTGACGATAACGATAAACCGAGGTGCCTGTTTTCTCCTTAAACAGGTGGCACAAATAAAACTTGGAGGCTGATAGGCGTTCCGCCATATCGTCCAGCGTAAAATCCTGCGTCAGGTTTTCACTGATATAGTCCATCATTCTGCCAAACACCGCTCCAGCGCCATCGCTTACCGTTTTGTTCGCCGAAAGAATGGAAACTACCCTT